>PXDB01000120.1 GCA_003565155.1 Nitriliruptoraceae bacterium | reverse complement strand
CGGCCCACACGGCGTCTTCGTGCAGCTCGGTCGTCGTGTCGGGGTGGGTGGCGAGGAAGGCGAGGACCTGGCTCAGGATGGGGGAGAGGTCAAGTGGTTGGTCGCCGAGGGTGACCGTGACGGGTCCGAGCAGTGCGACCTCGCACCAGCCGCGCACACCAGTGTCCCGCTCGTCGGGTGTGAGCTCCTGGTCGATGTGGTCCGACTCGCTCGGCGCGAGGTCGCAGAGGTCCAGAGCGGCGAGCTCGTCGGTCACCAGGTCAGGGTCGAAGTCGGGGCTGTCGAGCACGACCTTGCGGCCATCGGGCTGGTGCAGCACCCGGCGGTTGCCGTCGAGGTGGAGCCGCCACCGGACCCCCGTCGCCGCCGCGGTGTCGTCGGTGATGATGCCGACCAGGTCCACGTTCTCTGGCAGGGGCGGGACAGAGGCCGCCTCGTGGCAGACGATCAGGCGCGGGACCCGGTCCTCAGCGATGATGCCTTGTCCGACCTCGTCGGCTGCGGCCGCAACCTCTGCATCGGGGTCATCGGTCCGGCGGAGCTGATCCATCATCGTGCTCGCAGCCTCGCCGGCGACGGCGACTTGAACCGGACCGGCGATGCGCGATGTCGCGACCTCGAGCGCGAACGCACGGAGCTGGCGACCAACCGCCGAGACGTCATCGCCGCCGACGGCCAGCAGCCGCATCGCGGCCACGTTGCCGAACACCGTCGCTGTCTCAAGGCGACCAAGCGTGACCAGCAGCGGCAGGCCGATCGACCGTCGCGGGCCACGGGCACCAAGGGTCGCGGTCCACCGCGGCAGCGCGTCGGTGGCGGGTTCGTGGTCCGCCCACGGTGCTGGCGGTGGGGTCGGGAGCCCGTCGTCGTCCTCGAAGGTGAGGGTCACCGACCCGTCATCGTTGGCGGCGACCAGCATCGGGTCGACGGTCTCGGGGATCGAGCACAGCAGATCCGCAAGCTCATCGAGCACCTCACCGGGCGCGGCTGCCGCATCGAGACGCGCCATCTGCGCGGTCTGCTCGTCGGTGAGTGGCGGGAGCCGAACCTTTACCGGGCGTTGCTGGAGCGCGATCCGTCGGCGACGGTGCAGCAGTGTCAGCACGCCGCCGGCGAGCAGCATCGTTGCCCCGGTGCCGGTCGCCAGGCCGACCGGTGTGCCCCAGGCCGTCCGTTTCAGCTCGACCTCGTCGAAGTCCGTGCCGTCGTCCGGCTCGTCACCGTGCGCACCGTTACCGTTCTGGTCGTCGGTTGCGGCCGATGCGGTGGTGTCGTCGGCATCGGCAGTGCCCTCATCTGTGGCGGTTGGACCGCTGCCGTTGTCCGACGGTGCGCCAGACTGAGGCCCGGCCCGGTCAGGGAGCTGCGGCTGAAAACGTTCGGGTGGGGCCTCGGGATCAGCGACGTCGCGCGGACGACCTTCGGCGTCCGGTTCCGCCCGCACGGCCGCGGACGTGTCGACCGGGGGGATCACCAGACTCTGACCTGGGTAGATCAGATCCGGGTCATGCGGTGGGAGCAGCCGGTCCTGGTTCGCCTCGATCAGTTTGCGCCAGTAGGACGCCGTCTGATCCTCCGACGGTGGTGCGCCGCGGGCGTCCTCGAGGGTCGTCTCGGCGATCGACCAGAAGTGCTCACCCTCCTTGACCGTCCACGCCTGGTCGCCGACCGGCCCGTCGGGTTCGCGCCCTGCCGGCTGCTGGGCGCCGTCGACGTTCTCGTCGGTCGTGGGCACGACGGGTGTGGGCGGCCCGGCTGTGGGTACGACCAGGTGCCAGCCGGCTTCCACGAACGCCTCCGAACCGTCCAGCACGCGGCCACCGACATCACGGCCGTCGTTGAGCGTCCGGACCTCCGGTCCGGCGGCCGCATCGCCGATCGCGGTCTTGGCGAACCCCGCCCACGAATCGCCCTCGGACACCACCAGCAGCCGCATCCCTTCGGGAACGTCCGTGCCGACCGGGCGGAGATCAACGGGGTCGGTGGGGTCGTAGGACGCAGGAGCGACCTGGACGTTGATCGTGGCGGGCGTGGGCGAGGCCACCATGTTGACCGTCGACAGCTGGGTCGCCAACGCCACGATGGTGGACGCCAACCACCGCACCGCCGCAGCGCGGACCGGAGAACGCCGTCCGCGGATCGTGGCGACCAGGTCCACGGTGAGCGCGATGACGAGGTAGCTCCACAGCAGCCAGCCTGCGACGGCAACCACCTGGAGCCAGGTCGAGGTCGCGATCGCGCCGGTTGCCAGCGACTCGGCGACCAGGCCCCAGTCGATCGGCCAGGCGGGAAGCGGGTTGCCCACCATCGTGTGCAGGATCGTCGGTACCGCGGCGAGCGCAGCCACGATGCCTGCCAGCTTGATCGCGGCACGCGAACGACTCATCGCACAGCCTTCCTCAGCGGGAGATGACCGATTGCAGCTCCCCGACCGGCAGCCCGAACGTCGCGGTCGTGGCGTCGGGTGGCAGGCTGCCGGCGCCGGAGATCGGACCGCCCGACACCCAGTGCACCTCCCAGTGCAGCGTGGCGGTGACCGTGAACGCCCCGTCGGGCCGGCCGGCGGAGGTCTGCTGGTAGACGTGCAGACAGTCTGAGCCGCCCTCCTGGTCGTGGTAGGCGCGACCGAAGTCGTACGGGACACCACCATCCGGGCACGACACGAGCGGACCACCATCGCCCGGATCGACCTCCAACGCCGCCGGGACGGCGGTCACCTCGACCCACAGCGGACCGTCCCCGGCGCGTGCGGTGACCGGCGCGGAGGTCTCGGTCCACCACCAGGTCTCTGCACGCACCACTCCGAGCACACGGCCGTCCGGGGCGGAGTCGTACAGGTGGCGCAGCTGCGGGCCAGGCAGGTCGAGTGACGCGGTGGCCTCGAGCAGCAGGTCAGCTTGGATCGCTACCCAGTCCGGTTCGTCATCGGGCTCGTCGGCCGGGCTGGCGCAGTTGGTGCACAGCCAGGTGTCGCCCAGGGTGCCGTCGTCGCAGTCGTAGTAGTAGCGCCACCACGCTTCCCCGTTGGGTCGGATCTCCATCTCGTGGATCGGGCTGGGCTCCCAGGTGCAGCTCGGACCGTCACCGCCGCCGCCGCCGCCTCCGCCTCCGCCGATCGGCGTGCTTGACGGCGGGCTGCCACGGTCATCATCGCCAGGGCAGTAGATCCCGACGGTCACCTCGCTCGGAGGCGGCCGGTTGTTCGGCTGCGTGATCTCGACACACTCGTCGGACTGCGCTGCTTCCGCGATGGCAGGGACGACGAGAGCTGCGAGCAGCGTCGCCGCCAAAAGCAGGATGCGGGTCACAGGCATCGGTGTCCCTCCGGAGCGTCAACCGTTCCGGCGAGGATCTCGCCGTCACCCTTTGCCTTGTTGTTCTCCGCCGACCGCCACTCGCCGTTTTCGAGCTCCCACCTGGCATGGATGACACTGCGGGTGTCGTTGTCGACCAGCTCACCGTTGCGCAGCGTGGTCGCGTCAGGGTCGCGGCTTCCGTCGATGCACCACTCTCCGACGACCTCGGTGCGGGTGGCGGAGAGCAGCTCGAGGTCGTAGGCGATCTTGCCTTGCACCCATCCCGTCGGCTCCTGGGGTTCGGTGGCCTCGATCTGCTGCCAGTGCTCCTCGGTGACCAGCGGTTGGAGCGGTGCCCGTGCTTCGACGGCGAACGACGTGTCGATCCAACCGGCCAACGCTTCGACGTAGCGTTCCCAGTTGGCTTGGACAGCCTCGACGATCGTGGGGGGGACACAGTCGTCGGGAAGACCGTCGTGCTCGAGGCCGGGCAGCTCCTCGATCAGCCAGTCACCCTCGGCGTAGACGTAGGCCACGTCGATCCGCAGGTAACGCGCCTCCGGCTGCTCGGGTGCGCCTTCGGCAGGCTCGCCGGTGGACACCTCGACCGGCGCGGTTTCTTGGAGCACACACAGCGCGGCCGACGCCTGCGCTCCCGCGTCGCGCAGCTCGAGAACCTCGGCGTCGATGACCTCGCCGGACGGGCCAAACCCGGTCTCGGCCATCGTGGTCAGCCGGTCGGTGAGGAACTCCGCAGCCGGGGAGCCGTCCGCCACGATCCTGTCGCCGGCGGCTTCGATGTCGATGTCGCCGGGGTCGGTCGGCGCGAGCTGGATGATGGCGTGCTGCAACGCCACGTACTGTCCGAGAGCGGTCTGTTCGTCGAGGGCCGGCGCTACCTCGGCACCGTTGTCGTTGTCCTCGGTTGCGGGTGGTGGGGGCGGTGCCGCGTCGCCATCGTCATCGTTGGAGGTGCAGGCGACGGCGACGAGCATGGCGGCACACAGCGCGGCGAGGCGTCGGGGGCGAGGCTTGGTCATGGTGGGCCGACTCCTTGAAGGACCGTGGCGGTGGCGGTCGAGCTGACCGTGCGCGTCGGGACACCGAGCAGGGCAAGCAGCGGCAGGTCGATGGTGGTCTGCACGGTCACCGCGATCTGTCTGCCGTCGGCCGAGACCACAACCGCGGTCGGGGTCATCTGGCGGGCGGCGACCACGGCGCGTGCCTCGTCGTCCGCCAACGCCGGGTTGAGTGTGCGGCTGGCCGGATCGACCCCGAGGACGCCCGCACGGGCTGCGGCACGGGCGGTGTCGCCCGTTTCGGAGACCGCCGCGAGCACGCGTGCGCCGTCGGCAGTCAAGGCGACCAGCAGCAGCGCCACGGTGGCGAGGCCGAGCATCCACACGGTCGCGAACCCGGCCTCGTCGCCACTGCGGTCACGGTCCAACATCGACGGCCCCTTCGACGATGAACCGGTCCACCGTCGCGATCCCGGTCGCGTCGAACGTGCGAGCGTCGACCCCCAGGCCACGCATCGGGTCGGTGCGCAGTTGGCAGGAGACCGTGACCTCGATCACCGGCCCTTGTTGGCTGGTCTGGACGTCGAGCTGGTCGCACACTCCATCGAGCCGGCCGGCCGCCAGATGGTGGGCACGCACGGCACGGGCGGACGGGTCACGGGATGCCGCTGCCGACCGTGCGGCGTCGGAGGCGGCCAGCTGGACCTCGCCTGGCGTCTGGCCGGCGGTGCCCGCCCACAGCACCAGCCAGATCAACGCTGCGACGAACGGCACGTACAGCACGACCTCAACGAGCATCGACCCAGCCTCGACGGCGCGGTGGGTCATGGCAACCACCGTTCGTGTGTTCCGGTCGCCGTATGCCGGATGGTTCGCGGCAGGCCAGGGGCGACGGACGGGGCGTCGGCCCGCACCGTGAGGGTGATCGTGCCAGCCAGGTCATCGACCTGGGTCTGAACCGTCACGCCGGTCGCGGTCGAGTGGTCGGCGAGTACCTGCCGGGCGCGTGCCTCGCCGTCGAGCGTCGGGGCCGCGCCGTACAGCGTGGCCTCCTTGAGCCCCTCGGCGGTCGCGGTGATCACCGCCTGGCGGGTGGTTAAGAACAGGCCGAGGTGCAGCACCAGCGCCAGCAACAGCGCAAGCAGGGGCATGAGCAGGACGAGCTGGACGACCTGGGACGCACCGTCCTCGGCGGCCAGCCGACTCCGCAGACCACCGCCAGGTACCGCTGCTGAGGCAGCGTGACGTTGGCGGGGCCGGGCCATCAGCTCAGCCGCCGGAGGTCGGCAGGTTGTTGGCTTCGTTCTCGGCCCAGGGCTGGATGATGCCGAGCACGACGATCACGATCAGCGCGATCCCTCCAGCCAGCAGCAGCCCGGAGACGACCTCGGACACGCCGTCCTGTTCGTCGCGGAGCCGGACGCCGGCCGCGGTCGCCCACCGGACCGCCGAGGACATGGGGGCGAGCAGCAGCGTGGCCAACGTGACGGTCATCGCGACCAGCGTCGCGGACGGTGGTGTGCGGCAGTAACGGTGCATCTGTCTTCTCCTTGTCGGTGTGCAGGTACGCGTCGGTTGTCAGAAGTCAATGAAGGTCGCCAAGGCAGGGAAGACGATGAACACCACCACCGTGAGTCCGAGCCCGACCAGCGGTAGCGCCATGCGCTGCTCGGCCCGGTTCGCGGCGGCCAGCTGGGCGGCCAGCTCCTCCTCACGCAGTTCGGCGGCACGGGTGGTCAGCGCGCGGGCCGGCGACGATCCTTGGCGGCCCGCGATGCGCAGCTCCGCGCCGAGCGCGCGCAGCTCAACCATCCCGAGCTCGGCCCCAAGGGCGTCGAAGGTCTGCCACAGGGCGGCGCCGGAGGTGACGGCCCGGTCCATCGCCCGGCGCAACGTCTCGAACGCCCACCCCGACCCTGCGGCGGCCGCGTCACGCAGGGCCTGCTCCTCGGCGGTGCCCGCCCGGATCATGGTCGAGGCGAGCTGGAGGTAGGCCGCCAGAGCGAGGCTCATCTCGCGGCGCCGCTTGCCTGCCTGATCGTGCAGCTCGTGGACCGCCAGCCACCAACCCGCCGCGCCACCGACCACACCGACCGCCGGTGCGGCCAGCCAGGGCGTGCCGAGCGCGGCGAGACCGGCCGGCCAGAACGCCATCGGCACGAGCGTCCCGCCGGCCGCCCAGGCCAGACGGCGGATCAGCAGCTGTTCGATGGTGACGCCAGTGATCGCCAACGCGGCGTCGAGCCGGTCGTCGATCGGGATCAGCCGACGTTGCCACCGTGCCAAGGGGCCCTTGGCCGCCCTCCGGTCCTGGCTGGGTTCGAGCGCGGTGCGGACCCGGTCGGCCAGCGGAGCCGGCTGTGGTGTCAGCCCGACCACGGCGGCCACGACCGCGGTGGCGGCCAGCACGCCGACGAGCAGCCCGAGGCCGATCATCCGCCCACGCCTTCTCGCTGGGCGAAGAACTGCTGTGGCCAGCCAACGCGCGCCATGCGTTCGAGCATCCACAGGCACAGCCCCGCCACGGCGAGGATGCCCGCGAGCACCGTCTGGCCCAGCACGGTGGCGTAGATGGCCATCAGCTGAGGATTCGCGGCCGTGAAGTAGGTGGCGAGCGCAGCGAAGATGCCTACGATCATCCATCGTTGGGTCCGCACCGATGCCAGACGGGCGTCGATGTCACGCCGCTGGCGGACGTCGTGCTCGGCCCATACCAGCAGCCCGTCGAGCGCGTCGGCGACGCCGACGTTCTGCCGCCGCAGCGCGTTGACGAGCACCGTCACCGCAGCGTCGGCGATGTGGTTGTCGACCTCGACCGCGAACTGCCGTAGCGCCCGGATCGGTCCGAGCCGCTCCGCCCGGTTGGCCAGCCGGGCCGAAGCGACCGCCAGCGGTGAATGGTCTGGCTGGAGGGTCGCGACCTCGATCATGGCCTGTTCGAGGCCCGAGCCGGCGGCCAGCACCGTGCGCAGCTGTAGCAGCCACAGATGCATCGCCTCCAGCAGCTGCTGCTCGCTGGTGCGTTGCCTGGCGTTCGCGACCATGGCCGGAGCGAGCCAGAGCGCCACCCCAACGGCGACACCGACCACCACCATCCGGGTCGCTACCACCGCTAGCACCGCCACCGCGACCGCGGTCAACCCACGCCGATGCGCAACGATCGTCCCACGCAGCCGGCGGCGTGCGACCGGGACAACCTCCGACCTCGCCGGGGTGAGCGCAGCGGTCACGCTCAGCAACGTCACCGCAGCCAGGACGCCCGCCACCAGCCCGGACAACTGCGGGGTCATCGGACCACCTGCCCGTTGGTCGCCGGCGAGCCGGTGTACCCGAACGGGCGCAGCCGCTCGCCGAGGTGGTGCGGCAGCCCACGCAGCACCGCGCGACCATCCGCTCCGGGCACGAAGATGTCGTGGAACGTGACCTGCCCGTCCGCCATCGAGACCTCGGCCACCTCGGCGACATACCGCCGCCCGGTTGCCGGCTCTCGGGCCTGATAGATGACCAGGTCGACCGCGTCGCACAGCAGCTCCATCGCGGCCTGCTCACCGAGCGTGCCGTGCAGGGTCATCAGCGACCGCAACCGGCCGATCGCCTTGTGCGAGCCTGACGCGTGGACGGTGCACATCGACCCGCCCGCGGAGCCGAGCATCGCATCGACCATCTGTCCGGCCTCAACCGACCGGACCTCGCCGACCACCACCCGGTCCGGGTTGAGACGCTTGGCCAGGTGCAGACAGTCCGACAGGCTGAACCGCCCCGCGCCCTCAGAGTTGGCCTCGCGGGTCTCCAGCGACACCACATCCGGGTGCGACCTGGTGCCGTGGGCGTCGACCAGCTCATCCAGGCGCAGCTCACGCGCGTCCTCGGCGGTCACGATGCGTTCCTCGCCGGGCACCTCGTTTAGCATCGCGCGCATGAGCGTGGTCTTGCCCGCGCCCTGCCCGCCGGCCACCACGATGTTCAGCCGCGCCCGGACGGCCGCGCCGAGGAACCTGGTCAGTTCCTCCGACAGCGACCCCACCCCGACGAGCTGCTCGAGGCGATCCAGCGTCCACGACGGGCGGCGGATGGTGATCGTGGGCCGAGGGGTGACCTCCATCACCGCCGACAGGCGATGTCCGGACGCCAGCCGCAGATCCAGGGTTGGATGCGCACGATCCCACGACCGGGCCGTCGCACCGCGTGCGGCGACCCGCTGGAACCGCTCGATCAGCTGCTCGTCCGAGTCGGCAACCGGCGGCATCGGCTCCTTCGCACCGTCCGCGATGATGACGAACACCGTGTCGTGACCGACGACGTGGATGTCGTTGACCTCGACGTCGTCCAGCAGCGGCTGCAACCGACCCAGACCGGCCAGCTCCGCCAGCAGTGCCTGCCGTGCCGCAGCCAGCACCCGCTCGCCCGCATCGAGCGCCGTCAGTTCGCCCGACAGGCTCTGCCGTCGGAAGTCCTTGACCGTCTCCGCGACCCACACCGCGAGCTGCTCGGTCAGGTCCGCGCCGCGAAGCTCGGTCTCATCGACCGCATCCGACAGCCGTCGCTCCAACGTGGGCAGCGCCCACGTGACGACCTGTCGCACGGCGGGCTTCGACCACTCGGCCAGCAGATGTCTCACACCCCGGCCTCCTGCTGTTGGTGCATGCCGGCCTGTTGGAGCAGCTGGCGGGCCTGGCGCACCAGCGGCAGCCGCTGCACCAGCCACGGACTCGGGGCGCCGATGCCGCGCAGTACCAGTGCACCCCGCCGGTCGTGGCCGATGGTGTCGAGACAGTCCCAGGCCAGCGTGCCAGCGACCTCACGTGGCGGATAGCGACCGGACGAACCAGGGCGGTCGGCGAGCAGCAGCTCGACGGTGCAGGTGCGCTCCAGCAGCGGCCGCCACGACATCGCGGAGGTGACATGCTCGACCGTGGGTTCCAGCAGCAACCACAACCGATCCACCTCGCGGAGCAGCGCGAGCGTCGCGTCGTCCGGACGCAGCCTGCCGAGATCAACCAAGACCGGAACGTCCGCCGAGGCGAGCCGGTTGGCCACGTAGCGGGCAACCGGCGTGCGATGTGCCGCAATCGCCGAGGCATCCGCGGGCAACAGCCGGGACGCGCCGACCCACGGCCGTGCTCGTTCCCACAGGTCACCCCGTGGATCGGTGTCGGCCGCGAGATCGGTCACCGTGACCTCACGCGGTAGTCCCCACCGCACCGCCAGCACCCCGCCATCAGGCGGACACTCCACGACCAACAGCGGAGATGTGGAGGCCACCGCCATCGCCGACACCAGAGTGGACACCCCAGGCGAGCTGGCCAACGACGCGACCGCAACCCGCCTCACGGCACGACCGCCAGTGCAACCTCGCCGGCAGCCGCGGCTACCGTCACCTCGGCGGCCACACTATGCGGCACCGCGACGGTGACCAGCCGTGTCCCCGAGACCGCGTCGCCCAGCATCGTCACGCTATCCACCGTGGCGCGATCGACCAGGACGCGCGACGCATCACCGGTCCCCACCACCATGACCGTGTCGCCCGCGCGCAACGACGCTGAAGGCCACCTTCCCGGTGGCAGCGCGAGTCCCACCAGCGCCTGGTCGCCAGCTACCTCCAAACGCTCCATGACCAGCCCCGGCGAGATCAGCGCCCCGGCCGGAAGATCCGCTACCCACAGCCCGCCGACCAGCTCGGTGGCGCGCACATCAGTGACGGCGAGCACGCCCGCCGGATCCGAGATGGCGACCTCGGTCGGCACGAGGTGTGTCTGCTCTACAAGCTCACCGCGAGAGACCTCTGCGGCAACGCTCCACACCTGCACCCGCGCCGACGCACGCTCCAGCCCCGCGGCGACCACCAGCCACACCAGCACCCCGAGCAGCACCGCAGCCGCGACGAGCAACGGTCGACGGCGACGTACCGGCTGCGGCATCGACTCCGGCGTCTCGCGACCGGTCGTACGACGGCGCAGCGTTGGGGCCGACGTCTTCACGCGGCCCCCCTTCGCGGACACTCCGACAACTGGTCGGTGGAGAGAACGACCCCAGATCGGCACGTTCGACACGTTCGACACGGCCGGCACGGGCAACCGTCGCCAAGTAGGTGTTCACTCCGGACCGCAGTTGTGCTGCCCACACCACCACGTCGAGGACACGAACGAGGTCCCGTCGAACGAACCATCCCCGCTGGACTCGCTCGACGCGGGAACGCGCCCACCGAGGTGCCGGCCGGCCCGTTGGTCGGCCCCGAAGCAGCGCTTTGGCCGGTCAAGACTCGGACTCCTACCGAGACAATCCGCCTACGGGTAGCAGCCCCCTCGCGTTACGTCACATAATCCCCGTGCGCTGCGGCCGTCAGCGAGTGCAGCGCTCAATCCTGGGGGTCGTCGTAGGCTTCGCGCGCCGCTTCGACGCCGTGAGCGTGTTCGCGAGTCCAGGCGGCCAGTACGTCCAGCAGGTCGATAGCGCTGCTGCCGAGATGCGTCAGCTCGTAGTCGACCTGCATCGGCATGGTCGGTTGCGCGATCCTGCGCACAAGCCCATCCCGCTCCATCTGGCGGAGAGTGCGTGACAGCGATCCCTCCGCGATGTCCGCGATGGCCCCTACCAGCTCGCCGTACCGCATCGGCGAACGCTGGGCGAGCTGTTCGGCGACCTCCAACACCCACCGGCCCGCCACGAGGTCAAGCGCCTGCCGTGCCAAGGCGCGCCGCGAGGCGTCACGCTGGTGCATGGCGGCGCCTCCTACCGATCGCGCATCATCGATTCGTGCCCCGCGGCGAGGCTGCGACCGGAACCGGGATACTACCGGCAGGTAGTTGTTTTTGTCTTCGGCTGCTTGGGATGTCAACGGCTTCTGTGGTCAAGAGCGCTTAAGAAGGAACCTGGGCCCTGCTCTCGTGGTTGTTCAGATCTCAGTGGCCTGCCAATCAGCGCCAGTGAGCCGCGCGCGCGGTTACGGTGGCAGGCCGACCAGGCCCGCCAGGCCGTCCTGTGCGTGCTGGTGTCCACCCGCACCTACGACCGGTTCGTCGACGTAGCCACCGGTCGCGGCCACGGCCACTGGCGGACGGTCGCGTTGCTGGCCGAGACCGTCCTCCGTCGGCGTCGCGACGTCGCCGCGCCGTGTTCTACGCCGCCAACCAGCCGGGACCCCTCGGTGGCCACCTACGCATGCTGCGCCACCAGAGGCTCGGAGACAGCCCTTCGAACGTGCGCCACCTGCGGGCCGTCACACCCGACGACGGGCGATGACCACCCGACGCTGGTCGAACCCAGTGACAAGGATGTCGATACTTCCTCGCCAACGCCCCGACCGAACCCGTCGCGGGCGCTGATCACCGGTGTGGTCTGCGGTGTCCGGTCGGGAGACCTCGAGGAGCCGACCATGCGGGAGATCCCGCCACCTGGACAAGCTCATCGACGAGCTGGCGCGGGTCAGCGCGATGTTGAAGATCCTGCGGGACCAGCACCCATCGCGGGTCTTCAGGCGGATCGAGGTACGGCCGTGCAGATGTCGTCCGGGGTGCAGTCGCGTGGGTCGAGGCGGTCGAGCCGTTTGCGGAGCTGATGGAGCTCGCCGCGGGTGCGGGTGAGGTTGGCGATGCGGCGATCGATGTCCTCGAGACGGGTGTCGACCAGTCCGGCGAGGTGGCGGCACGGTGCGTGGCCGTCGTCGCGGACCGCGAGGATCTCGGCGATGTGGGTCAGGGTGAGCCCGCAGGCCTGGGCGCGGCGGATGAACGCCACCCGGTCGATGGCTCGCGCCGGGTAGCTGCGGTAGCCGGCGGGGGTGCGCTGGGGTGAGGGGAGCAGTCCGCGGCGTTCGTAGAACCGCAGGGTGGAGGCGGTGACGCCGGTGGCGTCGGCGAGCTGTCCGATCCGCACGGGACGACCTCTTGCGTTGGGGCTTGACCTTGCAGTGTGGTGCAAGGTCTACCGTCGTACCAACAGACGATGAAGGCGTGTGCGATGGCGATGGTGGATCTGGCAGTGGTCGGCTCGGGTGGGGCGGCCATGGCGGCGGCGATCGAGGCCCGACGTGCCGGCGCGCAGGTGGTGGCCATCGAGCGGTCGGTGCTGGGCGGCACGTGTGTGAACGTCGGGTGTGTGCCGTCCAAGACGCTGCTGGCCGCCGCCGGGGCCCGCCAGACGGCGCTGCGCCATCCGTTCGCCGGGGTGCCGACCTCGGCGGGAGAGGTGGACCTGGCCGCGATGGTGGCGCAGAAGGACGAGCTGGTCGGGCGGTTGCGGCAGGTCAAGTACGCCGACATCGCCGACGCCCACGGTTTCGAGATCGTGCCCGGCCACGCCCGGTTCACCGGCCCCGAGTCTCTCGAGGTCGACGGCGCCGCGCTGGAAGCTCACCGGGTGGTGATCGCCACCGGCGCCGCGCCGCACATCCCGGCTCTGCCGGGCATCGAGGAGGTGGAGCCGCTGACCTCGACCACCGCGATGGAGCTGGACGAGATGCCCACCTCGCTGGTCGTGATCGGCGGCGGCTACGTCGGGCTCGAGCAGGCCCAGCTGTTCGCCCACCTCGGCACCAACGTGACCCTGGTCGGCCGGGTCGCCCCCTACGGCGACCCCGACCTGGCCGCCAGGCTGGGCGACGTGCTCGTCGCCGACGGCCTCACGGTCATCGAGGAGCATGCCACCGCCGTCGCATCCGGGAAGGGTGGGGTGACGGTGACCACCGCTTCCGGCCGGCGTGTCCACGGGCAGCGGCTGTTGGTGGCCACCGGCCGCAGACCGCAGACTGACGGGCTCGGCCTGGACGCCGCGGGCGTCGACGTCGATGACCGGGGCTTCGTGGCCGTCGACGCCCACCAGCGGACGAGCAACCCGGCCGTGTACGCCGCGGGAGACGTCTCTGGGGCGCCACAGCACGTCTACGTGGCCGCCGCGTCCGGGCGTGTCGCCGCCGCCAACGCCCTGGCCGCCGACGCCCTGACCGCCGACGCCCCGACGAAGCGGGTGGACTACACCGGTATGCCGTCGGTGACCTTCACCCGCCCCCAGCTCGCCTCCGCCGGCTGGACCGAAACCGAGGCCCGGCGACGCGGACACGACGTGACGACTCGACTGCTCGAACTGACTGACGTGCCTCGAGCCCTCGCCAACCGCGACACCCGCGGCGCCGTCAAGATCATCGCCGACACACGCAACCGCAAGGTGCTCGGTGTCCACGCGCTCGCGGACGCAGCCGGGGAGATGATGCTGGCCGCCACCTACGCCATCACCGCCGGCATGACCACCGACGACCTCGCCGACACCTGGGCCCCCTACCTCACGATGGCAGAGAGCCTGCGGCTCGCCGCCCAGCTGTTCCGCGGCCAGATGCCCACCTCGTGCTGTGCCTGAACCGGGGTTCGGAAGCCTCGGATCACTCCGACGGCCCCGCGGTTGGTGTCCCTCCCTGCGTGGTGGGAGCCGGACCATCGCGAGTTCCAGGTAAAGGTGACGGCTGAGGTGTGCGGGTGACGCGGTCAGCTCTCGAGCTGGTCCCGTCGGCGGTGGTAGTCGTCCTCGTCGATCTCGCCGCGGGCGAACCGCTCGTCGAGGATG
>PXDB01000114.1 GCA_003565155.1 Nitriliruptoraceae bacterium | reverse complement strand
CGCGGCGCGCCCGGTCGGGGTACCGGACGGGACGCCGCCGGCCTCCGGCAACGCGCGGCGCGCCAGGTCGGGATACCGAACGGGACGCCCGTGTCCCGCTCTGCACCCCGACCTGGCTTCCTGGCCTTGTCGGGCGACGGAGGGGGACATCTCCGGCCCGCCACCAGACCCGGGAGCCCCTACCCGACCGCCCCAACCAGACCGCCCCAACCAAACCGCCACTACCCGACCGCCACGGCGTCCCGCGGATCACCGCAGCCTGGCGCACCGTGCCGCCGCGACCACGACCGCGGCACCCCGCAGGTCGCCTCAGCTGGTCCGCCGGGTCAGGGGTTTATACTTGATGCGCGTCGGGTTGAGCGCATCCTCCCCCTTGCGCGCGCGGAGGTCCTCCTCGTACTCCGAGTAGCCGCCGGGGAACCAGGTGGCTTCCGAGTCGCCCTCGAAGGCGAGGATGTGGGTGGCGACCCGGTCCAGGAACCAGCGGTCGTGGCTGGTGATCACCGCGCACCCGGCGAAGTCGAGCAACGCCTCCTCCAGTGAGCGCAGCGTGTCCACGTCGAGGTCGTTGGTGGGCTCGTCGAGCAGCAGCAGGTTGGCCTCGTTCTGCAGCAGCTTGGCGAGGTGGATCCGGTTGCGCTCACCTCCGGAGCACTTGCCGACGTCCTTCTGCTGCTCGCCGCCCTTGAAGCCGAAGGCGGCGACGTAGGCGCGCGACGCCATCTCCGTACGGCCGAGCTGGACCCAGTCGCCACCGCCGGTGATCTCCTCGAACACGCTGACGCGGGGGTCGAGCGCAGCCCGCGACTGGTCGACGTAGGACAGCTCCACGGTGTCGCCGACGCGCACCGACCCCTCGTCGGGCTCCAGCGGCCCGTCCAACAACCCCGCCTGGCCCGCCGCGGTCACGATCATCTTGAACAGCGTGGTCTTGCCGGCCCCGTTGGGCCCGATGATCCCGACGATGCCGCCGGGCGGCAGCGAGAAGGTCAGGTCCTCGTAGAGCAGCTTGTCACCGAAGCCCTTGAGGACCCCGTCAGCCTCCACGACCACGTTGCCCAGCCGAGGCCCGTCGGGGATCATGATGGTCGGCTTGGTGACCTGCTTCGGCCGGTCGCGGTTGAGCAGGGTCTCGTAGGCCTGGATCCGTGCCTTGGCCTTGGTCCGTCGGCCCTGCGGGGTCTGCTTGACCCACTCCGCCTCCTCGGCGAGCTGGCGCTGCTGGGCCGACTCCTCGCGCTCCTCCTGAGCGAGGCGCTCGCGCTTCTGTTCCAGCCACCCGGAGTAGTTGCCCTGGTAGGGGAAGCCCTTGCCACGGTCGAGCTCGAGGATCCACTCCGCCACCTCGTCGAGGAAGTAGCGGTCGTGGGTGATGGAGACGACCATCCCGGCGTAGTCCTTCAGGTGGCGCTGCAGCCAGGCGACGGACTCCGCATCGAGGTGGTTGGTGGGCTCATCGAGCAGCAGGATGTCCGGCTTGGACAGCAGCAAGCGGGCGAGCGCAGCGCGGCGCTTCTCCCCACCGGAGAGCACCGAAGGATCATCGGCGTCGGGGACGCGGAGGGCATCCATGGCGATCTCGATGGTGCGGTCGAGGTCCCAGGCGTCCGCCGCGTCGATAGCGTCCTGAACCTCGGCCATCTCCTCGTAGACCTGCTGCATCTCGTCGTCGTCGAGGGGTTCGCCGAGCTTGGCCGCGAGCTCGTTGTAGCGGGGCACCAACCCGGCGACCTCGCCGAGGCCAGCCAGCACGTTCTCCCGGGTGGTCCGCTCCGGGTCGAGCTCCGGCTCCTGAGGCAGGAAGCCGACCCGCATCCCCCGCGCGGGCCAGGCCTCCCCCTCGAACTCCGTGTCGACCCCCGCCATGATCTTCAGCAGGGTCGACTTCCCCGCGCCGTTGGGGCCGATCACGCCGATCTTCGCGCCGGGGTAGAAGGACAGCCAGATGTTGGACAGCACCTCCTTGCCCCCGGGCACGGTCTTGGTCAGACCCTTCATGACGTAGCAGTACTCGGCCACTGGGGGCTCCCGGTTCGCGAGGTGGTCGTCGGCGATCGGAGGCTAACGGCGAGCCGGATGCGGCGCCCATCGCCCCGGATGGGGGCGGGGTGCCGGCTCAGCTCAGCAGCCCACGTTCCAGCAGCAGCCAACTGACGGCCAGCGCCCCGGTGTAGAGCACGCTGACCAGCGCCCCCACCGGCACCACCAGCAACGGGTGCCGCTCCCGCGTCACCTGCACGCCCCACCAGGCAGCCGCACCGAGCAGCAGCTCCGGGGGCAGCACGTAGGGCGCGAGCCACCCGCCGAGCGTCGTCACCCCGACCGGCTCCCAGATGCCCAGCGGCGGCAGCACTGCCTCCGCGCCGACGAACACCACCCCCGCCACCAGGACGGCAGCCACCCATCCGGCCGCCGTGCCCCGACGCCGATCCGCAGCGTCGGCTGCCGCCACGATCATCACCAGCGGCACCGTCCACATCCGCGCCATGGACGCGGTGACCGGCCCGATGTCAGGGGCACCGTCCGCAGGGAAGGTCAGGGTCCCGAGCCCGGCCGCGAGCACCGCATCGGGCAGCACCTGGAACACGCTGGTCACCGCGGCGAACCACCACACCCGCAGCCAACGCAGATGCCCGCCGCGCCACACCAGGCCGAGGGTGGCCGCGTCATAGGCGAGCAGCAGCCCCCAGATCCGCCACCCCTGGGCGAGGTCTCCCGGCGCGAGCAGCGCCCCGGCCACCGCCACCGCGAAGCCCACGTGGAGCAGGACCAGATCCCGCTCCTCAGCCTCCACCGCCGCCGCCTTCCGCGCGCACCGCACCCTCCTGATGACCGTCGACAGCCTGCCACCTCGACGCCCCCACCGGCCACCTCGACGCCCCCGCCGGCCACCTCAGCAGCGGCCGCACCCCGTACCCTCCGGCAGCCATGCCACCCTTCGCCGCCGCCGCCCTGGTCTTCCTGTCCTCCGCCGCTGTGCTGGTCCTCGAGATCCTCGCGGCGCGGCTGCTCGCGCCCTACGTCGGCGCAACCCTGGAGACCTACACCGCCATCATCGGGGTCATCCTCGGCGGCATCGCGCTGGGCTCGTGGCTCGGGGGCAAGGCCGCCGACGCGCGCGACCCGCGCGGGTTGCTGGCGCCGCTGTTGATCACCGGCGGTGCGCTCGCGTTCGCCGCGATCCCGTTGATCGACGGGCTCGGAGTGGCGCTGCGGGGGGCCGGCCCGCTGACCACCACCACCCTGACGGTGCTCGCCTTCTTCGCGCCGGCCGCCGTGCTGTCGGCGGTCACCCCGGCGGTGATCAAGATCCAGCTGGCCAGCCTGGAGGAGACCGGCCGGGTGGTTGGACGTCTGTCCGCGCTGTCCACCACCGGCGCGATCGTCGGCACCTTCGCCACCGGCTTCCTGCTGGTCGCCGCCTTCCCCACCCGGCCGGTGATCCGGGTCACCGCCGTGGCGCTGATCCTGCTCGGCGTGGGCACGGCGCTCGCGCTCGGCCGGCGACGCACCCTCACCGCCGGGGCGGCGGTCGGGGTGCTGGCGGCAGGCGCCTTCTCCTTCGCCGCGTCCCACCCCTGCGAGCACGAGTCGGCCTACTACTGCGCCTTCATCGTGGAGGACGAGGACCGCCCCTCGGGACGGTCCCTGTGGCTGGACACGCTGCGCCACTCCTACGTCGACCTCGAGGATCCCACCTACCTCGACTTCACCTACACCCAGTGGTTCGCCGATGTGACCACCGCGATGGCACCGCAGGGCGAGCCGCTCTCCAGCCTGCACATCGGCGGTGCCGGGTTCACGATGCCGCGCTACCTGCGCGCCGCTCACCCGGGCTCTACCTCCGAGGTGCTGGAGGTGGACGGGCTGTTGGTGGAGCTCGCGAAGGCGGAGCTCGGGCTCGAGCTCGAGGACGACATCACCGTGCGCGTCGGTGACGCCCGTTCCACCATCGCCGAGGGCGACCCGAGCGAGCACGACCTGGTGATCGGGGATGCCTTCGGCGGGGTCGCGGTCCCCTGGCACCTCGCCACGGTGGAGTTCACCGAACTCGTGGCCGACCGCCTCACCGACGACGGCGTGTACGTGATGAACGTCATCGACTACGGCCCCCGGCGCTTCCTCCGGGCGGAGATCGCCACGGTCGCCGCGGTGTTCGACCACGTCGCGGTGCTCGGACGCGACGCCTCCTTCGGGCCCGAACGGCCCGGCATCGGCGGCAACTACGTGGTCATCGCCTCCGACGCGGCACTGCCCCTGGAGGCCATCGCTGCGGAGAACAGCCGCCGGGGCCGCGACGACGAACTCCTCACGGGCGCCGACCTGGCACGCTTCGTCGACGGCGCGCAGGTGCTCACCGACGATCATGCCCCCGTCGATCAGCTGCTGACCCCGCGTCCCACCGACTGACCCACCCGCACTGACCCGCCCACACTGACTCATCCACACTGACCCGCCCACCTTGAGGAGGTGCCCGTGAGCGACGGACCGGCTACCGAGGATCCTCCGCCGCCCCTGCACTCCCCCGCGCCACGGGTGGTGGTGATCGGGGCCGGGTACGCCGGCAGCCATGCCGCCGTGGCCGCGCAGCGCACCGCCGGTGTCGAGGTGGTGGTGGTCGACCACGACGGGTGGCACGGCTTCCTGCCCCGGCTCGCGGGTGTGGCGGCCGGCCGGCTGCGCGCCAGCGATGCCCGCTCCCCCCTGCGCGAACTCACCGGGGTCGAGGTGGTCCACGCGCGCGCGGTGCGCGTCGACGATGCGGAGGGCCGGGTCGTCCTCGACGATGCCACGACCCTGCACGCCGACGCGATGGTGATCACCGTCGGTTCGGGGTCGCCCGCCGGCAGCGTGACCGGCAGCAGCGCACATGCCGCCACGCTGCACACCCCGGACGACGCGCTCCGACTGCGGCGCCGCCTGGCCCGGGCCACCCGCCTGCTGGTGGTGGGGGCCGGCGCAACGGGTGTGCAGCTCGCGGCCGAGGCCGCGGCCACGCGCCCCGAGATGGACGTGCACCTGATCGAGATCGCCGGGCGGGTGCTCCCGGCGGAGCCACCACGCCTCGGTGACGACGCCACGCGGATCCTGCGCCGCGCCGGTGTGCGCCTCCACCTCGGTACCGAGGTGGTCCGCATCGACCGGCGGGGGCTGCGGCTGGGAGACGGCCGCCGGCTCGACGGCACGGTGGTGTGGGCGGGGGGCTGGCGCGCCCGAGCCGACGACCTCCTGCCGACGGCGCCGCTGCTGGACGGCCGCGCGGTCGTCACCAGCGATCTCCGGGTCTCCGGCCTGCGACGCACCCTGGCCGCCGGTGACATCGCCGCCCATCGTGACGTACTCGGCCGGCCGCTGCCGATGTCAGCGCAGATCGCCAGCCAGGCCGGAGCGGTAGCCGGGCGCAACGCCGCGGCCCTGGCCACCGGCCAGCGCACCCGGCCGGCGCGCCTGATGGAGCTCGGACGGCTGATCGACTGCGGCAGTCGTGGGGTCGGGCGCGTGGGCCCGGTCCCTCTCGGTTGGGGCCCCACGGATCGGCTGGTGCCGTTGTTCCACCTCGGCATCGACCTGCGCCATCTGTGGCAGCTCGGTGGCCCGCTGCTGGCGTGGGCACACCTGCCAGGCAACGCGGGGCCGAGGCCACGAGGCGACGACGTGCCGGACCTACGCGCGGTGGTCTGAGCGTTCCCGAGGTGGACGGCTGGTACCGATCGGTGGCGCTTCACCGTGCCTGCCGCGGCGCCACGGCCTACCGTGCACCTGAGGACGGCAGGGAGACCTCCAGTGACCGGTGAGCACCCAGACGAGTTCCCCGACGTGGTACCGCCGGCGCGAACCGGCCCGACGGACGTCACGTCCAGCGCGACCGCGGCCATCGGCGCCCCCGCAGGTGAGAGCGCCGGCACCACCTCAGGGGCGCCGCAGATCGACGTCACCTCGCTCGACCTCGGCGGGGACGTGGTCTTCATCACCGACGCGGACGGCCGCATCATCGACGTCAACGACGCCTTCGTTCGGGTGACCGGCTACTCGAAGCGGGAGGCGATCGGTGCGACACCGAACCTGCTGTCGTCCGGCTACCAGGACGACCGCTTCTACGAGGAGCTGTGGAGCACCATCTCCAGCGGGCAGGTCTGGGAGGGACAGCTCGTCGACCGGCGCCGTGACGGGGCGCTGCGTACCCACCACGCCACCATCAGCCCGGTCCAGGACCACACGGGCCGCATCACCCACTACGTCGCCGTGGAACGCGACGTGACCACCGAGCTGGGGCGGCAGGGGGCGGTCGGCTCGACGGGGTTGCTCCACACCGACCTCACCGGCCGGTGCGTGTACGCCGACGCCCGGTCCGCAGGGCTGCTGCACAGCTCCTCGAGCGCGCTGCTCGGCACCGGCTTCCTCGACCGCTTGGAGGAGGCCGACGCGGACGCGCTGCGTGAGGTGATCCAGATGGCCGCGGAGCTGGGTCGCGAACACCGGCTCGACGTCCGCACCACCAGCGGTGCATGGCTCCACGTCGAGGTTGCCCCGCTCTCGGTCGCCTCCGGCTCGGTCATCGGCGCGGTGTGCGGGTTGGAGGACGTGGCGGACCAGGTCTCGCTCCACCGCGAGCTCGCCCGCCGTGACGCGTTCGTGTTCAGCGTGCTGGACGCGCTCGACGATGCCGTCGCCGTGGTCGACGGCGACGGCACGGTCGCCGCAACCAACCGGGCCTGGCTGAGCCGCAGCTCGCAGCACAAGGGCGACCGGCTCCTGGGACTCAGGGTCGGGGATGATGCCCGAGCGGCGGTACGTCGGGCGATCGATGCCGGCGACACCGATGCGCGCACCTTCGGGGAGGAGCTGCACCGGGTGCTCAGCGGGATGAGCGGTGAACGCCAGGAGGGTTCCCGCTTCCGGATCACCCCGCTGCGGACCGATGACGGCGGTGCCGTCCTGCGGCTGCTGGAGGACTGACCAGCGACCACGACCGCCGGTGCCCCGGCCCCTGCGGCCGATGTCACCGCACTCCCGCGCCTCACTCCTCCACCCCGGGGAGCCGCCGGGGCAGCAGCCGCAGTGCAGGGGACACATCGCCCGGGCCCGAGGCCTCCTCGGGTGAGCGCTCCAGGAAGCGTTCCAGCCACGGCCGCGCCTCGTCCCCGCGATCCTGCCGGTCGAGGAGCCGGAAACGGGAGTAGGCCCGACCCGCCGCCACGTAGCCGCGTTGCCGCACGTCGAGGCCCGCCAGCGCGGGGTCCGCATCGATCGGCACCGCCGCCGCCAACGCGCCGTAGAAGCGTTCGCGCTCCTCTCCCACCACGAAGCGGGCCTGCCCCGCCCGCACGGCCCGCTGGCTGACCGGCGCGCCGTACTCGATGACCGGTCGACGGTCGGTGTTCACCTCCCGGTCGGCGAACAGCCCACTCGCGGTGAGGTTGCCGACGTACATCCGCAGGGCGATGGCCTCGAGGAAGGCGTCGCTGACCGGCTCGTCGGTGAGCTGCCGCCCCTGATCGACCAGCACCTCGGGGTCGAGGGGGGTCGGGTCGTCACGTCCGACGAGCGCCACGATGGAGCGCTCCGCGTAGAGGTCGCCGCGCCACACGGTCACCTCGTCGAACACCGCGTCCATCGTCGCACCGATCACGCCGAGCTCGGTGTCGGTGACCTGGTAGAGCGGGACCCACTGGACGAAGGCACCACCGGGTTCCAGCCGCGCCTGCGCGGTCTCGAAGTGCTCGACGGTGTAGAGGTTGCCGGTGCCGGCCTCCCAGGGGGTGAACAGGTCGCTGATGATCAGGTCGTAGCGCTCGGTGCTGCGGCGCAGGCACGTGCGACCGTCAGCCGCGCGGACCTCGGCACGGGGATCGTCGAACAGCCCGCCGGTCCACGGGGCGAAGTGGGCAGCGGCGAGCTGCACCACCTCGTCGATCAGCTCGCACACCACGACGCGGTCCACATCGAAGGCCAGGCCCGCCCCGGCGGTGATCCCGGTGCCCATGCCGAGGTAGAAGACGCTCCGGGGCTGGTCCGCGGCCAGGAGCGGCACGACGCTCTGGTTGCGCTCCGCGTCCAGGGCCCGGGTGCCACCGAGGGTGTAGTGGTTGTCGACGCGGATGAACACGTCGTCGCGGTCGGCCACCACGGACACCGTGGCCTGTGGCCCCTCCTCGACCGCGACCAGCGTCTCGCTGCCGTCGGGGGCGAGGCGCACGACGGCCAGGTCGTCGGGGCTGACCAGGACCAGTGCGCCACCCACCGCGACCGCGGCCGCGGCACCGGCCCACCGTACGACCGGCACCTGGAGGGGCAGCCGG
Organism: Nitriliruptoraceae bacterium; assembly: GCA_003565155.1. Taxonomy (GTDB): domain Bacteria; phylum Actinomycetota; class Nitriliruptoria; order Nitriliruptorales; family Nitriliruptoraceae; genus T1Sed10-7. The sequence continues at coordinate 5,685 of PXDB01000114.1, read as the reverse complement.
GTCAGCACCAGGGCCATCAGCAGGGCGTAGCCGGCCGCCACCCACAGCAGGCTGCGCCACGCGCCCAGGACGGGCAGGAGCAGGAAACCGGCGGCCAGGGCCCCGAGGATGCCGCCGACGGTGTTGACGGCCACCAGCCGGCCGATCGTCTCGCCCGGTGCGCCGCGTCGCTGCTGCAGGACCCGGAGCAGGTAGGGAAGGCACGCGCCGAGGACGGTCGCGGGCAGCAGCATCACCACCACGGCCAGGCCAGCCACCTCGAGCACGTACCCACCGAAGGCCGCCGTGCCGCCCACCAGCCGCAGACCGTCGGTGCGGGTGTGGAACAGCCACGGGGAAACCGCGGCGACCACCGCCGACAGCGCCAGGACACCGGCCAGCACGAGGGTCGGGTCGGCGCTTCGCCACCGGCTGAGCACGTTCGCCACGACGGCACCGAGCGCCAGCGCGAGGAGGAAGGTCGCAAGGACCAGCCCGTAGGTGTAGGCGCTGTTCTGCAGGACCTGGGCGAACAGCCGGGTCCAGACCACCTCCACCGCGAGGGTGAGGACACCCGAGGCCCACGCGATCACCCAGATCACGCCGGCCGTCGGACCGGGGAGGTCGTCCGCGTCGCCCTGGCTGCCGCCCGCGGTTGCCACGCGCGGCTCGTCGGCGACCTTCGGGGCGTGGTCGGCACGGTGGTCCGTCGCCGGCCGACGCCGTAGCTGCGTGAGCGCCAGCGCGGCGACACCGACGGCGAGGTCGAGCCCGACCGCGACGAGGTAGGCGCCGAGGTAGCCGAGCAGCACGGGCAGTAGGAACCCCGCCGCCAGCGCTCCCAACGCGGAGCCGGTGGTGTTCACCGCGTACATCGCGCTCCCCGAGCGGCCGAGGGGACGGCGCTCGCTGACCAGGGCCTGCCCCAGCAGGGGCAGGGTGCCACCCATGAGGACCGAGGGCGGCAGCAGCACCAGCGTGGCGACGGCGGCGCGCGTCAGGGTGTCGGCCACGACACCGTCACCGAAGGCCGTCAGGAGCGTGGGTTCCACGGCCGTGTAGACGTCCAGGAGCAGGAGGAATCCGAGGGCGGTGACCGCGACCCCGAGCTCCAACCAGGCGAAGCCGCGCAGGGGATCGGCGATCCGCACGGCACGCCCGCCCCACACCCACCCGCCGATCGCCAGGCCGGCGAAGAAGATGGCGATGGTCATCGCCGCGCCCTGGGCCGTCGACCCGAACAGCAGGCCGAGCTCGCGCGCCCACAGCACCTGGTAGATCAGTGCCGCGGCCCCCGACGCGAGGAACAGCGCGAACACCAGCACACGTCGAGGCCCGGCGATCGTGTCCCCGGCACCTCGGGGGTGCACCGCAGGTGCCGCGACGTCCACCTGCCACCTACCTTCGTTCTCGGAGTCAGTCTCAGGGTAAGGTCCCGTGGACCGGCCCCGCGCGACACGATCTCCGTCGGTCCTTTGCTGCCGGCACCTGCTGCCGTCAGGGAAGGCAGGTCGCCGCGCGGGGGACCTTCGACCCGGGGCCTCGCCGACAACTCTTGTAGGGTCACATCGAGGCGCAGGAGGGACGATGCGACTGCGCTCGCTGGCGTCGTCCGGGCGCCGACACGTGCCCGGACACGTCAGCATGGCCACGGAGGGTGCAGGGCCCGGTGGAGGCCCGCCACCCACGCCGGTCGGGCCGGGCTCCGGCACCAGCCGGGAGCAGCGCGCCGTGGAGCGGCGCAAACGCCGGGTGTACGTGGTGGCCCTGGCCGCCGCGGCGCTGGCGCTCGGGCTGAGCTGGGCCACCCGGGAACCCGGCGATCTCGTGCTGACCTACGTCTACCCGCTCACCGTGCTCGTCCTGGTCGCGCTGACCATCGCGCTCCTTCGGCGATGGCTGACCCTGGAGGTGTTCGAGCGGCTCGTCTACACGATGATGACCGCACTGATCCTCGGTCGGCTCGCCTGGCACCTCCACCTCGCCGGGCCGATCGAGGACCACCTGCTGGTGCTCGCCGGCGGGCACTACTGGTCGGTGGGGGCGCTGCTGGTCGCCGGTTTCGTCCTCCTGGACCGTCGGCTCGGCCTGCGTTGCGGCATCGCCGTGATCATCACGTCAGTGGTCCTGGTGGTCACGGGTGCGGGACCGGAGCTGTTGCGCCCCGACGGCGCAGGAACGGAACTGCTCTACCTCGCCCGGGTACACGGCTTCCTGGTGGTCCTGCTGGTCCTGACCATGGCTGTGGCCACGATGCGGGAGCAGTTGGACCGGTCGTTGGCCCGCGCGGAGGCCTTCGAGGAACTGGCCAGCACCGACCAGTTGACCGGCCTTGCCAACCGCCGGGCCGCGCTCGAGGTGATGGAGCGGGAACGCAAGGCGCAACGGCGCTACGGACGCGCGGTCTCGGTGGTGCTCGGGGACATCGACCACTTCAAGCGCATCAACGACGCCCACGGGCACAGCGTCGGTGACCGTGTCCTGTGCGAGGTCGCCGCGGATCTGCGGCAGCACGCGCGCGACGCCGACGTGGTCGCCCGCTGGGGCGGGGAGGAGTTCCTCATCGTGGCCGTCGAGGTGGATGAGGTGGGCGCCGCTGCCCTCGCGGAGCGCTGCCGACGGGCGCTGGCGGCGCTGCGCCCCGCAGGCCTGACGGTCACCGCCACCTTCGGTGTGGCGGAGCTGCGGGACGGTGAGGACCTCGACGCACTGCTGCAGCGGGCGGACCACCACCTCTACCGGGGCAAACGCGCCGGTCGGGATCAGGTCGTCGGTGGAGCGGGGTACACGTAGGCTCTGTGTCCCCGCGGATCGCGGCGTCACCACGCGGCCACGCGACGAGGCCAGCGCGCCACCGATCCGCAGCGCCCGCCGACCTTTGGGGACCACCGTGGCACTCGACGAGGACCTCCGCTCGCTGGCGACCGGTCGCAACTTCGCTGCGTTGACCACCCTGTTCACCGACGGCACACCCCAGACCCAGGTGATGTGGGTGGATGCCGATGACGAGCACCTGCTGATCAACACCGAGGTGCACCGGGCGAAGTACCGCAACGTGGAACGGGATCCTCGGGTGACGGTCACGGTCTGGCAGGCGGACGACCCCTACCGCTACATCGAGGCGCGTGGGGAGGTGACCGACATCGTGCGCGGCGCGGCCGCGCGGGACCACATCGATGCCTGCGCCCAGCGCTACCTCGGACGGGACTACCCCGCGGAGCAGATCGTCTCGGAGCGTGCGATCCTGCGGATCATCCCGCAGCGGCTCCACCGCAACGGGATCTAGTCGGACCGCGACCCCGTCCGCTCTCCGGTCGTGGCCTGTGGACCATCCACCTCGGTGTCGCCCGTTGCGCGGCGGAAGAGCAACACCACCCCGATGACGATGAGCACCACCGGCACGAGGTAGGCCGGCAGGTCCTCGATCCCGGTCAAGGCGGCCACCCCGATGACCCCGAGCACACCGCCGGGGATCACCGGCCACCACCAGCCGGGGCCGACCGAGCCGAGCAGTCGGTCGACGAGCGCGATCGTCAGGAACCCCGCGCCGAGTCCCAGCACGACCGCTCCCCCGTCGGCGCCCTGTTCGGTCGCGATGATCCCGCCGGCGAGCCCGGTGACGATCGCACCCGGGATCAGGAAGCCGTAGGTGCGGGTCAGCGCGTAGGCGACGAGGAAGCTCACCCCCACCAGCCCCAGGAGCACCTCACCGCCCGCTCCGGTCGTGGTCACCAGCAGCAGCCCGGCCCCCAGCGCGATCAGGAGCAGACCGAGGACACGGTTGGCTGGCATGGCGACCTCCTCCATGGTCGTGGAACGCGCACGGTGCCCTTGCGTGCTCCACGGTGGACCGTCGGCGTGTCCCGCGTCAGGGGTGTTCGTCCCTTCCTCGCGGGTCCGGCGGACCACCGGTGGCCGGGGACGCTGACCGATCGTTGCCGCCGACGGCGCGATCGACCGTGCCCCCCGCTGCGCTACCGTGACACGACCGAGACCCCCTGCCCGACGGGGGACGGGGCAGAGGAGGAGCCTCGAGATGGGTCGACGCCGTCACCTCCTGACGTTCGCCGCCGTGGCCCTGTCGCTGCTGCTGCTCGGTTGCGATGACGATGGCGACGGCGAGCAGGCCGCCTCGAGCGAACGGGACACCGCGGAGGAGGAGCCCGCGGTGGACGAGGAGGCGTCCTCCGCGGAGGAGCAGGACCCCGCCGAGGAGCAGGACCCCGCCGAGGACCAGGAGCCCACACCGGCCGAGGAGGTGGACGTCTTCTCCCTGGAGGTCGGTGAGTGCTTCGACCTGCCGGAGCCCATCGAGCAGGTCTTCACCGTGGACATCCTCGACTGCGAGCAGCCGCACGACTTCGAGGTCTTCGCCATCTTCGACCTCCCCGACGGACCGTTCCCTTCGGTGGACGAGGTCGAGGAGCAGGCCGCGGAGGGGTGCCTGGACCGGTTCGAGGACTACGTGGAGCACCCCTACGACACGTCGGAGATCTTCGCGGACACCCTGTTCCCGTCGGAGGACAGCTGGGCAGCCGGTGACCGCGAGGTGATCTGCCTGTTGTTCCTGCCGGATGACCAGCTGGTCGGCTCCATGCGCGGCGCCGGCCGCTGAGGCCGAACGCCCGGCCCGCGACGCGGCGGGACGAGCGCACACGCCGGGCGGCAGACCCGACCGCGCCGCTAGCGTGCCGGGCGGCCACACCACCAGGTGCTGCTGTCCGTCGTGCGCGATCGCAGGGGGATCCGATGTCAGAGACCGTCGCCAGGCCATCGCCCGGCGGGGGGCGCGTCGCCCGCACCCTGCTGCTGCTCGCCGGCTCGCTGATGGCGCTGCTGCTCCTGGCAGCGGCGGCACAGGCAGCCGACGACCGTGTGGTCGTCGAGGAGGGCGCCGACGAGGTGGACCGCGGCGACCTGGTCGCCGAGGTGGAACGGCTGGAGACCGAGGGGCTGCTGCTGTCGGTGTCGGTGCTCGCCGATACGCCGAGCGGGGGCGCGGAGGCCGAAGCGGACCGCATCGTGGACGCCCGTGGTGGAGCGGCCCTGGTCATCACCCTCACCGAGGTCGGTGGGGTGAGCGACGATGCCGGACACGACACCGCGGGGGCGGTCGACCGTGCCTTGGACGTGCTCGCGGAGGACGACGACCTCGTGGCCGCGACGGCGGCCTTCGGCGCGCATCTCCTGGAGGGGGGCACCGGAGCGGACGGCGTCGGTGGTGACGGCGAGGTGGACCTGCCCGGACTCGGCGGGGTGTCGGTCACCCTGATCGTCATCGCCGTGATCGGCCTCGTCGTCCTGCTGTCGGTCTTCCGCTTCGTCGGCCGGCTGTTCGGTGGCGGTCGGCGGCGTGGCTACCACCGGGGGCGGGGACGGGGACGCGGAGGGATGCTGCCGGGCGCGGCGGCCGGCTACGGCGTCGGTCGTATGCGGGGCAACCGCAACCGTGGCGTCGGTGGTACGAGAGGCGGGCCGTCCCGGAGCAGCGGGTCCCGGAGCAGCGGGTCCCGGGGGAGCGCGTCCCGGAGCCGCAGCAGCGGTTCACGGAGCCGGTCGAGTGGCTCGCGGGGCGGGCGGTCCCGTGGGAGCGGCCGCCGCCGCTGAGCCTGTCACGGCGCGATCGGGCGCTCCCCGCTCTGCGCCACGGGCAGGTCATCGGCGTCCAGCGCCAGGACGGACCACACCATGCCGTCCTCGACCTCG
>PXDB01000031.1 GCA_003565155.1 Nitriliruptoraceae bacterium | reverse complement strand
GCACGCGACATCCGTCGCAAGAAGACCGAATACATCTCCGACACAGCCCAGCGGGCCAAAATCGGCCAGATCGAAGACGCCCAACAGACCGCCGAGTACCGCGACGTGCTGCAACAGGAGGCCGAGCTGACCGCCGGTCACGGCGTGCTGCGCTACACCGGCTTGCTCGCCATCTCCGCCGCTACCCCCGACGAGCTCGACGCAGCGGTGGCCGAGATCGAACAGGCCGCCATCCAAGCGTCCTGTGAGACCCGCCGGCTGGTCGGCCAACAAGCCCAGGCGTTCATCGCGGCCGCCCTGCCGCTCTGCCGCGGCATCTAGCCGCGCCGCAGCACGCCCGCACCAGGACCTTCAGGCGCGTCACCTCGGCGTGGCGCGGTGACGGAGGCGGATCTGGCCAGGTGGCGATGCGCTGAACGACGGCCGGTTGCCATCCCCACCACTTGTCGCCGAGCCCAGGTATCGGGCGGGCGATGGCCGCTGGTCACCCGCGCGCACCTGCCTGTCGAGCGCCTTCTCCATCACGGGGGACGGCCGATCGAGGGAAGGACAGCTGGTGAGCTCCGAACCTGCCGTGCCGGCCGCTGATGCGGCACGCGAGGCGCTGCGTGGTCTGGCGCACGCCACCCGGGCGATCCCGGAGCCGGGCGACACCTACGCGGTGCTGGGGTCGTTGCATGCGTCTCTGGCGTCGCTGCGGCAGACGGCCGATCAGCTCGCCGACTTCCACGAACGCCACGCCCCCAAGGCCGTCACCTTGGATGTTCGCGAGCTCGGTAGCCAGGTCGCAGCCGAGATCGCGGCTGCGGAACTGCGTGAGGCGGCGGCGTTGCTCGAGCAGACCTCCGGGCGCCTCTCGGCGGCATGGAGCCACAACGGCCGCATCGTCTGGCAACCCGAGCCGCCCGCCCCACCGTCGTCAGCTGCGGTGCGGCAGTTGGCCGGGCGAACATCGTTCGGCGAGATGCCCACACCAAGCGACGATGGTGGGCTCACCCTCTGACCGCAGCGTTGCAAGCGTCGGCAGTCTCGCTGGCGCTGACGGTGCACCTATCCATTGCTGCTGTTCCTGCACCGGATCCCGACGGCGTGAGGAGTGACCATGATGGTGACGCTCGATGCGACCACCGACGTCGAGACCGTCCGTGTTCTGCTGGCCGAGCTGGCGCACACCACCCGGTCGATGACCGGCCCGGCCGAGACGGCGACGATGATCGGTTCGTTGGCGTCCAGCCTCGTCGCGTTGCGGCAGGTGCTCGATGAGCTGTCCGCCTGGCACGAACGGGCTGCCGACGGTGCGGTCGATGCAGCCGGGGACCGCGACGTCGGCTACCGCGCCGCCTTCGATATCGCCCTGCACCTCTCGCAGGCCGCGATGGAGATCGAGCGTGCCGCGAGGTCGGTCGATGCAGCCCACCAGCCGGCAAGACACATCAGCTGGCCGGCCGCCGAGCGGACACCGGATCGTGTCCCGGCCGTGCGGTCCGGCCGGCGGTTGGCGCCGCCGTCGCTGTTCGGCACCGCCGACCCACGTCAGCAACCGGCCGGTGTCTCACACTGAGGATGGAGCATCGGCATGGTTGAGACGAAGGTTCGCAGCACGGTGCTGCTCACACCGGCCGCCGAGCGGCGCCGGACCAGACGCCAACGTCGCCGCGCCGCCACCCGAATCTCGAGCGTCGAGGCGGCCGCCCGCAAAGCGGACGCCAAGGCACAGGCTGAGGCACACAAAGTCGAGGCGCGCGCCGCCGGCTACCTCCCGGCCGGTGGCGAACCCGGCCCGGCCGCGCTGCGCGCCTACCGGCGGCTACGGATCCCGACCCATCAGGACACCTCGGCAGCGCTTGCGGCGGCGTATCCGTTCCTGGCCGAAGGGGGGTTGGGCCCGCACGGGGTCCTGGTCGGCCAGGACCTCTACAGCGGTGGGTCGTTCGTGTACGACCCGTGGGTGCTCTACCAGCGCGGCGTACTGACCGCCCCCAACGTGGTGCTGGCCGGGATCGTCGGTGCCGGCAAGTCCTCGCTCTCCAAATCGCTCTACACCCGCTCCATCCCCTTCGGCCGGCGGGTGTATGTCCCGGGCGACCCCAAGGGCGAACACACCGCGGTCGCCGAGGCAGTCGGCGGCAGGGCCATCGTGCTCGGCCACGGCATGCCGGCCCGGCTCAACCCACTCGACGAAGGGCATCGCCCCACCGGCGTCTCGGATGCGGCATGGACGATGCAGGTCGCCTCGCGGCGTCGTGACCTGATCGGTGCGCTGGCCGAGACGGTACTCACCAGGCCGTTGACGCCGACCGAGCACACCGCCATCGACCTCGCGCTTCGTGCCACCGTCGCGGACGCTGACATACCCGTGCTGCCCATGGTCGTCGACCGCATCCTTGACCCCGACAAGGATGTGGACCCCGACGGCCGGCTGGTCGAGGACGGCCGCATCGTCGGCCACGGACTGCGCCGTCTGGTGGCGGGCGATCTCGCCGGGCTGTTCGACGGGCCATCAACGGTGAGGTTCGACCCCGGCCTGCCGATGCTGTCGCTCGACCTGTCACGGGTGGCCGAGAACGCGACACTGACCTCGGTGCTGATGACCTGCTCGTCGGCCTGGATGGAATCTGCCCTGCTCGACCCTGCCGGCGGACGCCGCTGGGTGGTCTACGACGAGGCCTGGCGGCTCATGAGCCATCCGGCGCTGCTCAGACGGATGGATGCGCAGTGGCGTCTCGCGCGGCACTACGGGATCGCGAACCTGCTGATCTTCCACAAACTCACCGACCTCGACACCGTGGGCGACAAGGGCTCGGCCATGCACGCCCTGGCGTCATCGCTGCTCGCGAACGCCGAGACCCGGATCATCTACCGTCAAGAAACCGACCAGCTCGGCACCACCGGCCAGACGCTCGGGCTGACCGGCACCGAGCAGCGCCTGCTCCCCAGTCTTGGGACCGGCCAAGGGCTATGGAAGATCACCGACCGCTCGTTTGTCGTCCAGCATCAGCTCCACCCCGCCGAGCTCACGATGTTCGATACAACCGCCAGGATGGTCTCGGACTTCCGTGAGTTCAGAGATTCTGATGGTTGATCGGGAGCGAACACGCGGATGGTCGGCCGTGACTCGCCGCTCCCGTGGCCGCCCTGGTGGCCCCGTATCAGTGCCGGTGGTGCTGCCCCACGTCATCATCCGCCCCGACAGCCCTGGCACGGTGGCGGTCACCCTCGACGGCGTGTC
>PXDB01000113.1 GCA_003565155.1 Nitriliruptoraceae bacterium | reverse complement strand
GACCCGCACCTGATCCCCGTCCCCGACGACGCTACACCGGGTCTCTGGCGCGTCTGCACCGTCCCAGACACCCGGCCGGTGCGCCGAGTTCGAGATCACGGCCGACGGTGCATAACCGCCGTATCTGCCAGGTCCGGGAGCGGGCACGGGCACGTTCCCACCTCGGTCCTCGCGGCGAAGGACCGCTGTGGGCTCAGACCAGGACGCATCCCAACCGGTGCATTACGCCCGTGACTGCTACCTCGGTGACGACGTGTTCGTCGGCCCGCGAGCATGGTCCAGCCGCTCAAGGTCCGGTCGAGTTGCGTGACCCGACGCACGGTCGAAGGCGATGCGACGATCCCCACCCCGGTGATTACCTGTGCCGTTGGGGTGGGCAAGACCGCGGCCGCCATGGAGCTGAGCATCCTGCTCGAGACGGATGGCATCGCGCACTCGGTGGTCGACCTCGACGCGTTGACGATGACGTTCCCGCGACCGGCTGACGACCCCTTCGGTGAGCGGCTCGCGGTGGCGAACCTCGCTGCCGTGTGGCGCAACAGCGCGGCCGTGGGCGCGAAGAACCTGATGATCGCGCGGGTCATCGAGCAGACCAGCCAACTGCGCGGCTTCGACCAGGCGGTGCCCGGGGCTGTCGTCACCCTCGCTCGACTGACCGCGGACGAGAGCGACCTGCAGCAGCGCGTGCGCCGCCGCGAGATCGGCTCGGCCACGTCGTGGCATGAGGATCGCTCGCTGCATCTCGCAAGGGCATTGGAAGCGGTGGACAGCGACGTCGTCATCGGCACCACCGGGCGCTCCGTGCGGAACGTCGCCTCGCAGTTGCGAGCCGTCGTCGAGTGGGAGCACTGACCGCAGCGAAACACCCGGATCCGCCAGGTCGCTGCGGCAGTTGTCGACCCCCTTGCATCGTCGCGACATCACAAGGTTGACGTCGCAAGTTTACGGCCGTACATTGGCCGGACATTAGAGCGAGGAAGGCGAAGGCGATGGCCAGCACGCGCGCTCGCGGCGAACGGATCGAGTTCCGCACCACGCCCGAGACCCGACGCTTGGTCGAGCGTGCCGTGCAAGCCTCAGGAAGCAACCTCACCGACTTCGCCGAGTCCAGCCTGGTGCTCGCCGCGCAACGGGTCATGGCCGACCGGGAACGCTTCATGCTGTCCGAGCGTGCGGTTGCCGAGTGGGAGGCGATCAACTCCCGACCGGCCCGAAAGCTGCCTGGTCTGCAAGAGCTGATGGCGCGGCCCTCCCCGTTCGTGGAGTGAGCTACCGGCCGCCCGAGCCGCTCGGCCCCGCCCACGAGCTCGACGCCTTCGTCTGCGACTCCGTCGAGCAGACCGAGTGGCTGGTGCGCCATGCCCGCCAGTCGATGGCCATGGGAACGACGAAGGCGTTCGTGGTCACCCCGGTCGACAGCGACCAGGTGGTGGCCTACTACGCGTGGACGATGGCGCGGATCGACGCCGACGACGCCCCCACGCGGCTGCGCGAAGGCGCCGGCAACTATCCCCAACCCGTCGCGTTGCTCGCGCGTCTGGGGGTCCATCGCGACCACCAACGACAGGGCCTGGGCGCGGCGCTCCTGCGCGATGTCATCCAGCGCGTCGCTGCGATCAGCGACGACATCGGCTGCCGTGGCCTGCTCGTGCACAGCGAGTCCGAGCGGGCCCGCGGCTTCTACCTCCACCTCATCCCCGAGTTCGAGCCCAGCCCCACGGACGAGCTGCACCTCGTACTTCTCCTGAAGGACATCAGGAAGACGCTGCAAGCCAAGGGCTGATAACGCCCGTGTTCCGCCCCGCTGAGGCGGTTGTCACGCAGGTGGATCCAGCCCGACGCGAGCGTGAGGGTGACGCTGCCGGGGATGCGGCGAACGGGCCGCAGGACGATCGGGCCTGGTTCGGTTACGACGGCAGCCTGCCGTCGGCGCGGAGCCGTGCCACGAGGTCCCACGGTCGGGTTCGGACGATCTCCTGCTCGTCGATGGCGCCGCCAAGGTGTCGTTCAAGCGCCTGCCGCCACAGCACGTTCAGGGTGTGTAGTTGCATGGCAGCCCGGTGGCCGCCGTGCGCGTTCGTTTCGGCGGCTTCAGCGAGGCGGTCACGAAGATCCACGGCGCGCCGGTTCGCCTCGGGCAAGGACGGGATCTCCGCGCTGAGCTTGCAGCGCACCTTGGAGATCGGCTCCTACCAGACCGCAGGGATGCTGTTGCACCGGCTGCGTTGCGGACGGGTCCGTCCCGGACGGCAACGCCTGACGGGACGTGGCGAGGCCGATGAGCGCTTCTTCGGCGGGGAGGAGCCAGGCCGCGAAGGTGGTGGTGCACGCAGGCGGCGAGGACCAGCTCGCTGCCGGCACGGCGCCGTCGGTGACCGCGACCGAGAACCAGCCGCCTTCGCCCCATCGGGGGGCTACCGCTACGGCGAGACCTTCACGCGTACCTACCTCACACCCGCTGCCGAACTCAGCCGCTCGCCAGCCCCGCCAACAGCAGCAACCCTGCGGCGGTGATCACGAGCCCGCTGGCCAGCGGCAGGGCGTGCTGCACCCGACGCAGACCCTGCGGCAGCGACGGATGCTGCACCGCCGCCCTCCCGCGCAGCACCAGCAGCCCGAGGCCGGCGAGGGTCGCCGCCAGCCCGAGGCCGAAGGTCAGCACCAGCACCACGCCCAACAGCGGCCGGCCGAGCGCGAGCAGCGTCAACAGCACCAGCACCGCCGCCGGGCTCGGCAGCAGCCCGCCCGTGGTGGCGACCGCGGCGATCCCGGCGCGCGAGAGCGGCGGGACCTCCGGCGGCGGCACATGCGCGTGCGTATGGGTGCTGTGGGCTGATCGGTCATCGGTCGACGCCACCGCCGCCGGCTGCGGTGACCGTCGCCGTCGCACCTCGCGGGTCACCATCGCCAGGCCGAGGATCGTGACGGCACCGGCCGCCAGCAACCGCGTCACGGTGTCGGCGACCACGGAGATGCCCGCCTGCTGCGTCGCTGCGAGCAGGCTCGCGACGAGCAGGACCGACACGGTGTGCATCGCCGCGACCAGCACACCCAGCGCCAGGGCGTCGCGGGCGCGTCCCCTGCCCCCCAGCAGGTAGGCGCTGATCACCAGCTTGCCGTGCCCCGGCCCGAGCGCGTGCAGCGCCCCGATACCGGCGGCGATGAGCACGCCGACCACCGGGAGCAGGGAACCCTCGGCGAGGCGGTCGACCACCTCGACCAGACCCCGTTCCAGGGCACCGTCGTCACCGAAGGGCACGCGGCTCGCGCTGGCGGCAGGCGACAGGCGCGTCGTGACCGCCATGAGCATGGTCATCGTCCTGCCTCGGCCGGCGTCCCGTCGGCCGGTCGCGACCACAGGCGGGCCAGCAGCCCGGCCGCCCCCAACAGGATGACGCCGGCAGCGGCGAGCAGGACGGCCACCGAGACCCCGCCCTCGGCCTGCTGTGCGAGGGTGAAGTCCCACGGGTGCGCGGAGCGGTCGGCGGTGTGCACCGCGTACTGCGCGGTCCCATCGACGCTGAAGGTCCGGTACGCCGGATCACGGTCGTGCAGCAGGGTGATGTCGACCTCGGCCTCGGTGACGGTGTCGGGACAGGTGAAGACCAGCGTGGCCCCGTCCTCGATGAAATCCGCCGCCACCCGGGCGTCGCCAGGGCAGTCGTTGCCCTGCTGGCGGATGCGGACCCGCTCGGTGAGGTAGTCGGCCAGCGCCGGGTCAGCGCTGACCTCGGCGATCTCGGCGTCATCGGGGAGCAGCCCCGGGTCACCGCCGAACAGCACGTCGAGGTAGGCGAGGAAGACCTCCTCGGGCCACAGGCCCGCCGCCACCACCAGATCGGCCGCGTCATCGGGTGCGGTCGACAACTCGACGGTGACCTGCTCCCCCTCGGCGCTGAGGCGGGCGTGGGGCAGCTCGCCGGCGGCGTGGCCGAGCGCGGGAAGCGCCATCCATGCCCAGATGACCGGCACGCAGAGCGCGAGGGTCATCGAACGAGCGCTGGCCAGACGCGGCACGGTGGCTCCGGCAGGGGGTGAACGGGGCGGTCGTGGGTAGCGTGCCAGGCATCGCAGAGGAGAGCACGCAGCGGTGGACGACGCCTCGGGATGGGACGGCATCCTGCGCGAGCTGTGGAGCGATGGCGTACGGGACGCGGCGGTGGCACGCATCGAGGCCGCCACCGTGGGGCGGCGTGGCTGGCTGGTGCGGGTGTTCACCGCCCCGGAGCAGGTCCGTGGCGAGCTCACCGAGACGGTACACGCCCTGGTGCTGGCGGCGATCCACGATGAGACGGGTGCGGACCTCGACCACCTCGGCAGCCAGGCCGCTTGGGAGTGCTACGAGCAGGTGTGGGACACCTTGGCCGAGCGGTGGGCCGGCGGCGGTGATGTCCCCACGGTGCCGCTCGGCCGCGAACCCGGTGTGGTGCGGGCCCTGTCGGGGCTGCCACCGGAGGCCGCTGTGTGTGCCGGCGCGGACCTGGTCGCCGGAGCGGTCCAACCCCTGTGGCTGGCGGGGCGCCTGCACGTCGACACCGAAGGGCTCAGGGCCTACCTCCGCCTGGACGGGGGTCGGGTGCCGGCTGCGGTCGCGGCCGACATCCGCGAGCTCCTCGCGGCCGTGGAGGAGGGTGGCGCGGGGTCGGCGCGCTGACCGGTCGGTACCCGCGCGGCCAGTCAGCGCACCGGCAGCGGGCAGTGCAGTCCCGAGGCGTCCACCAGGTGGTCGTCGGCGCCCGGCTCGGGTGCGCTCACGGTGCGGAACCGGTGTTCGGGGTGGTGCTGTGCCGGTCCAGATCGCTGGTGAGCACGCTGAGCCCGTCCCGGTGCACGCCGACGCCGGAACGGCTGCTGTCGTCGCCGGCGGCCTGCTCCAGCTCGTAGCTGATCTCCGCCCCGGCCAGCTCCGGGGCCGCGTCGACGGCAGCCATCACCTGTGCGAGCGCGCGGTCCGGCTCGCGCGTGCGCGGCTCGACGGTGACCCGGACCCGGGGGTTGGCGTCGCCGGCGGGCCACCACGCCATGAGCTGGTCGGTGCGTCCGCAGGTGGTCAGCGCCCGCTCGACCTGCTGCGGCGACAGCCGGGCGTCGTCGTGGGGACGCACCGTCACCACCACCCGCACGGGTGCCTCCTGCGGCGCGTTGCGGGGGGCGGGCGGTGCCGGACGACCGGCGCCTGCGACCGCTGCCGCCAAGGATCGTTCCCCACGTGGCCCGACATCGATGGCGACCAGCAGGGTGGCGTCGGGTGCCGCCCAGGCGAGGTGGGTGGTCGCGGCCCGCAGACCCGAGACCGTGGGCGCGACGGCAGCCACGATCAGATCACCGGGGTGTGCCAGGGCAGCCACCGCCTGGTGCGTCCGGCGGGGGTCGTGGTGCACGCGGTCGGCGACCGTCGTCACCGTCGTCGGCAGCTCCACGGCACGCGTGCCCGTGCGCAGCACGGTCGTGGGACGCGGCACCTCACGTCCGAGCCGTCGCGCCAGCGTCACGGCCAGCTCGAGCCCGCGCGTGCCCCCTGGCAGGAGGTGGTCCGCGGAGACCGGCAGGACGACACGCTCATGGGGCGCCGCACCCAACCGCACCACCGCCAGGGGCGCTGCCGACCGTCCGACCACGTGGTCGATGAGTCGTCCGAAGACGTCGGTGGTGGAGGTGGCTCCCCGCCACCCCATGAGCACCAGGGACGCGCCACGCTCGTGCACCGCCGCGACCACCGCGTCACCGAGCGCCGGATGGGTGCGGACCTCCCCGTGGGCCGCCACACCCAGCCGGGTGGCCAGCGCTTCCGCGGAGGCCATGCCCTGCCAGGCGTCGGCCTGCGCATCCGCGCCAGCGTCGGGAGGCAGGACGGTGAGCAGTTCGATCCTGCCGTCCGTCGACACCAGCTGGGAGGCGATCTCGAGCAGCGGGCGCATCGAGGCGGGGTTGGCGACCGGAACCAGGATGCACCGTCCGATGTCGGTGTGCGCGGCGTCGTTGCGCCTGTCCTCCACCGCCGGCTCCTCGCACTCGGGGCATCGCCCACCGCGCAGGTTACGTGACCGGGGGCCGGCGCGGCCGGGCGGCCCGACCTGGAGTGCCGCAGGGCGCCGGTGCGGTCGCAACGGCTACCGTACGGTCCTGCCGCACCCCCTCCGGAGGTTCCGCATGCGGGTCCTGGTCGTGTCCGAGGACGCCAAGGAGCGTCAACGCGCCACGAGTGCGCTCGCCCTGCGTCCGGACATCGAGGTGGAGGAGGCCGAGAGCGCCGAGCAGGCGCGGCGTCGGCTCCTGACCGACGGCGTCAGCTACGACGTGCTGGTCATGGACGGTGACCTCCAGCCCCGTGGGGGCTACGCGGTGCTCTACGACCTCAGAGCCCGTGCCGACCTCGGCCAGCTCGAGGCCGCCCCGTCACTGGTCCTCGCCTCCCGGGAGCAGGATCTGTGGCTCGGTCGGTGGGCGGGTGCCAACGAGCTCCTGCTCAAGCCCGTCGACCCCTTCGTGCTCGCCCGGCGGGTGGCCGCCCTGGAGGGCGCGGCGCTGGTGCCCTACGGCGACAAGGGATCCGCTGCAGCGCAGGTCGCCACGGCGCTGCGCACCCGTGACTGAGACGCGCGCGCGTCGCCAAGGGACCCGCGGCAGGAGGAGCGACCGGTGAGCGACCTGCACTGGCCGAGCCTGCTCACCCGCCTGCTGTCGCCGGAGGATCTCGGTGAGGACACGGCCGCCGAGGTCATGGGCGCCCTGATGCGCGGTGACGCGGAGTCCGCCCAGGTCGCGGGTCTGCTGGTGGCCCTACGTGCCAAGGGGGAGTCGCCGGCGGAGATCGCCGGCTTCGTGCGCGCCATGCAGGCCGAGGCCGTCCCGATCACGATCGACCCGTCGCTCTGCGCTCGCGTGGTCGACATCGTGGGCACCGGTGGTGATGGCGCCGGGACCTTCAACATCTCCACCGTGGCCGCGTTGGTCGTGGCCGCCGCGGGCGTCCCCGTCGCCAAGCACGGCAACCGGGCGGCGTCGTCGCGCTGCGGCAGCGCGGACCTGCTGGAGGGGTGGGGTGTGGCGATCGAGCTGCCCCCACCGGCGGTGGCGGCCTGCCTCGCCGAGCTCGGCATCACCTTCCTGTACGCGCGCGCGTTCCACCCCGCCATGCGGCACGTCGCACCGGTGCGCCTCCAGCTCGGCATCCGCACGGTGTTCAACGTCCTCGGGCCGCTGTCGAACCCGGCCGGGGTGCCGTTCCAGGCGGTGGGGGTCGCCGACGAACGCCTGGCGCCGGTCATGGCCGAGGCGCTGGCCCGCCTCGGGCGGCGCCACGCCCTGGTCTTCCGTGGCGAGGACGGTCTCGATGAGCTGACGACCACCGGCCCGAGCCGGATCTGGGAGGTCCGCGACGGTGTGGTCACCGACACCGTCTTCGACCCGGAGGCGCTGGGCCTCGCGGTGGCGGCCGCCGACGATCTGTCCGGCGGCGATGCGGCCACCAACGTCGCGATCGCCGACGCGGTCCTCGAGGGCAGCAGCGGACCGGCCGCCGACATCGTCGCGCTGAACGCCGCGGCAGGTCTGGTGGCCGCCGACGTGGCGCCGGATCTCGCCGCAGGGCTGGACCAGGCACGTGAGGTCCTGCGCTCCGGCGCCGCGCTGGCGCTCAAACAGCGGTGGGTCGCGACCTCGCAGGCACTCGCCGCCGGGGAGACGCGTGGCTGACCCACGGCACCGACCCGACCCCGAGGGCCGTCCCTGCGCCCCGGAGGCCGTCGCGCCGCTCCCCGAGGTGACCCCGGCACACCTCGCGGCGGTCGACCTGCGGATCGGCACCGTGACCGCGGTCGATGCGTTCCCCGAAGCGCGCGACCCGGCGTACAAGGTCACCGTCGACTTCGGCCCCGTGATCGGTGTGCGCCGCACCAGCGCGAAGATCACGGCGTACGCGCCGGATGCCCTGCTCGGGCGGCAGGTCGTCGGGGCCCTCAACCTCGGCGTTCGACGCATCGCGGGGTTCAAGAGCGAGTTCCTGCTGCTCGGTGGGCTGACACCGCAGGGCGGGGTGCATCTCCTGGCGCCCGACGCGCCCCTGCCCGACGGCGCACCCGTCGCCTAGCGCGCTGGCATCGGGCCGGGCTCAGCCCGTGCGCCGGGCGGCGCCGCCCTGGCCGGCGCCGTCGTCGGGGTCCTGCGCACCCTGGTCACGTCGCCGGACCTTGCTGCCCGACAGCAGCTGCCGGTCGCGGCGGACGATCCGCTCGGTCTCGCGCGCCGCCGCGAGCTCCGCAGCCAGCTCCGCCCCTCCGGCGACCGGGCTGTGCAGCGGCGTCGAGGTGGTGCGGATCGTCACGTCGTGGCGTGCGATCCAGGCCAGCACCAGGTCCAGTTCCGCGAAGCTCGGATCGGCGTCGCCCGGCGGCAGGTCGAGCCGGCCGGCCTCCGGCGGGGGTCGCAGCCCGCCTGCGGTGCTCGACGGCGCCAGCAGGGCCGAGGCGGCCACGGCACCGTGCGCGAGCCACACCACCTCGGTGCCCTGCGCACCGGGTCGTGTGAGCTCCAGCTGCGCCGCGCTGGTGAGCCAGGCGTGATCCTGGCGCGTCACCAGCGCCCGCGCCAGCAGGTGCGAGCGGTCCCGCACCTCCCGGGCGCGCTCGTAGCGGCCGGCGCGCGCCTGGGCTGCCATCCTGGCCCGGCACCGACGCAAGAGCGGGCCCGGGTCCTCGGTCAGGGCGAGGACCTCCTCGAGATCGCGGGCGTAGCCGTCGGCGTCCTGGCTGCCATCGCAGGGCGCCGCGCAGCGTCCGAGGTCGTGCAGCACGCTGGACGGGTGATCCTGGGCCCGCCGCAGCCGGGTGGTGCAGGACCGGATCGGGTAGGTCTCCTCGATGGCCTCGCGCAGCTGCTGCGCGGTGGCGGCATCGCGCAGCGGACCGATCGCCGTCAGGTGGCCGGGACCGGGCGTCCGGGTGACCACCAGCCGTGGGAAGGGCTCGCGGGTCACCGCGAGGAAGTGCGGGGTCTTCGGGCGCCGCGAACGCCGGTTGTAGCGCGGCTGTTCGGTCTGGATGGCACGCAGCTCCGCCACCTCGGCAGCCAGCAACGTCGGGGTCACCTGCCAGGTGACCCGCGCGGTCTCGCGGACCATGTCGGCCATCCGGCGGCGCGGGTCCTGACCGAAGTAGGTCCGCAGCCGGGCACGGAGGTCCGTGGCCTTCCCGACGTACAGGGTGCGACCGTCACCGTCCAGGAACCGGTACACCCCACAGCTGCGGGGGGCGTCCGCCACCAGATCACGCCGGCGGTAGGTGCGATGGGACCGGCTGCGGCTGAGCTCCACCAGGTCCTCGAGGGTGGTGGCCCCCAGGGTGCCGGCCCGCTCCAGCAACCCGTGCAGCACGTCCACCGTGGCGCGGGCATCCGCCAACGCGCGGTGCGCGGGTGTCGTCCGCGCGCGGAGGTGACGGGCGACGGTGGCCAACCGGTGGTCGCGCACCTCATCGGTGAGCAGGCGTCGGGACAGCCGAGCGGTGTCCACCACGACCGGCTCCGGGCGGACGCGGTGGTGGGCCGTCGCGGCGGCACGGAGGAAGGCCAGGTCGAACGCGGCGTTGTGGGCCACGAACACCGCGCCGACGAGGAACCCCAGGAGGTGGTCGAGCACCGCCTCCACGCGGGGCGCGTCCGCGACCATCGCGTCGGTGATCCCGGTCACGGCGGTGATCCGGGTGGGGATGGGACGGCCCGGGTGGACGAAGGTCCGCAGCTCCCCGAGCACATCGCCGCCCTTGACCTTGACCGCACCCACCTCGGTGATGCGGTCCGCGGCCGGATCGAGCCCGGTGGTCTCCAGGTCGAGCACGACGAAGACGGTGTCGATGAGCGGGGTCCCGAGCTCGTCGAGCGTCAGCTGCCGCGGACCGGCGGCGGTTCGATCGGTCGGTGCGGCGGCTTTAGGAGCGGAGCGGACGGTGCGGGCGGACAACGTGCGGCCCTCCAGGGAGACGAACGTGCGTTCGTCACCCTTGTAGCACGCTGCTGCGACAGGGGCGCTCCGGGTCAGGCGGCACGGCGCCGACGGCGCAGCAGACGCTTGCGCTCCTGCTCGTCGGTGCCGCCCCAGATCCCGTACGCCTCGCGGGTGTCGAGCGCGTGCTCGAGGCACTCCAGCCGCACGGGGCAGGAGCCGCACAGCTCCAGCGCTTCCGCCCGGTCGGCCTCGGCGGTGGAGAAGAACAGGTCGGGCTCGGCGTCGCGGCAGGCGGCATCCTGCTGCCAGGTGCCGGTGGGCAGGAGGTCGTGGAGGGCGGGGGTGGAGGACACGGTGGCTCCGATGGGTCCGCTGGGTGGAGCATCCCGCACGTGTCGAGTGCGCCGGTCAACGCAGGAGGTACTAGCGTTCGGAGCGCTCGAGCCACGACGTCGCAGCGGCGACGGGGTGGCGGTGGGCGCGCCAGGGCGCGAGGCAGCGGTGCGGTGATGCGGTGGCGTGGTAGGGGCAGGGCCGCGCCCTGCCCGCGTCGGGCGACACTGTCCGCCAGACCGCGGCACGGCGCCACCGGACGTGTGGACGGGGTGGACCCGTCCGCCGGACCGATCGAGCTGCGCAGGAGGGGCCAGGATGTCGCAGGGCAACGGTCGGGCCGACCGACGTGAGGATCTGCTGGCTGCCGCCGCGCGCCGGTTCGTCGCCGTCGGCATCCGCAAGACCACCATGGAGGATATCGCCCGGGAGGCCCGTGCCGGCAAGGCCACCCTCTACCGGCACTTCCGGAACAAGGACGCGGTGATCGATGCCCTGCTCGAGCGGGAGTCCGAACGGTTCGTGCGGGCCCTGGAACGTGGCGCCCGCGGGCACGCCTCGGCGGCAGGGCAGGTCGAGGGGGCGTTCCTGGCCGGCATCCGCTTCTTCGTGGACCACCCGGTCCTGACCAAGGGGCGGGACGAGGAACCCGGCATCCTGCTGCCCCGCATCACCGCCGGCGGTGGCCCCCTGGTGCAGCGCGGCCTGGAGTTGCTCTCCTCGCTGATCGCGGCCGGGGTGGAGAGCGGTGAGCTGCGCCGGGTCGATCCCGCGGCCGCCGCCGAGGTGGTCGTCCGCCTGATCCTGTCCTACTTCAGCTTCCCGCCGATCCACGTCCGCGTGGACGACCCCGAGGAGGCCGCGGCGTTCGCCGAGGCGCTGGTCGCCGGGGGCCTGCGGGCGCGCCCCTCCCGCACCGTCTGAGGGCGACACGGCCCAGCCGCCGCGGTCCTAGATGCGCTGGCATCGAGGGCAGTAGCTGGTGGTGCGCTGTGCCACGACCATCCGCCGCAGCGTCGTCGCGCACCGTCGGCACGGTCGGCCGTGCTGTCCGTAGGCGTCGAGGTGCTGCGCGTACCGTCCGCTCTGGCCGTTGACCATCTGGTAGTCGCGGAAGGTGGTGCCCTCCCGTTCGACCGCGGCGGAGAGCACCGCGACAAGGGCGGTGTGCAGGGCCGCAGCCCGGGTGGCGCCGACCCGGCGGGAGGCCGGGTGGATGCGGGCCCGCCACAGCGCCTCGTCGGCGTAGATGTTGCCCACGCCGGCGACCAGCCGCTGGTCGAGCAGCCGCGCCTTCACGCTGGCGCGGCTGGTGGCCAGTCCCCGGGCGAGGTGCTGCGGCGTGAACGCGTCGGAGAGGGGCTCGGGTCCCAGGCGGGCCAGGGTCGGCACCACGGCGTCGTAGCGTCCGGCCTCCACGACCGACAGCCGCCCGAAGCGCCGGGGGTCGCGGAACAGCAGGACGGCGCCGTCGTCGAGCTCCAGGCGTGCCCGGACGTGGCTGAGGGTGGTCGCCAGCGGCCGTGCGGGATCGGTGTCGATGCGCAGGGACCCGGTCATGCCGAGGTGCAGCACGAGCTCCAGGGCGGCGCCGCTGCCCTCCGGGTCGAGGGGCAGCAGCAGGAACTTGCCCCGGCGCCGGACCGCGGTGAGGTGACGTCCCGCCAGGCGGTCCACCGCGTGGAACCGCGCGTGCGGGTGCGGGTCCCACCACACCGCGTCGACCCGGCGCCCCGTCAGATGCGGCGCGAGCTGGCGGCGGACGGACTCGACCTCGGGGAGCTCAGGCACGCGAGCGAGGGTAGCCGCACCGTTACCCTGCCCGACCGACCCGGCCCACCGTCCCAGGGGAGCGCCGTGCCTGCACCCGTCGAGCCTGAGCCCGCACGCGACCGTCGCGAGGACGGTCGGCCCGAGCAGGCACGCCCGCGCGACCGGACCGGTCGGCCGCTGCCCTACGGGACCACCGGTGTGCCGCTCATCGAGGAGCATGACCCCGCCACACCCGAGGAGGCCCTGGCGTTGGGCGTCCGGCTGTGGGAGGAGCGCCGCTACTTCGAGGCGCACGAGTGTCTCGAGGTCGTGTGGCACGCGGCGGACGAGCAGGACGCCGACCTGTGGCAGGGGGTCATCCAGATCGCCGTGGCCGGCGTCCACCTCCAGCGCGACAACCCCTCGGGGGCGCGTTCGCTGCTCGAACGTGCCAGCGAACGGCTGACCGCCTACCCGGACGGCCACCACGGCATCGCCGTGGCTGCGGCCGTGGACCGTTGCCGGGAGCTGATCGCGGCGCTCGACGCCGATGCGGTGCCCGACGCGCTCGAGGTGGGCGGCTTCCCCGCCGGCGCCGGCGAGGGGGCGATGCGCGGTGATACCCCCCGTGGATGACCCGGTCACCCAGGAGGCCAGCGCGCCCCAGCTGTCCCGCCCCCTGCCGGCGGGCTACCGCTACCGCTGTGACGGCTGCGGCAACGTGACGCGCTTCGACGTGGTCACCTCGGCACGGACGCGGCGGTACCTGCACTTCGATCTCGGCGGGTCCGGCGAGGTCGACGAGGAGGAGGTCCTCGCCGCCCGCGTCGAGTCGGTGACCTGCCGGTGGTGCGCCGGCGGTGACACCGTGCGCGTGGAGCCCGCACCCGGGCTGCAGCCGGGCGCGGATCCGCGGTGACGGGCGCGGCATCGTCCCCGGGCGACGCCCCGGACGCGGCGGCGCTCACGGCGCTGTCCAGCGACGACTGGGCGGCGCTGCTGGTGGCCGCCCGCACGGAGCTGCGCGCACGCGCCGAGCTCCCCGCGGACCTCGCTGCCCTGCGGGACACCCCCACGGGCCGGCTGGTGTCCGGGACGGGTCGGGAGCGCGTCATCGCCGCGCTGCAGGGCGAGCCTGGCCTGTGGCGTGCGATCGCCGACCGGCTTCCGGAGGGGTTCGCCGACCAGCTGACCAGCGTGCCCGACACCGAGGTGGCAGCAGCCGGTGCGCAGGAGCAGACGTCCGCGCAGCTGCGGGAGGAGCTGGAGCGGGTCCGCGCCCGGGCCCGGGCCCTGCGCGAGGAACGCGACACCTGGCAGCGACGCGCGGAGGGGGCCGACGCCCGGGCCGCCCGGGCGGAAGCCGGCCAGCGCACCGCCGAGGAGCAGCTGCGCGCGGTGCAGGACGAGCTCGAGCACGCCCGCGGCGAACTGGCGCAGGCCGAGGCCGCGCGCGAACACGCCCTGGAACGTCACCAGCGTCGACGTGACAGCGAACGCGACCGGCTCGCCCGCGAGAACGCGGACCTGCGGCGCCGCGAACAGCAGCGGCTGGCAGCCGACCGACGACGGGCGGAGCAGCAGCAGCGGGAGACGGCGCACGGCGGTGACCGGGACCCCGACGTGCCCGTGCCGCGCATCGTCCCCGGGCGGCCCACCCGTCTGCCCCGGGGGCTGGTACCCGGCACGACCGAGTGGGCCCGGGCCCTGCTCGGTCCCGGGCGACGGGTGCTGATCGACGGGTACAACGTCACCCGGCAGCACCAGCGCGGGCGGGACCTCGAGGGGCAGCGCGACTGGTTGCTCCAGCTGCTGGTGAACGCGGTCGCGGTGCACCGCTGGCGACCGCTGGTGGTCTTCGATGGCCAGCAGGCGTCGGGCCGCCTGCCGCCGGCAGGTCGGCACCGCGTCGAGGTCCGGTTCACCGCAGCCGGCATCACGGCGGACGACGAGCTGGTGCTGGCCGTGGAGGGCACCGACGAGCCGGTCGTGGTGGTCACCGACGACCGGGAGCTGCGCGACCGTGTCCGTGCTGCCGACGCCGACGTGGTGGGGACCACGGCGTTCCTGTCCGTGGCCCGGGGATGAGCACACGCCTCCTGTGGGTCACCAACGACCTCCCGCCGCGCACCGGCGGCATCCAGCAGTTCGTGGTCAACCTGCTGCGGCGCGTCCATCCGGACACCTCCGTGGTGGTCGGGCCGGGCGGTCCCGTGAGCGTGGAACGCAGCGACGCCGGGGAGCGCCACCGCACGGTGCGCGCCCCCGGTGCGGTGCTGCCCACCTCCGCCACCCTGCGCCTGGTGGTCGACGTGGCCCGGACCCACCGTCCGGACGTGATCGTGCTCGGCGCCGCCTGGCCCCTGGGCGAGCTCGCGGGTGCGCTGCGTGCCCGCCTCGGCGTGCCGGTCGTCGCCCTCACCCACGGCCTCGAGGCGGGGATGGCGGGCGCCGGCTTCGGCCACCTCATCGCCCGGGCCACCCGCAACCTCGATGCCGCCACCACCATCAGCGCCTTCAGCGCAGAGCGCCTCGCCGGCCACCTGCAGGCACGGCGGGTCCGCGAGCTCCCGCCCGGGGTCGACCTGGAGCGCTTCACCCCGCACGTCGACGGCCGTCCGATCCGACGGCGTCTCGGCCTGCCCGAGGATGCCGTCGTCGTGGGATGCGTGTCCCGGCTGGTGCCCCGCAAGGGACAGGACGTGCTGCTCGCCGCGTGGCCCGCGGTCGCACGCCGCCACCCGGAGGCCTGGCTCGCCCTGGTGGGTGAGGGGCCCCTGGAACGTCGCCTGCGGGCGCGCGTCGACGCCCTGGGTGCGGATGCGCGGGTCCGTGTCGCCGGGCCCGTGGGCTGGGAGGAGCTCCCGGCGACCTACGCCGCCCTCGACCTGTTCGCGATGCCGTGCCGGACCCGCTGGGCCGGGCTGGACGTCGAAGGCCTCGGGATCGTCTACCTCGAGGCCCAGGCCAGCGGTGTGCCGGTCATCGCCGGCCGCTCCGGGGGTGCGCCGGAGACCGTGCGTGATCCGCGCGCCGGTGCCACCGTCGACGGGCGTGATGTGCGCGCGGTGACCACCTCGCTGCTGCACTGGGTGGGCGACGCCGACGCCCGCAGGGCCGCCCGCGATCCGGCGCGCCGCAGCGTCGCCGGCAGCTACGGCTGGGGTGCGATCGCCGCACGCTGCACCGCGCTGCTCGATGAGGTGCGTGCGGCCGCCCGGGATCGTTGACCGGCTGGCCTCAGGGTTCGTCGGACGACCGGTCCACGGTGACCACCACCGGCAGGTGGGTGGCGGCCGGCGCTGCCGGGATCGCAAGCGCCGACCGCCGGAGCCCCTCCGAGAGCAGGACGTGGTCACGCAGCTCGGTGGGGCGCGGCGCGGGGAAGTTCCTGGCGCCGTCGGGCATCACGCCCGGGAGCAGGGGGGAGAAGCTGTCCAGCACCGTCCCGTCGAGCGGGCCCCCGAGGTCACCGAGCAGCACGGTGGGCAGCTGACGTTCCTGCAGCCGTGCGACGTTGCCGGCCACGGCACGGGCCTGGGCGAGCCGTGCCGCCTCCTGCTCGGCGACCGCGAGCTGGGTACCGATCACGCCGAGCTCGACCCCGTCGGGCAGGGCGACCACCGCGACCAGCTGACTGTGCACCGCGGCGCGACCCTCCGCCGGGAGCGGTTCGGCCACGAACTCCGTGATCGGGTACCGGCTCAGCAGCGCGTGCCCGGTCACCTCGCTGCCTGCGGGGGCGAACACCCCGTGCTCCAGGCCGAGGGTGGCCTGCAGCAGCGGCAGCACGTCCTGACCACCGGCGAGCCAGCTGCCGCGGTCCACGCCGGTGAGCAGGACCAGATCCACGTCGTGGTCGCGTAACAGCTCCGCCTGGCGCGCCGGGTCGTACCGACCGTCCACCCCGAAACCGGCGCTGATGTGGAAGCTCGCGACCTCCAGCCGCGAGACGGCCGGGTCAGCCGGGGTCGCGGGGCGCGCCGTCGTCGGCGCCAGGAGCGAGACCACCGCCACCGTCGCCGCAGCGCCGAGCACCGCCGTCAGCGTCGGCAGGGGACGCAACCGTCCGCGCACGCCCGCGGTGCGGCCCGGGCGCCCCACGGCCATGGCCAGCACGGCGGCACCCAGCGCCACCGCCAGCAGCAGCAGCGGTCGCACGTTCGGTGGCAGGCCGAGCAGGGGGGTGAGCTCGTAGGCGAGCAGCAGCGCCATGGCACCGGACAGCGCCAGCGCCGGGGCCAGCGTGCGTCGCAGGGGGGTGATCCGGGCATCGCGGGGGATGTCGATCCCCGCGAGGGCACCGACGCCGATGGCCACGGCGATCGTCCCGAGGACCGTCGGCCACCCCGCGGCCGGCAGGCTCGCGGTCGTGCCCACCAGCAGCAGGGCCGCGGCGGCGGGACCTGTGCGGGTCGCCGGGAGCCGCGGGGCGAGCAGCGCGGCCAGCACCACCAGCGCGAGCGCGCTCGCGGTGGCGCCCGCGGCCTCGGCGACGCTCCAGCCGGTCGCCACCGCGACACGGCCGGTCACCCCCGTCAGCGTGCCGGTCAGCACGATCGCCGGCACCAGCCACCCCCACGCCAACAACGGGGGTGCCAGCAGCGGCGCTGCCGCGGCGGACGCCGATGGCCGGACCGGGGTGCGCGCGGTACCCGCCAGGAGCACCACCACCACGACGGCCAGCAGGTTGCTGGCGAGGGTGCCCGACCACACCGGTCCCAGACCGGTGGTCGCCGTGCGCGCCAGCCCCTCCACCACCAGCCCGGCCAGCACCCCGAGGCGCACCCCACGAGGTGCCGTCGCGGCGCCCGCCAGGGTCACCAGGGCGAGCAGACCCGCGGCGCTGCCCGTGCCAGCCACCGCGGCGAGCAGGGCTCCGGAGGGTGCCGCGACCAGCGCCAGGAGCGATACCGCCACCACGAGGACCCCTGCGGTCCACACCGCGTGGGGGCGTCGTCGGGCGAGGCCGACCCCCAGCAGGGGGCTCACGCACAGCACGCCCGCGGCGAGGGTGATCGCCACGGGCAGCGGTAGGCCGTTGGCTGCCGGCTGGATCACCAGCAGGCCCGGGAGGAAAGCGCGCAACAGCAGCAGCGTCGCGACCGTCAGCAGCGACGACCTCCACAGGAGACCGCGATCAGGTTGGACGTGCGTGCTCCCTCTCCGGCGTGCCGGGCGAGCCTAGGAGGTGCCGCTACGGTGACCGTGGTCCACGTGGGTGGGCGGCGATCCGAGGGTCAGGAGCGGCGAGGTGGACGCGGCGGTCAGCATCCCCGGGGCGGAACCGTGGTCGGCGCCGGGGCGTGGTCGAAGGGGCGAGGACGCGGTCGTCGTCCTGCACGGCTTCACGGGCAACCCGATCGGTACGCGGCCGCTCGGTCAGCATCTCGCGCGCCAGGGCTACACCGTGGAGGTCCCGCTGCTGCCCGGTCACGGCACCAGCCATCACGACCTGGCCCGGACGCGGTACGCGGACTGGTACGGCGCGGTCGACCGCCTGGTGGAGCACCTCGCCGGACGCTGCCGGCGCGTCGCGGTCATCGGGCACTCGATGGGTGGGACCATCGCCCTGGACCTCGCCGCCCGTCGGCCTGCCGACGTGGCGGCGGTCGTGGTCATCAACCCCTCCGTCCGGGTCCCGCCCGGGCTCCTGCCGAAGCTCTCCGGCCTGCTGCAGCACGCGGTGCCCTTCATCCCCCGCGCGCTGGCGGGGATGCCGCCCAACGACATCGCCCGGGACGGGGTCGAGGAGGGTTCCTACGCCCTGGTACCGGCCCGTGCGGCACGCTCCCTGCTGGTCCAACTCGATCGCGTCCGCTCCCAGCTGCTGGACGTGACGGCCCCGCTGCTCGTGGTCCGCTCCCTGGAGGACCACACCGTGGCGCCGAGCAACGCCCGAGAGGTCCTGGAGTTGGCCGGCAGCCGCGACCTGCGCGAACTGGTGT
Organism: Nitriliruptoraceae bacterium; assembly: GCA_003565155.1. Classification (GTDB taxonomy): domain Bacteria; phylum Actinomycetota; class Nitriliruptoria; order Nitriliruptorales; family Nitriliruptoraceae; genus T1Sed10-7. Next base: position 24,976 of record PXDB01000113.1, on the reverse strand, counting down.
GCCGTGACAGCTACCACGTCCCGCAGCTCGACGAGGACGGCCCGCTGGTCACCGCCACCATCACCGCGTTCCTCGACGAGGTGCTGGACCCGGAGGACGTGTGAGCGTGCCGGACGGTCCGTGCTGTCCACTGCCGGACACCGCGCTGCTCTACGCCGACGACCAGGCCTTCGTCCGGGCACCCGAGGCGCTGCTGTACCGGCGTCTCACCCACGTCGCGGCGTGGCCCTCGTGGTGGCCGCGCACGGTCGTGGCGCCGGCCCATCGTGGGCCCGGTGACGAACGGTGGGCCGTGGGTCTGCGGACGGGGTGGGGTCGGGAGCTGCGCCTGGTCCTGCGACCGCACGGCTACCGCCACGATCTGGGCTTCACCCTCGGCCTCGCGGGCGATCTCGTCGGTCGCAGCGAGTTCTGGCTGGAGCCGACCCACGGGGGGACGGTGGTGCACCATCTGCTGGTGGCGCGCACCCCGCTGGCCCGACCGTCACGGGCGTTGGAGGGCTACCGCAGCGCGGTGCGTCGCGGCCTGTGGGGGTGCAAGGACGCGGTACAGATCGAAGCCCGCAGCTCCGGAGGTCTCACGCCGTGAGGTGCCCGTCGTGCAGCGCGCGCAACGCCGACCACGCCTCCTGGTGCACCCAGTGCTACGCCAGGTTCGCCGACCCGGACCCGGACCCGGGGCCGGGGCCGGGTCCCGGTGCCGCGGACGCCAGCCCTGGCGCCGCGCCCGGCGCGGGGCGCCCACCGGGCCCGCTGGCCGTACCGACCCCGGCAGCGCCGACGAGGGCCGGTGGGGACCGCGACATCCGGCTGCGTGGCGAGCTCGTGGAGTGGCGCTGCCGGGCCTGTGACGGCTGGACCGCGCTGGCCGCCCCGGCCTGCGCCACCTGCGCCAGCCCACGGTCGGGCTTCGGCCCCACCGACGTCGGCGACCAGGACCGTGCGGCGGTGGTGGGCCTCGGCCCCGCGTTGGCGGCCAGCGCGCTGCTGCCCGGGCTCGGCCACCTGCTCACCGGGTTCGTCGGCAGGGGGCTCGGCCGGATGCTGCTGTGGCTGCTGTGGGCGGGCGGCGGCGTGGCGATGACCGTGTCGGCGGGCGTCACCCCGGGGGCGGTCGTGCTGCTGGTGGCCGCGCTCGCCCTCTGGGCCGTCAGCCTCGTCGATCTCCGCCGGCAGGCGGCGGGGCAGCCGGTGCTCGCCGACGGTCGCATCCTGGCCTGGTCGGTGGTGGGGGTAACGCTGCTGCTGGTGGGTGCGGTGCTGGCGGGCACCGCCGGTCAGCGGACGCCGTGACCGCTCGGTGGGGACCCGCCACCCCCGGCCCGGCCGTGTGCGGCTAGCCTCGGCACGAGGGCAGCCGACGACCGGAGACGATCCTGACCCGCGTGGTCCTGTTCACCGGCAAGGGCGGCGTCGGGAAGACCTCGATCGCCGCGGCCACCGCCGTCGCAGCGGCCGAGCAGGGCCGGCGGGTCCTGATCACCTCGACCGACGCCGCCCACTCCCTGGCGGACGCCTTCACCTCGCCGCTCGGCGACCGACCGACCCCGGTGACGCTGGCGGACGGCAGCAGCCTGCACGCCCAGCAGTTGGATGCGCAGCAGCGCTTGGAACGCCACTGGGGCCAGGTCCGTGAGTACCTCACCGCGCTGCTGCACTGGGGGGGTGTGGACCGGGTGGCGGCCGAGGAACTGGTCCTGCTGCCGGGACTCGACGAGCTGTTCGCCCTCATCGACCTCAAAGGTCAGGTCGCCACGGGCCGCTACGACCTCATCGTCGTCGACTGCGCCCCGACCGCCGAGACGCTGAAGCTGCTCACCCTGCCCGACGCGCTGCGTTTCTACAGCGACCGGGTGCTCGGACCCGGACGTGCCGTGGCCCGCGCGATCGCGCCGCTGGCGCGTCCCCGCGGTGGCGACGGCCTGCCCCTCCCTGGCGACGAGGTGGTGGATGCCGCTACCGCTCTGCACACCCAGCTCGCCGAGGTCCACGCCCTGCTGACCGACCCCGCCCGCAGCAGCGTGCGGCTGGTGGTCAACCCCGAACGCATCGTGCTGGCCGAGGCCGAACGCACCGCCACCTCGCTGTCGCTGTTCGGCTACGGGATCGACGCCGTGGTGGTCAACCGCATCCTTCCCGACGAGGTGGAGGACCCGTACCTCAGGCGCTGGCGGCAGCGCCATGACGAGCACCTGGCGGCCGCCCGCACGGCCTTCGCGCCCACACCGGTGCTGGAGGTCCCGTTGCTCGAGGATGAGGTGGTCGGTGTCGCGGCGCTGTCCGCCCTCGGGGCGTGCACCTACGGCGCCCGGGACCCTGCCGCGCTGCTGCACCACCAGCCCCCCGTCGAGGTGGTCGCCGACGGTGAGGATCTGTGGCTGCTGCTCACCCTGCCCTTCGCCGTCGAGGACGATCTCGACCTGACGCGCAGCGGTGACACCCTCCAGGTCACCGTCGCCGGCCTGCGGCGCAACGTGCCGCTGCCCGCAGCGCTCACGCGGCGCAGCGTCGACGGGGCACGGCTGTCCGACGGGCGGCTCGAGGTGCGCTTCGGGCGTGCACCGGCCAGGATGGCGTCGTCGTGAGCCGGGGTCAGCAGCCCTGGTGGGCATCCGCCGATGGTGTCGAGGACCTCGACGAGGTCGACCCCGTCGAGGCGTTCCGTGCGGCGCGGCGACCGGCGGGTACCGACGGCCCTGCGACCGACGAGCCCGCTGCGGACGGGCCGGCGACGCGACCGGGGGGTACCGACGGCCCTGCGACCGACGAGCCCGCTGCGGACGGGCCGGCGACGCGACCGGGGGGTGCCGACGAGCCGTCCGGGGACGGTGTCGCGGGTGCGCACCGACCGGAGCTGTGCGGGATCTGTCCGCTGTGCAGCCTGGCGCGCAGCATCGAGGACACCCGCCCGGAGCTGCTCGAGCACCTCACCGAGGCCGCCCGCCACCTCGCCGCCGCCGCACGGTCGCTGGTGGAGTACCCACCGCCGTCGCGGTCGGGCGGCGCACCCGAGGGCCGGTCGCCGCAGGGCGGTCGGCCACCGCGTCACGCCGACGCCGGCGTGGAGCGGATCGTGTTGGACGATGCGCGCGCCGCCGCTGCGCCGCGACCTCCCGGGCACACCACGGGGGAGGGAGACAGCAGCTGATGGCACGTCACGGGATCGGTATCGACATCGGCGGCACGCAGCTCCGCGCGGCCCTGGTGACCGCCGCCGGCGGGATCGTGGAGCGGGACCGCCGGCCGACGCCGGCGGACGACCCGACCACCCTGCTGGACAGCCTCGCGCACCTGATCGAGGCCTTGCGGGTGCAGGCCGGCGAGCAGCTGCCCGTCGGGATCGGGATGGCCGGGCTCGTCACCGCGGCGGGCGAGGTCCGCTACGGACCGAACATCGGCGTGCGCGATCTCCCCCTCGCCGCCACGCTCACCGAGCGGGTCGGCGGTCACATCGTGGTCGCCAACGACGCCTCGGTCGCCGCCCTGGGTGAGCAGCGGGCCGGGGCCGGTGCGGGGGTGCCCGATCTGGTGCTGGTGACGCTCGGGACCGGCGTCGGGGGCGGGCTGGTGGTCGGCGGCCGGCTCGTGACCGGGGTGTCGGGCTTCGCCGGCGAGGTCGGTCACGTCGTGGTCTCCGAGCACGGCCGCCCCTGTCCGTGCGGCAACCGGGGCTGCCTCGAGGCGTACGCGTCGGGCACCGCGATCGGGGCCCTGGCCCGGGACCGCCTCGTCGATCCCAACGTCGTCACCGCGCTCCGCGACCACGACCACGTCGGCGGCAAGCAGGTCACGGCGGCGGCCCACGCGGGGGACCGGATCGCACGCGAGGTCCTGGAGGAGGCCGGGAGCTGGCTGGGGGTCGCCATCGCGTCCCTGGTCAACGTGCTCGACCCCAACCTGATCCTGCTGGGTGGTGGGGCCGCGGCCGCCGCCGAGCCGTGGATGCTGGACGCCGCGCGGCGCACCATGGCGGCGCACCTGGTCGGCTCCGCCTGGCGACAGCCGCCCGGGGTGGAGCTCGCGGTCCTCGGCGACGACGCCGGGGTGGTGGGTGCCGGCCTGCTGGCCCTGGAGCGCGACCACACGGCGTCCGGAGCGCCGCGGTGATGCGCCTGGTGGCCTACAACGTCAGCGGCGGGCGGGATCCGGTCACCGCGGGTCGACTGCTGGCGACGATCGAGCCCGACGTGGTGTGTCTGACCGAGATCCCCTCGACGGACCGGCTCAAGGCACTGGCCCGGTTCGCCGGTCTGCACATCGTCGCCCGCGCCGGCCGGCGCGGTACCGGCACCGCGATCCTCGCCACGGAACAGGTGCGGGTGCGGGCGACCGCGCGGGTTCCGCTCACCACGCCCCGCGACGTGCCCGCGCGGCAGGCGACCCACGCGATCCTCAGCCTGGGTGGGTTGGGCGTGTCGGTGACCTCGGTCCAGTTCGGGTTGCGTCCCGAGGTGCGCCGCACCAACCTCGGCGAGCTGCTGGACTACCTCGCCACCATCGAGCAGCCCTCGGTGATCGGGACGGACCTCAACGAGTCGATCCGGTCGCCGGTCGCCGCCTCCCTGGCCGAACGGCTCCAGGACGCCCACGCGGTGGCGGGCAGCGGCGCCGGGTTGACCTACCCGACCGCCGACCCGAGCACCCGACAGGACTTCGTGTTCGTCAGCCGGCGCCTCCAGGTCCGGGCCGCGACGGTGCCCACCGACGCGCAGGTGCAGGTCGCCAGCCACCACCGCCCGGTGGTCGTCGACCTCGCTGCGCGCAACGGTGACCAGGAGGCGGGCCTGTGAGCGCGGAGGGCTTCCCCCGCCAGCACGCCCGTACCCGCCGGTTCACCCTCGGTGTGCCCCGGGCCTTCACGCCGTTGCTGACCCCCGACGGCCCCCTGGTGCTGTTCCTGCGCACCGACACCGGCGACGACCCCGTCACCCACCTGCTGCGGCACGACCCGGCCACGGGGCACACCACCACCCTGGTCGATGCACGCCGCCTCGGTGCCGACACCACCGGGCTGACCGCGGAGGAGCGGGCGCGCCGGGAGCGTGCCCGCGAGCAGGCCGACGGGATCGTCACCTACGCCGTCGATGCGGCCGGCACCGTCGCCGCCTTCGTCCTCGGCGGTGCCCTGCACACCGTGACGCTGACCACCGGGGTGATCGTCACCCACGACACCGCCCCCGGCCCCTTCGACCCCCGGCCCGGGCCCGACGGTCGGGCCATCGCCTACCACGCCGGCGGGGGACTCCATCTGCTGGAGCTGGACGACCCCACCCGGCCCGGCCGCAGCCGACCGTTGGTGGTCGAGGACGGCGTCGCGTGGGGCCGGGCGGAGTTCGTCGCCGCCGAGGAGATGGGTCGTGCGCGCGGCTTCTGGTGGGCGGGGGACGGTCGGCAGCTGGCCGTCGCCCGCATCGACGAGCGCGCGGTGGCGTCCTGGACCCTCGCCGATCCCGCGGATCCGGCGGCGCCCGCCCGGACCCACCGGTACCCGGCGGCGGGGACCCGCAACGCCGACGTGGGGCTGTGGGTGGTCGACGTCGACAGCGGTACGCGCACCGAGGTGGCGTGGGAACCCCGGCTCGGGGAGTACCTCGCCGCCGTGTCCTGGGGCCGCGACCCCCTCACCGTGCTGCTCCAACCGCGGGACCAGACGGCGGCGCACGTGCTGACCGTCGATCCCGCCACGGGTGCGAGCCACCCGGTGCGCTCCTGGACCGACCCGTGCTGGGTCGAACTGGTACCGGGCGTGCCGAGGTGGCTGGGCGACCGGCTGCTGACGGTGGAGGATCGTGCCGACCTCGGCCCCGGGGGGAGTCGGGCGCTCTGCCTGGACGGCAGCGCCCTCACCCCGCCCGGACTGCAGGTGCGCACCGTGGTCGGCGCCGGAGACCTGCCAGGACCTGACGGAGGCGACGGGCTCGAGGTCGTCACGGTGCTGGCCAGCCCCGAGCACGACCCGACCCGGATCGACGCCTACGAGGTGGTGCTGGCCCCGGGGCGCGACGCCGTCGTGCGCAGCGACACCGCCGACGAGGACCCGGGCATCCGCTCCGTGGTACCCGGCCGGGCGTGCTGGGCGGCCCCGCGCCCCCTCCCCACGGACCAGGAGCCACCCTGGGTGGAGACCACGGCGGTGGTGGGCGCCCCCCGTCCGACGGTGACCGTCGGGTGGCGCTCCCGGGACGAGCGGGGGCAGGAGCGCCTCGCCGTCGACCCGCTGGAGGTGGTCTCGGCGCACCCGAGCGTCACACCCCGGCCGCGTCTGGCCGCAGTGGGACAGCGGGAGCTCAGGACCGCGCTGCTGTTGCCCGGTGACGACGATGGCAGCAGTGCGCTGCCGGTGGTGCTCGATCCCTACGGCGGCCCGCACGCCCAGCGGGTGCTGGCCGCCCCCGGCCCCTACCTCGTGTCCCAGTGGCTCGCCGATCAGGGGTTCGCGGTGCTGGTCACCGACGGCCGCGGCAGCCCGGGTCGTGGACCGGTGTGGGAACGTGGCGTCCACCGGGACCTCGCGGGGCCGGTGCTCGAGGACCAGATCGACGCGCTCCACGCCGTCGCGCAGCAGGAACCCCGCCTCGATCTGGACCGGGTGGCGATCCGTGGCTGGTCCTTCGGGGGCTACCTCGCCGCGCTGGCGGTCCTCAGGGCCCCGGAGGTGTTCCGCGCAGGGATCGCAGGTGCCCCGGTCACCGACTGGCGGCTGTACGACACCCACTACACCGAGCGCTACCTCGGGCATCCCGACGACGATCCCGGGGCCTACCAGCGGTCCAGCCTGGTGGACGGCGACGGTGCGCTGCCGCACGCACGGCCGTGGTCGGTGACCCGGCCGCCGGCGCTGCTGCTGATCCACGGCCTGGCCGACGACAACGTGGTCGCCGCGCACACCCTGCGCCTCTCGGCGGCCCTGCTCGCCGACGGTCGGGACCATCGGGTGCTGCCGCTGTCGGGCGTCACCCACATGACGCCGCAGGAGACCATCGCGGAGCGGTTGCTGACCACCCAGGTCAGGTTCCTGCGCGACAGCCTGGGGTGAGGCGCAGCGGCGTCAGGCCGGTCAGCGCAGCGGGCCCGGCCCGGACCCACCCTGGCCACCGCCCTGCTGCTGGGCCCGCTTGCCGATGACGTAGATCAGGACACCGAGCGCCACGAAGGCGGCCACGGCGTTGATGCGGCCCACGGTGGCGAAGAGCAGGAGCGCGATGAGGATCAGCCCGAGCGGTCGGGCGATGCGCTGCAACCGCTCCGAGGCCATCTGCTGGGGGTCCTTCGGCTGGGGGTTGTCCGCGCCCTTGACCTCCCGTGGGCGACGTGCCCGGTTGCCCTGCCCCTTCGGTTGCCGGGCCGCGCTCGCGATGCGGTCCATGTTGGCGACCAGCTGTCGGTGGGCGTCGTCGGACTGCTCGTCAGGCACCGTGACCGTGACACCCTCACGGGTGCGCTTGGCCTCGGGCTTGAGCCCTGCCTCGCTGAGCACCTCGAGCAGGACCGTCGCCTGCTCGGGCGGCCAGGTTCCCATGTCCTCGGCCACGGTTCCTCCGGGTCGACCATCTGCAGGGCGGATGCCCCGACGCGGTCGGGTCGCGGGCACGGTGTACGGAGGGTTCGAGGCTCGACGCCCCCCGGGTGCCTCCCTAGGCTAGCGAGGTGGCAGCGAGGAACCGTGCGGGACGGCACCGGTGGGACCGGGAACCGTGCTCGCGGTGGGCGGAAGCCCGGCGCATGCCGGCACGGCCCGGACGGTGGGTCCGGGTCAGGACCAGGGAGGAGCCCACGTGGCGGGGATGCGGGACGCACCACGGATGTACCGAGTGCTCAAGCGCGGCTTGCCGCCGGTGCTCAACCCCTACCTGCAGGTGACCGTGGAGGGCCTGGAGCACGTCCCGGAGCGCGAGCCCGCCATCCTGGCCTGCAACCACCTGTCCTTCATCGACTCCCTCGTGCTGCCGATGAACGTCCCCCGACCCGTGTACTTCCTGGGCAAGGCGGACTACTGGGACTCCTGGCGGACGAAGTGGTTCTTCCAGGGGACCGGCGTGGTGCCCCTGCGGCGCGGGAAGGGGGAGGGTGACGCGAGCCTGGCCACCGGCGTGGAGATCCTGCGCAGCGGTGAGCTGCTCGGCATCTACCCGGAGGGCACGCGCAGTCCCGATGGTCGGCTCTACCGGGGCAAGACCGGCCCGGTGCGCATGGCGCTGGAAGCCGAGGTGCCGATCATCCCCTGCGGCATCCGCGGGACCGACCTCGCCCTGCCGACGGGGGCACGGGTCCCCAAACGGGGACCGGTGCTGCTGCGCTACGGCACGCCGCTGGACCTCAGCCGCTTCTTCGACCGGCGGGACGACCCCTTCGTCCTGCGCACCGCCACCGACGAGTTGATGTACGAGATCATGCTGCTGTCGGGGCAGGAGTACGTGGACGAGTACGGCGCGAAGGTCAAGTCCGGGGACGTGGACGTCTCCGGTGAGCTCGACCCCCCGCCACCGCGTACGCCTGACGCACCGACCGCTGCACCGGAGGACGCCGACGGGGACGATCCTGAGGACCGCGGCTGACCCGCGGCACGCTCAGCGGGTGCCGTCCGGTTCCGGTTCGAGGTCCAGCGCCGCGGAGTTGATGCAGTACCGCAGCCCCGTCGGCTGGTCCGGCGCATCCTCGAACACGTGGCCGAGGTGCCCGTCGCACCTCGCGCAGCGGACCTCGGTCCGCGCCATCCCGAGGCTGCGGTCGGTGTGCAGGGTCACCGCCTCCTGCTCCTGCGGGGCGTAGAAGCTCGGCCAGCCGCAGTGGGCGTCGAACTTGGTCTCGGACCGGAACAGCTCCGCCCCGCAACCGTGGCAGCGGTACAGCCCCGGGGTGGTGGTGTCCCAGTACGCCCCGGTGAAGGGGCGCTCGGTCCCCGCCTGCCGGAGCACGTGGTAGGCGCCCGGTTCCAGGGCCTGCCGCCACTGCGCGTCGGTCCACTGTGCGTGGTCGTTCACCGGTGCACCTCTGGTCGCGGAGCGCCCCAGGGTACGGCGCGGAACCGGGTTCACACCGCGCTGGCCAGGGTCAGCCGGTCGGTCAGCTCCGGGGAGAGGGTGAGCTCGTGACCGAGCAGGACCACCCGTCCGAGCTGCGCGACCAGCGCACCGGCCTCGGCCGCACCGCCGAGCCCGTCGCGCTCGTCGAGCAGGATCCGCACCGCGTCCACGACCGGCGCCGCGACCTCGGTGGTGTCCGGGATCCGGCACGTGCGGTCGAGGTCGAGGTCGCCGTCCGGACCGCTGTCGACGCTGAGGACCCGGGTGAGCGGCCGGCACGGTCGCCGGGTGCCGTCGGCACGGACCACGACCACGACGCGGGCGCGCAGGTCACCGTCCTCGCACACCGGCGGGATGGGGTCGTCGAGCGACCACGCCCGGCCCGGCAGCAGCAGCGCGAGCCGATCCACGCCACAGGGCAGCAGCAGCGCCAGTACCTCCACCAGCGCCGGCACCGGTCCGCGCGCATCGAAGGGGCGCAGCACGCACAGCGCGACGAGGTGGTCACCGGCGAAGGCTGCCAGCGTGGGCAGTGGGGCGTAGCCGGCGCGCAGATCGGTCTCGGCGCCGACGAGCAGGAGCTCGTCGACGTCCTCCCAGGTGCACGGCGGTGGCGGTGGCAGGTGCATGATCTCCCTGTCTGTTCGGCGACCCCGGAGGACGCCGGGGTGACACCGATCCTCCCCGAGCCGACCGTGGGTGCGGCCGCGGACCGGCCGTGACCTGTGGATGACGCGCGATCGCACCAGCGGCCCACGGTGCCCGTAGGCTCTGCCCGCCCCACGCCCTCGACCGCTGCGTCGCGTCCCAGGAGCCCCCATGGACACCGATCCGCAGTCGCTGCGCGCCCTGGCCGTGGAGGTCGGGTCGGCGGCGGGGGAGCTGCTGCGCGGGTTCGCCGCTGATCTCGTCAGCGGGGCGGACCTCGGTGTCGCGCACAAGTCGTCGGCGACCGACCCGGTCTCCGCGGCCGACGCGGCGGCGGAACGGGTGATCGTGGACCGCCTGCTCGCGGCGCTGCCCGACGACGGGATCCTCGGTGAGGAGGGAGCGGGACAGCGCGCCGGCGACAGCGGGCGCACCTGGGTGATCGACCCTCTCGATGGCACGGTGAACTTCCTCTACGGTCAGCCGCAGTGGTGCGTCTCCATCGCGTGCGTCGACGGTGACGGTGCCCTCGCCGGGGCGGTGATCCACCCACCGGGCGGGGAGGTGTTCAGCGCCGCCCGCGGCCACGGGGCGTGGCTCGGGGACCGGCGGCTGGCGGTGTCCGGGGCGCAGGAGCTCTCCGCCGCGCTGGTGGGCACGGGGTTCGCCTACCGGGTCGACGTCCGCGCCGCGTGGGGACGGCGGGTCGCCGCGTTGCTCGCCGAGGTCCGCGACATCCGCCGTGGCGGCGCCGCGGCCCTCGACCTCGCATGGCTCGCGGCGGGACGCCTCGACGCGCACCTCGAGTTCTCCCTCAACCCGTGGGACTGGGCTGCCGGCCGGCTGCTGGTCGAGGAGGCCGGCGGCCACGTGAGCGAGGTGTCCCGCGAGCTCGCCGGCAGCCGCGAACCCGGTCTGGTGGCGGGTCCCGGGCCGATCCACGACGCCCTGCTGGAGTGGGTGGAGGCGCACCTGTGACCGCCCCCGTGGACCTGCGCTCCGACACCGTGACCCGCCCGGGTTCCGGGATGCGGCAGGCCATGGCCACCGCCGAGGTGGGCGATGACCAGTACGGCGAGGACCCCACCGTACGGGCGCTGGAGGAGGAGGTGGCGGGTCTGCTCGGCCACGAGGCGGCGCTGCTGACGCCGACCGGCATCATGGCGACCCAGGTGCTGCTGCGCGCCCTGGTGCCGCCCGGCAGCGAGGTGGTGTGCGAGGCCGACGCCCACGTCGTCGCCTACGAGGCGGGTGCCGCCGCGATCAACGCCCAGGTCCAGTTCCGCACCGTCACCGGCGACCGTGGCCGCCTCGATGCCGACCGGGTCCGTGACGCACTGCGACCCGTGGGCTTCCCCAACACCGAGGTGGGTGCGATCAGCGTCGAGGAGACCACCAACCGCGGGGGCGGCGCCGTGCACGGCCTCGCTCTCCTCACGGCCCTGCGCGCGGTCGCTGACGACCGCGGCATCCCCCTGCACGGCGACGGCGCGCGGCTGTGGAACGCCCTGGCCGCCACCGGGGAGGACCCCGCCGCGGTCGGCGGCAGCTGCACCGCCCTCAGCGTGTGCCTGTCCAAGGGCCTCGGGGCGCCGGTCGGGTCGCTGGCCGTGGGCCCCGCGGAGGTGATCGCCGACGCCCGGCTCTGGCGCCGCCGCTTCGGGGGCGCGATGCGCCAGGCCGGCATCCTGGCCGCGGCCGGCCGCTACGCCCTGGCCCACCACCGCGCGCGGCTGGTCGAGGACCACGCCAACGCCCGTAGCATCACGGAGCGGGTCGCGGACGCGCACGGCGACCTGGTCGACCCCGCGACCGTCACCACCAACATCCTCTACGTACGGACCGGCACGCGTCCCGCCACCGAGGTGGCCGCCGAGCTGGCCGAGGCCGGCGTGCTGGTGGGCGCCTTCGGTCCGCACCTGCTGCGGCTGGTCACCCACCTCGATGTGGATGCGGCAGCGTGCCACCGCGCGGCCGAGGCCCTCGTGGCCGCGCTCGCGCAACCATCGGCGCGGTGAACCCCCCGCGGCGCCGCCATCGTGCCGCTGGCGTGGCTCGACCCACGTCCGCCACGGGCTGGTCACCGAACCCAGGCCAGCTGCCGTGCCGGTGCCGGATGGCCGTGTCGACCAGGAGGATCGGATGGACGTGCTCGTGACCGGTGCCACCGGGTTCGTCGGTGGTGCACTCGTGCCCCGGCTGCTGGACGCGGGCCACCGGGTGCGGTGCCTGGTCCGCGACCGTGCGCGCCTGACCGCGCCGTGGCGCGCCGACGTCGAGGTGGTGGAGGGCCGGGTGGAGTCCGAGCAGGCCGTGCTCCGGGCCGCGGACGGCGCCGAGGCGGCCTTCTTCCTGGTCCACGGCATGGGCAGCAGCGCGCGGCACCTCGTCGAGCGGGAGCGGGCCGCGGCGGCCGCGTTCCGTGACGGCGTGGAGCTGGGTGGGGTGCGACACGTCGTCTACCTCGGTGGCCTGGTGGACGAGGCGGCGCTGGCGACCACCTCGGTGCACCTCTACGCGCGGCAGCAGGCCGGCGTGGAGCTGCGCCGGGGCACCGTGCCGGTCACCGAGCTGCGGGCCGGCATCGTGCTGGGCCAGGGCAGCGCCTCCTTCGACCTGCTGGTCACGGCGGCCCGTTCACCGGTGGCCCTGGAGGCGCCCTGGTCCGGCTCGCTGACCCAGCCGATCGCGGTCGAGGATCTCCTCGCCCTGCTGCTCGCGGTGGTGGCAGCACCGCCGGGGCGTCATCTGACCCTGGACGTCGGTGGTCCGGACGTGGTGACCTACGCCGAGCTGGTCCGCCGGACCCGGGCCGTGCTCGGCACCGGCCGGGGCCTGCCGGTCCGGGTGCCTTACCTGCCGCCCGAGGCGTTGGCGCTCTCCGCCGCGCAGCTGGCCGGTGTCCCGCCCTCTCTGGCGCTGGGGCTGCTCCCCTCCGCCCAGCACGACGCGGTCGTCCGCGACGAGCGGCTGGAGCAGTGGTACCCGGGTGTCGCCGTCACGCCGTTGGACACCGCGCTCGCCGCCGCCGTCGGTGCACGCACCCAGCGGGCCGCCGTGGACGCCAGCGCGGGTACGCCCGGCTAGCGGGTGGCCCCTCGGGTCCTCAGACGCCGGCGGCGGATCGTCCCCACGCGCCGCTGGTGCGCTCCTGGTCGACGCGGGCCACCGCCCGGCCCGACGCCTCGGCGAAGCGGGCCACGGTCTCCCGCAGCAGGACGATGTCCTCCTTGACCAGCGCCTGCGGGCCGTCCACCAGCGCGGTCTCCGGCCGGGGGTGGACGTCGACGATCAGCCCGTCGGCACCGACGGCGATGGCGGCCCGGGTCAGGGGCAGCACCAGCTCGCGTTTGCCGCCGGAGTGCGACGGGTCGATCACCACGGGCAGATGGGACAGCGACTGCGCCACCGGCACCGCGGAGACGTCGAGGGTGTTGCGGGTCATCGGTTCGTAGGTCCGGATCCCGCGCTCGCACAGCACGATCTGGAGGTTGCCGGTCTGGGCGATGTACTCGGCCGCCATGATCCACTCGTCGATGGTGGCGGTCAGCCCCCGCTTGAGCAGCACCGGCCGGCCCGCCATGCCGACCTCCTTGAGCAGCTGGAAGTTCTGCATGTTGCGCGCGCCGACCTGGAGCATGTCGGCCTTGGAGGCCACGGTCTCCACATCGGCGGGGGTGACCACCTCGGTGACGAAGGGCAGCGCGAGCTCGCGGGAGACCGCCTGGAGGAGGTCGAGACCGGGCTCACCGAGCCCCTGGAAGGCGTAGGGTGAGGTGCGCGGCTTGTACGCCCCGCCCCGCAGGATGGTCGCACCGGCCTCCCGGGCCATCCGGCACGCCTGACGGGTCTGCTCCTCGGTCTCCACCGCGCACGGACCCGCGATCAGGGTCACGGTGTCCCTGCCGATGGGGGCGTCACCGACCCAGATCGTCGATGGTCGCGGGTGGGCGTCGTTGCTCACCAGCTTGTACGGCTTGGAGACGCGGATCACGTCCTCCACGCCGGGGAACGCGTGCAGCGGCAGCTCCGTGAACTGCGTCAGATCCCCGACCAGACCGATGATCGTCTGGTGCTTGCCGCGCGACACGAAGGCGTCGCCGCCGACCTCGGTGATGGCGTGCACCACCTTGTCGACGTCGGTCTCGCTGGCGCCACCACGCATCACCACGACCATCGAGGTGTCCTCTCGCGTCACGGTCCCGTTCGTCCTCCCGCCGCCCGTGCGGCACCGCTCCGGCGCGTTGGTGGGCGTCGGGGGAGGCTAGCACCGGGGCGGGGGGCCTCCGGTGCGCGGCAGCCGGTCCGCAGGCCGCTTCGCGGTGCACCACCTGCGGCCGTCACGACGCCGGCAGGTCTACCCTCGACCCCGCCCCGCGTCCGCGGGTGGCTCGCCCACGACCAGGAACCCGCGCCACCGTGCAGCCAGACAGCGACGCACCCGTCGGGACCGCCCGTTCCTGTCCCCACTGTGCGGCGGACGTGGCGCCCCCCGGGCGGTTCTGTACCGACTGCGGTCGCCCGCTCGCCGCGCCGGAGGAGTGTGGGGTCGCCGACGACGAACGCGGCAGCGCCGGTGAGGATCGCGGCACCGCTGGTGAGGACCGCGGCAGCGCCGGTCAGGACCGCGGCAGCGCCGGTGGCGCCGCGGCGCCACCGGCGGAGGAGCCCGCCGACACGCGGCAGCCCACGGACCCGCACGCCCCGCTGCCGCCGGCCAGCGGACGCGGTGCGAGCCTGCGCTGCAACAGTTGCGGCACCGTCAACCCGCGGACGCGTGCACTCTGCCGCGCGTGCGGCCTCGACCTCGACCCCGAGGACCGCACCGCCGTGCCGGCGCGGCCACCGCTGGTGCGCCCCCGGCGCCCGCGACGGGCACGTGCGCGCCGGCGCTGGTCGGTGACGGTCGCCGCCGTCCTCGCCATCCCGGTGCTGGTCGGCGCGGTGCTGTCCGCGGCCGAGCTGGGTCCCTTCGCGCCCACCGACGATGCGCCACTGCCGCCCGTGACCTTCCCCGAGGACCGCTACCCCCGGTCGGGTGCGCCCCTGGCGCTGAGCGATGTAGCGACCTTGACCGCCGCGTCCGCCGATGGTCAGCGGACGTTCTCGCCCGAAGCCCTGGTCGACGGCGACCCCACCACCGCGTGGCACAGCGACCCGGCTGACCTGCCCGCGGGGGCGGCGGAGACCATCGATGTGTTCCTCCAACGACCCGCATGGATCACCGCGATCGCGCTCTCCAACGGCGATCACCACGATCTCGACGCCTACCGGCGCGCCGGTCGGATCGCGCGCGCGGAGCTGCGCTTCGACGGTGGGGTGCGGGTCCGCGCGCAGCTGGAGGATCCCGGGCGGCAACGGCAGCTGCTCACCCTCGAGGAGCCGGTGCTCTCCACCGCGCTGCGACTGGAGCTCACCGAGGTCATCGACGGCACCGAGCTGCCCGGCGTCGCCATCTCCAGCATCGAGGTGCGGGGCCACCCCGCCGAGGACCGGGACGTGCAGCTCGCCGAGGAGCGTGCCGAGCGCCGCCCGGCCACCGGCGCCGTCGTGGTGCCGGCGCCGACCGACCTGCCGGCGCTGCGCCTGCCCCGACCGGCTCAGGGCTCGTAGGCGTAGAGCTGGACCGCTGCTCCCGGCACGCGCCGGCTCCCCGGACCCGGGTCCTGGTCGTACACCCGATCCGGGTTGAGGAACGCGCTGAAGCCACCCCGGCGTTCCACCTCGACCTCGAAGCCGAGCGCTTCCAGGGTCGCCACCGCGTCGGCGACCCGCTCGCCACGGACGTTGGGCAGCTCCACCGGGCGGGGACCGTCGGAGACCACCACCTCGACCGCATCCCCGGCGAACAGCACCGCCTCCGGCCCCGGTTCCTGGGCCAGGATCCGGTCCCGGTCAGCGTCGTCGTCGAACCGGCGCTCCGCAACCACCAGCTCCAGGTCGAGCTCCGCGAGGGCGCTGCGCGCCGACGACAGCGTCGTGCCCGTCAGCTCCGGGACGCTGATGGGGGTGGGACCGAGGCTGACCGTGACCACGATCTCGCTGCCCTCGTCGACGGTGCTGCCGGGGGCCGGGTCCGTGGCGATGACCGCGCCCTCCGGCACCGACGCGTCGTGGGTGGTGCGCTCGGTGGCGGACAGGTCGGCCTCCTCCAGGGCCGCCACCGCCTCCGGTGCGCCCGCGCCCACCACATCGGGGACCGCCACCTGCCGGGGGCCGGCGGAGAGCACCAGCGACACCTCGGTGCCCGCGCGGGCCTCACCCACCGGATCCTGGGCGAGCACGTGGTCGGCGGGCACCGCGCGGTCGTGGACCGGTGTCGCGTCGACCTCCGGGACGAAGCCCGCGCGCTCGAGCTGTTCGGTCCCGCTGTCAGCCGGTGCGCCGATCACCGAGGGGATCGGTGTCACCGGCGCGAGCACGCGGTCCCACAGCAGGTAGCCGCCAGCGGCGGAGCCGCCGATGAGCAGGGCCAGCAGGAGCACGACCAGGGGCCAGCGCGCCCGCCGGCGGCGGGGCGTTGCAGCCCGCTCCTGCGGGGGTGTGACCTGCTCCGGGCGCTCGGGCGCGCCGTGGGTCGCCGAGGCTGCGACCACCTCGGTGTGGACGTCGTCGAGGGGGACGACCAGGGTCTGGCCGGGGGCGGGCCGGCCCTGCGCGGTGCCGATGGGCGGTGTGGGCCGGTCGGGGTGCAGGGGTGGGTGCGGCGGGCCGCTGCGGGTCACCGCGTGCAGCGAGGGGGGTGCGCTGGCCCCGTCCTCGTCGTCCACCGCCGCGCGGAGCGCCGTGGCGAAGGCGGCGGCCGAGGCGGTGCGCGCCGACACCTCACGGCGGGTGGCGTCGCGGACCACGTCGTCCAACGCCGGCGGTAGGCCGTCCAGCCGGGCGGAGGGGAGGGGGACCTCGCGCTCGACGTGGGCGAGCGCGATGCTGTAGGGGGTGTCCGCGGTGTGGGGCGGCTGGCCGACCAGGCACTCGTAGAGCAGGACACCGAGGGCGTAGACGTCGGCCCGTGGGCCGAGCGCCCCGCCCCGCACGGCCTCGGGTGCGAGGTAGTGGGGCGAGCCCACCAGGACGTCCGGGCCGAAGGTCGTGGTCGCCTCCGCAGCGGCCCGGGCCAGCCCGAAGTCGGTGACCCGGACGCTGCCGTCGGTGCCGATCAGCAGGTTCTCCGGCTTGACGTCACGGTGGACGAGCCCGGCGTCGTGGGCCGCCTGGAGCCCTGCAGCTGCCGGCACCAGCACCGCCATCGCCTCGGCCGGGCGCAGGCGCCCGCGGTTGCGCAGGACGTCGCGCAGGGACGCGCCCTCTACCAGTTGCAGCACCAGGAAGGCGCGGTCCTCGTCCTCGCCCCAGTCGTGGACGGCCACGATGTTGGGGTGGGAGAGCGCCCCGGCGGCCCTGGCCTCGCGGCGGAACCGCGCCAGGAAGGCGTCGTCGGTGGCCAGGTGGGGGAGCAGCAGCTTGACCGCCACCTCGCGGTCCAGCACCTCGTCGTGGGCGCGGTGGACCACGGCCATGCCGCCCCGGCCGACCTCCTCGCCGAGCACGAACCGGTCACCCAGCCGTTGCTGGGTGGACGCCGTCCGGCCGGAGCGTTCCACGCGTGGGCCTCCTCTCGACGCCGCGAGGGTACGACAGGGCGTGGCGAGGACCGCGGAGCCGCCGCGGCGGCGGTGACCGCCGCCGGGCGTGCGGCGGGAGTGACAGCCGGCTCAGCAGGAACCGTCGGCCTGGCACCGGTCCAGCCGGTCCCGCACGGTCTCGATGAGGGTCCTGAGCTCGTCGTTCTCCGCGCGGAGCTCGTCGACGCCGGCCCGCACCTCATCGAGCACCGAACGCAGGTCACCGGTGGTCTCGCGCACCTCCTCCTCGAGCGCCCCGCTGCCCTCCGCCAGCACGTCCAGGTCCTCCTCCAGGACCGTCAGCGCGTCGACCAGGCGGACCAGCTCCTCCTCGGTCTCCTCGATCCGGTCGAGGTCGGCCAGGGTGTCGTGGGCGGCGGCCACCTCCTCGATCCGCTCCTCGAGGCCCGTGATGCGCTCCTGGACGTCCCCGCCGCGGGCGAGCTCGCGTTCCAGCTCGGTCACCCGCTGGTTCAGCGCGGTCACCGTCTCGTCGTCGGTCGCGCAGGCCCCCGCCAGCAGGGCGAGGGCGAGCAGCAGCGCTGTGCCACGACCCCGACGCCGACCACCGGACCGCCGGCTAGCGTGGGCGGCGACCGTCAGCGCGGACGTCGTGGTGGAGTCGGGCATGGCCGAACAGCAGGGCACGGACCCGGACGCGACCCCGCCGGGCGCCGCATCGGGGCCCCCGACCAGCTTCGACCACCAGCTACGGGAGCTGGGGTTCCGCATCCAGGGCACCAGCCGACGTGGCGGCCGGATGTGGGTGCTGGCCTTCAACCGGTTCCTCACCTTCGTCCTCCACGACTACGACGATGCCCTGGTGCTCACCTGGGCCTTCGCCCTGGGGGAGTACCTCGAGGAGCGTGGCTGGCGCTCCAGCGTCACCGACACCTCGGTGGTGGAGCTGTACCCGCAGCACGACGTGCGGCTGCCCGCCGAGATCACCGCGGTCGAGGGCGAGATCACCCGGGTCCTGGGTGCTCTGCGGCTGGATCTGGCCGACCCGGCGCTGTAGTCGGCGCGTCGCACCCCTGCTGCGCAGCGCAGTCGGTGTCCCCCCGGGCGCGGCGCAGCACCTGGGGCGGCAGGAGCCCGACGTCCTGGCTGGCCAGGCGTTCGCCCCGTTCGCCGGCCGTCAGCATCGCGCGGAACGCGGTGCCGCCGACCACCACGACCTCGATCACGAAGGTCACCAGCAGACCGATGCCGAGCAGCTCACCGAGCAGGCTCCACGCCACCTCGCCGCGTTGGGCGGAGAGGACGATGAAGGTGAGCCCGAGCACCGCGGCCAGGACCAGCGCGATGCGGCGGAGCCGGCGTGCGGTACCCGACCAGTCCAGGATCCCGGCCTCCGCGGTACGTGGGCGGTCACCCACCGCCCCGGCCGTCGCGTCCTCGTGCGCGGTCATCGGCCCACCGCCGCGACGTCGGGCAGGCTCGGCAGGGACTCCAGCGCGGCGGTCAGCTCGTCGACGTCGAGGATGTTGTCCCACCGCTCGGCCACGCGGCCGTCGTCGTCGATCAGGAACACCCACGGCTCGTTGCCGCCGATCTCGGTCTGGATGAAGGCCGCGGCGGCCTCGTTGAGCCGCTGGGCGTCGAAGTCCTCCCACACCTCGATGTGGATGAAGTCGGCGCGGTCCTCGTAGGCCTCGGCGAGGTCGGCGACCACGTCGGTCAGGGGGCCGCAGAACCGCGTCGCGCAGTAGACGGGGGTGGCGATCACCACCACGGCGGGCCGCCCGGCCTCCACGGCGGCGGCCACGGTGGTGCGGTGCAGGTGCTCGTGGGGGATCGGGTCGTTGGGCCCCTGGGCGCGGGAGTCGACGGCGATGGGCGCCACCTCGCCGGCCTCGACGTCGGCCAGGGTGTGGTTGTCGACCAGCGGCGCTGCGTCGCCTGCGGCGGGCACGAGCGGCTCCTCGAGGACCTGGAAGGTGCGGTTGCCCGAGATGGGCGTGCCGTCCTCCAACTCGCCGACCACGCGGACCCCCCACAGGCCGGGCCGGTCCAGGTCGACGCTGGCCCGGTACACCCCGGTCCCGGTGTCCTCCACCAGCGACGGCTGCTCGGTGACCGCATCGGGCTCGGTGCCGGGGACGGGGACGAACCGGGCGGCCGTGGTCTGGTCGATGGGCGCCTGCTCGTCGGTGCCGTCCCCGAGGTAGGCCAGGCCGAGCTCCACCTCGCCGTGGGCGACCAGCTGCCGTTCGGCGGTGAACAGGCCCACCAGCAGCCGCTGATCCTCGCCGACGGCGATGTCGAAGCTCGCGGGCTCCACGACCAGCTCCAAGGGGTCCGGCTCGCTCCCGCAGGCCGTGAGCGCCAGCGTCGCGGCGGCTGCCAGAGCGAGACCGGGGCGGCCGGTCCGTCGGGCGTGCGCCGGGAACCGCCTGCGTCGTTGCTGCCGGGCGGGCCGATCGGGCCGGCGGTGGCGAGATCGCACGGGGTCTCCACGCGGGGTCGGGGGCGCGAGCGCGGCCGGCAGGGTACGCCACCAGGGGTGGCTGGCAGGCACACCCCGGTGCGCTCGCGGTGACGCGCTGCTGCGCCCGCCGTGCTGCGGTGGCCGCCGCCGTGTGGCAGCCTGGCAGCATGCAGCGCCCACTGATCCCCCTGGTGCTCCTCGCGGCGGTGCTGCTGCTGGGAGCCGTCACCCTGCTCGGGCGCTCCGCGTCCTCCCAGGAGCCGGATGGCGCGGAGGCGGCAGCGGAGCCGGCGGTGCGTGTCGCTGCCGGGCCGGACGCCGAGTCGGCGTTGCTCGCCCACACCCTGGCCGGTTTGCTCGCCTTCGAGGACGTCGACGCCGAGGTGGTGGCCTTCAGCGCGGCGCGCGACACCCGGCAGGCGCTGGTGCTCGGTGATGTCGACGTGCGACCGGCCTACACCGGGGAGACCTGGTTGGAGAGCCTCGGGCAGGCGGACCCACCCGGTGATCCGCGGGTCAGCTTCGAGGAGGTGCGGTCGCACGACGCCGACGAGGGGCTGGTGTGGTTCCGTCCCCGGTTCCTCGAGGGCATCGACGGTCCCCCCGCCAACGCGACCTTCGCTTTCGTGGTCGCCGGCCCGCCCGCGATCGACGCGGACCTGACCACGATGTCCCAGCTCGCGAGCCGCCTGTCCGCCCAGCCCGAGGCCACCCTGTGCGTCGATCCGGAGTTCGCCTCCCGGCCCGACGGTCTGCGGGCCGTGCTGTCGGCCTACAGCGTCCGCAGCGACCAGCCCGTCCTGGCGGCCGGCCCGGAGGACGCGGTGCGCGGGGTCGCGCTGGGGGAGTGCATCGCCGGGCTGACCACCGCCACCGACGGGCAGGCCTGGAGCGCCGGTCTGCGCCCCCTGGAGGATGACCTGGAGGTGTTCCCCGCCTTCGTGGCCCTGCCCCAGGTGCGGCGCGCGGCCATGCTCCGGCGTCCCGAGATCAGCGTCGCCTTGAGCCCGATGGCCAGCCACCTGACCACCGAGCTGCTCGGGGGCTGGAACGCGCGGATCGCGCAGGGCGAGGCGGTCGCGGAGGTCGCGAACGACGCCGCGGTGGAACTGGCGGTCCGTGCCGGACGGGAGGTCCCCGAGCAGGGGTGAGGCGCGGCCGGGCCGGTCGAGCGAGCGCGCGGCCCGGCCGGTTGTGCGCGCCGGCCGGTCGAGCGAGCGCGCCACCCGGCGGGTCGTGCGCGCCGGCCGGGCCGGTCGTGCGCGCCGGCCAGTCGAGCGAGCGCGCCGGCCGGGAGGGCACGCGGGAGGTGGGGACACCCGCGTGCCCGGGGGTGGTCAGTACCGCTCTGGCACGAAGGTCTGGTCCTCGATCGGGGGACGCACGTACCCGCCCCGGCGTGGCGGACGCTCACCGAGTTCCACGGGATCCGGCGTGGCGTCGGTGTAGTCGAACTGGTCGAGCAGGTGGGAGATGCAGTTCAGCCGGGCGTGCTTCTTCACGTCGGCGTTGACCACCCACCAGGGCGCCTGCTTGATGTCGGTGTGGTTGAACATGTCGTCCTTGGCGCGGGAGTAGTCCTCCCAGCGCTGCCGGGACTCCAGGTCCATCGGCGACAGCTTCCACCGCTTGGTGGGGTCATCGTTACGGGCCTGGAAACGGCGCTCCTGCTCCTCGTCACTGAGGGAGAACCAGTACTTGATGATCGAGATGCCCGAGCGCACCAGCATCCGCTCGAACTCCGGGCAGGTGCGCATGAACTCGCGGACCTGATCCTCGTCGGCGAAGCCCATCACCCGCTCGACCCCGGCGCGGTTGTACCAGGAGCGGTCGAACATCACGACCTCGCCGGCGGCGGGGAGCACCTCGACGTAGCGCTGGAAGTACCACTGGGTCTTCTGACGGTCCGAGGGTGTGCCCAGAGCGACGGTGCGGATGATGCGGGGGTTGGTGCGCTCCGAGATCCGCTTGATGACCCCGCCCTTGCCGGCGGCGTCGCGGCCCTCGAAGATCACGACGATGCGCTTGCCCTCCTCCTTGACCCAGTGCTGGAGCTTCACCAACTCGATCTGGAGCCGGGCGAGTTCCGCCTCGTACAGTTTGTTCCTCAGCACGCCCTTCTTGTTGTAGTCATCCGGCCCGAACTGCTTGCCCACTTCGTCCTTGGCCATCCCGTCTCATCCCATCTTCCTGGCCCCTCGGGGCCGTCTCCCTCGGCACGGGCACGGCATGCACCCGTGGTCGCGCTTGCTGCTGGTCGCGCTTGCTGCTGGTCGCGCCGGCTGCGTGCAACCACCCACCTGTTCGCGCACCGTGTTCGAGCTTTGTCGGCTGCGCCGCCGGCGTCAACCGGTTCCGGTGGGACGTGGCAGCGGGGTGTCGGCGGGCCGATGTCGGCGGACCGGTGTTGGCGGGCCGGTATGCGCGGGGGATCGGCGCCGGCTGTGCGCTCGACGTGCGGGCCGGTGTGTGCGAGGGATCGGCGCCGGCTGTGCGCTCGACGTGCGGGCCGCGGTTCGAGGTGGCGGGTGTCGCACCCCTGCCGTACGGTCAGCACGGAAGCCGAACGCATGTTCGCTGCAACCGGGTGGGTGTGGCACGCAAGAGGTGAGGAGGGCGAGGATGACCAAGCGGTACCGCGAACGGTTGGAGGAGGTCGAGGTCACCTCTACACCGGCTGACGGGTTCGAGGCCGATGCCCCCCGCGCCTTCCGGTGGCGGGGGCAGCACTACCGGGTCCTGGCAGTCCTCGGGCACTGGCACGAGGACGAGGGGGGGTGGCGACGAGGTGACGGGGTGCCCCAGCGCATCGAGCGGACGGACCTCTGGCGGGTCGAGGCCCGCAACGGTGTCCCGACGCGGGGGGTGTACGAGCTGGTGCGCCGGGGTGGGCAGTGGCACCTGGACCGCGTCTGGGACTGACGGCGTGGTCGGTGTGCGGTCCCGCGGCCGGGGGCCGACCGTGCTGGTGCGCGCGGACATGGACGCGCTACCGGTCGCCGAGGACACCGGCCTGCCCGACGCCAGCGCGGGGTCGGTGCTGCACGCCTGTGGTCACGACGTCCACGTCACCTGCCTGCTCGGCGCCGCGGCGGTGCTGGCAGCGGATCCGCGCTGGAGCGGCACCCCGCACGCCGGCACGGCCCCCAAGATCATCGCGGGCGGTGCGCCGCCAGGTTGCGCTGCAGCCGTGCCAGGATCGCGTCCATCCCGCGCAGTCGGAGCGGGCTGATAGCCGCGCCGAGTCCCATCTCGTGGTGGAAGTCCGCCGGGACCGCGAGCACCTCCTCGACCTCGGCGCCGTTGAGCCCCTGCGACAGCACCCCGGCGAAACCCCGCGTGGTGGGTGCCTCCGGTGGGCAGTCGAACCACACGGTGACACGCTCGTCCTCGTCCACCTCGGTGGTCAGGAAGAAGGGGGTCTGGCACTCCTCGACCTGCTCAAGGGCCCCGGGTTGGTCAGCCAGGTGGTCGGGGAGCGGTGGCACTTTGTCCGCGTACTCGACCAGCAGCTCGATCTTCAGCTCGGTCGGTGCCGACGCGAAGTCCTCGACGACGGTGCGCAGGGCGGCGGGCATCGACATCGGGGTCTCCTCGGGCCTGTAGGCATGGTTGACGTGCGGGCTCGGGCGTGCCCGGTGCGGATCGGGCGGCGCAGCTGGGGTTCGGTGCCGTCGCGGTGGCCGATGCGCCCGCACGAAAGATCGTCCCCCGACACGGGAGGCGGTCGCTGTCGGCGACGTCGGCGCGCCGGACTGTCCCGGGCCGCTGTGCATGTGGTACCACGGTGCTCCCCATCCCACGAGTCCGATCACGAGGAGCGCACCCACATGGCGGTTGCCGACCAGGCGCACCAGGACCGCATCGCGGCGTACGCCGAGCCGCGCATGCTGGTCACCACCGAGTGGCTCGCCGAGCATCTGCACACCCCCGGTCTGGTGGTGGTCGAGTCCAGCGAGGACGTGCTGCTCTACGAGGTTGGCCACATCCCCGGGGCGGTGAAGATCGACTGGCACACCGAGCTCAACGACCCCGTCACCCGGGACTACGTCGACGGCTCCGCCTTCGCGGAGCTGATGGCCTCCAAGGGCATCAGCCGGGATACCACCGTGGTGTTCTACGGCGACAAGTCCAACTGGTGGGCGGCCTACGCCCTGTGGGTGTTCACCCTGTTCGGCCATGAGGACGTGCGCCTCCTCGACGGCGGTCGCGACAAGTGGATCGCGGAGGGTCGGGAGCTCACCAAGGAGAAGCCCGACCTACCCCGTGGGCAGTACCCGGAGGTCCGTCGCGAGGACGCGCCCATACGTGCGTACCGCGACGAGGTGGAAGCCCATCTCGAGCAGCGCGGCAAGCTCGTCGACGTGCGCAGCCCCCAGGAGTTCACCGGCGAGCGCACCCACATGCCCGACTACCCCCAGGAGGGGGCGTTGCGCGGTGGGCACATCCCGGGGGCGCGCAGCATCCCCTGGGGCAGGGCCGTCCAGGAGGACGGGACGTTCCGTCCCGTGGAGGAGCTCCAGGCGCTCTATGAGCAGGAGCAGGGGATCAGCCCGCACGACGATGTCGTCGTCTACTGCCGGATCGGGGAGCGTTCGAGCCACACCTGGTTCGTGCTCACCCACCTCCTCGGCTACCCGCGTGTCCGCAACTACGACGGCTCCTGGACCGAGTGGGGCAACCTGGTGCGCGCCCCGATCGAGACCGGCGAGGCGGGTCCGCCGCACTAGCCCGTTGCGCACCCGGCGACCGCATCCCGGGGTCGCGGACCGCGCTGGGGTGGGGCCAAGCGCCGCGCTGGCGTAGGGGCCGGCAACGCGCTGGCGTGGGGCTTGCTCCGCGCCTGCGCGGGGTCTGCAGCGTGCTGGCGCGTGGACTGGGGTGCGCAGCGGGACAGGGATGTCCCCTCTCGTCGCCCAGATCGTCCACGTGGGCGGGTTGGTACGCGTAGCGGGACAGGGGTGTCCCCTCGCGTCGCCCAGATCTCCGACGAGGGCGGGTTGGTACGCGCAGCGGGACAGCCGTGGCCGGTTGCGCCGCCCGCCCCGCGACCGCATCCCAGGGTCGCGGACCGTGCTGGGGTGGGGTCCGCGCCGGGGTGGCTGGCGTACTGGGGTGCGCAGCGGGACAGGGGTGTCCCCTCGCGTCGCCCGGGTCGTCCACGAGGGCGGTTTGGTACCCGCAGCGGGACAGGGGTGTCCCCTCGCGTCGCCCGGGTCGTCCACGAGGGCGGTTTGGTACCCGCAACG
>PXDB01000041.1 GCA_003565155.1 Nitriliruptoraceae bacterium | reverse complement strand
TGTGAGCATCCCGCCCCCTGACAAGCGGAAAGGCCCCCGTAGGGGCCTCTCCGCAGTAGCGGGGGCAGGATTTGAACCTGCGACCTCCGGGTTATGAGCCCGGCGAGCTGACCGAACTGCTCCACCCCGCGCCGTTGATGTGAGGAACGTACCCAACCCCTCACGCCCCTGTCGAACCGACGCCCGGGCACCCGTGCGGACACCGAACGCCCCGCCCGAGCACTACCTAGAAGGCGGGCAACACCCCACACCGCCCCAAGGATCACCCGCCCAACTACTGCGGGCCCCGCGAAGCGGGGCCCGCAGTACGACGTCCGGGGATCAGTCCTGCGCCGCGCCCTCCTCGACGGCATCGGGCTCGGCCTCGGCCAGATCCTCGAGCTGCTCCGCGTCGGAGAGCTCGTCATCGTCATCGGTGAGCAACTCGTCGATCCCGACCCCCGCAGCGTCGGCAGCCTGCTCGATCAGCCGCTGCGCGTCGGTGACCGCGGTCTGGTACTGCGCGAGGTTGCCGTCACGTAGGGCCTGGTCGGCGCGACCGAAGGCCTCCAGCGCATCCCGCAGCAGCTGCTCCGACACCTCGGTGGGATCGTCGGTGTCGACGTCGTCCGCGTCGTCATCGACGACACCGTCGTCGACCAGCTCCGGATCGACCCCCTCCTCGTCGGCGATCTGGTCGGGGACGGGTACGCCGATGATCTGGCTCAGCGCCCCGGCCAGGGTCCGGTCGAAGGCGGTGCGCTCACCCATCACCAGGGCGACACGTGCGAGCTCCGGGATCTGGGCCTGCGGGTTCTCCAGGAACAGCGGCTGCACGTAGAGGATGGAGTCCGCCACGGGCAGCACCTGCAGGTTCCCACGGATCACGTCGGAACCCTCACGGGACCGCAGGGTGATGTAGGCGGAGATGTCGTCGTCCTGCTCGATGCGGGCCTGGGCCTGCGCCGGTCCCAGCACCTGCTGGTCGGACGGGAACCGGACCTGCGAGAGCGTGTTGAGGTTCTCCCCATCGGAGCGGCCCGCCAGCCACGACACCATGTTCGGACGGTTGCGTGCCAGGTAGGGCTGGATGAGGACGAACTCCTCGGTCTCCTCACCCGGCAGCTTCATCAGCAGGTAGTAGGGCTCGAGCCGCTGACCCCCGGCGGCGAGGTCCGCCGTGGCGGCCGGGCCGCTGCCACTGGCCTGGTTCGCTGCGAGCGCGGGGTCGTTGGGCAGGTCGAACTCGTCGGCACGGTTGAAGAAGGCCGTCGCCTCGGGGATGTGATATGCGGTGTAGATGGCCGACTGCAGGCCGAACAGGTCCTGCGGGTAGCGGAAGTTCTTCGCGATGTCACCCGCCTCGGACACGGGCGTGATGAGGTCGGGGAAGATGTTCTCCCACGCATCGAGGATGGCGTCCTCCTCCTCGACGCGGTACAGGGTCACGTCGCCGTCGAAGGCGTCGACGGTGACCTTCACGGAGTTGCGCACGTAGTTGACCGGCAGGTTGCCCGTGCCCGTGGTCAGCGTCTCACGCTCCGAGTAGGGGTAGTTGTTCGAGGTGGTGTAGGCGTCGATGATCCACTTCACACGCCCGTTCTCCACCACCGGGTAGGGGTTGGAGTCGAGCTCGAGGAAGGGTGCGACCTCGCGCACCCGCTCGGTGATCTGGCGGTTGTAGATGATCGCGGAGTCGTCGCGCAGCAGGTTGGTCAGGATCAGGTTGTAGTCGTTGAACCGCAGCGCGAAGGCCACCCGCCGGGCGATCGAGTTGATCGCCACACCGGCGTTGCCGTCGTACTCGGTCAGGACCTGCTCCTGGGTCTCCGGGTCCTCGAAGTTGAGCTCGTCCTCGTCGGTGCGCACCAGGTTGAAGGGCGGGTCGGCGAACTCCCCGAAGTAGACCGAGGACTGCTCGCTGGGCACCACGGCGTCCGTGCCGGCGACGGGGATGTTGGAGGCGATGAAGACCGGCTGACCCTCGGCGTTGGCGGTGTTGACCTGGGAGGCCACCACCCCGAAGCCGTGGGTGAAGGTGATGTGGCGGTTCTGCCAGTTGTCGGAGGTCTCCGGCAGATCGGAGAGCTCACGGGTGGCGATCATCACCTGCCGCATCTCGCCGTCGATCTCGTAGCGGTCCGTGGCCACGGAGTTGAACTCGTAGTAGGGCCTGAGCGACTGCAGCTGCTGGTAGGTGGTCTCCAGCACGTTGGGGTCCCACAGGCGCACGTTGAGGAAGGTGATGTCGTTGTCGGTGACATCGTCGAGGTTGAGGTCGTTGGCGATGGAGAAGGGCACCCGATCGACCTCGTCGAGGCCGTAGGCGGCCCGGGTCGCATCCAGGTTGCGCTGGATGAACTCCTGCTCACGGGCGAGCTCCTGCGGGTCGACCTGCACCCGCTGGATCACCGCGGGGTAGGCGCCCTGCAGGATGATGGAGGCCACCACCAGCAGACCCACGGCCGCCCCGGGCAGCAGGAAGCCGCTGCGCCGGATCGAGGCCAGCACCAGCCCGATGGCGATGACGGAGACACCGATCAACAGGTAGAGGGCCGGCAGCTCCGCGTTGACGTCGGTGTAGGCCGCACCGGTGACCGTGCCGCGCTCGGAGTACAGCAGCTGGTAACGGTCCAGCCAGTAGCCCCAGGCCCGCACCCCCAGGATCAGGGCCAGCAGCACCGCGAGGTGCGCCTTGACGCTGGGCAGGATCTTCTCGTTCTCCGCCTCCGGGCGGATGCCACCCAGCAGGTAGTGGGCCCCCGCGCTCAGCAGACCCGTGAGGATCAGGGAGGTGAACAGCCAGCTCTGCAGCAGCGACCACAGGGGCAGGCTGAACAGGTAGAAGCCGATGTCGACGCCGAACTGCGGGTCGACGGCACCGATGTCAGCACCACCGCGGAACAGCAGCCAGGTCTCCCAGCTCGCGCTGATCGCCAGCCCCGAGGTGAACCCGAACACCGCCGCCACGGCCAGGATCAGCCAGGGCAGGTAGGGGTCCGCCATCTCGCGGTAGCGCTGGATCTGGGCCTGCTGCGGCGAGCTCGGCACGTAGAAGGGCCGCAGCTTGCGCGCGATGAACAGGTTGGCCGCGATCAGCGCGGTGAGGAACACCCCGAAGGCCACACCGAGCAGGACCCGGGTGGTCAGCACGGTGGTGAACACCTCCCGGAACCCACGCGCGTCGAACCACCAGAAGTCGGTGACGAGCACGGCGATGCGGTTGGCGCTGAACAGCACCAGGAGGAGACCGAGGACCACGACGGTCCCGAGCCTACGGCGGACGAATTCCCCCACAGCGATCCTTGCGTTCATGCTGGCAGCGGCGAGCAGGATGACCGTTGAAGGTACCTGCGCCCCCCTGCAGCCGCCCACACGGGGACGGCCTGCGCCCACCTCGTCGGCGACATCGAGGTGCCACCGAGCTCAGTCGGCGGCGAGTACGAAGGCGGCGTCGGGTTCGCCACCGTCCCGCAGGTCCCTGAGCGCCGCCAACGCATCCTCCAGGCTGGCCACGGGCACCACGAGCACGTCCTCGGCGACCGTGGCGCCGCGGGCCTGCGCGAGGTTGGCCTCCGGGACCAGGAACACCTCGGCGGGGTCGGCGCCGTCCCGTGGCGCGGAAGCGCCGGCGAGCTTCTGCGGGACCCCGCCGACCCCACCGACCGTGCCGTCCCGCGCCAGGGTCCCCGTCCCGGCGACCACCCGTCCACCGAGCAGATCCTCCGGCTCCAGGAGCTCGAGCAGGGTCAGCGCGAAGACCAGCCCGGCGGAAGGACCACCGATCACCCCGGCGTCCACGTCGATGTCCACCGGCAGGTCAAGGTCGGTGGTCAGCAGCACCCCGACGTAGGCGCGATCAGGGTCCTCGGGTGCGCTACCGAGCGTCACCTCGACCGTCACCTCGCCGTCCACGCCGTCGCGCCGGACGGCCAGGGTGATCCGCTCGCCGACCGCACGTGACTGCACGGCCTCCACCACCTCGACGCTCTCGCGCATCGGCTCCTCGTCCAGGGCGACGATGACGTCGCCGACCTCCAGCGCATCGGTGACGGCGTCCTCCTGGACCGCGACCACCTCGGCGCCCTCGCCCTCCAGCTCGAAACCGACGGCCTCCAGCGCGACGATCGTCGCGATGAGCTGGCTGTCCTGCATCGACAGCCGGTTGAGCTCCGCGACCTCCTCCCGGTCGACACCGGGCGGGTAGATCTCCTCGCGTGGCAGCAGATCCACGTTGCGGGTCGTCTGCGCCACCAGCCAGCCGCCCAGACCGAGGTCGTCCTGGACCGCCACGGTCGTCAGGTGGAAGGCACCGGACGCGGGTTGGAACACCTCCGCATCACCGACGGAGACGATGCCGAAGGTGTCCTCCACCGGGCCGGGCTGCATCGCCACCTGGCAGGCCGGCTGGTTCGCCAGGGCCTCGCAGGGCACCCGACCCTGGAGCAGCGCCACGAGCGCACCGACCACCAGCACCAGGCCAGCGACCACCAGGACCCGCCGCAGCAGCACCGCCGTCGACGCCACACCGTCCTCCGGGGCCCGGGAGCATCCCGGGCGTCGGCGGTCAGGCTACCGAGCAGCTGCGACGGCCACGCCGGGTGGCGGCCGCGGTCAGCTCCGGCTGAACAGCGGCCGTCGCGTCTCCTGGGCCGCCCTCTCGGCCGTCTCCGGACACTCGGGGGTGGTGGCCCCGGGTGGGGGCCCCATCACCGTGGCCCCTGAGGGCGGCACGCCGAACACCGCGGTGACGCGCGGCGGCTCGGACGCCGGCGCGGAGGTGGTCGGGGCCACTTCGGCCCCCGGCTCCTCCCGCACCGCCCGGGCGACCGCGTCCTGGGGGACCGGTTCCGTGGGATCCGTGGCAGCGGACGACGCGGCGGCGTCCGCCTCCACCGCGACCACGCGGTAGTAGGTGCGGACCTCGATCGGCACCTCCTTGAGCACGCGCACGTCGGTGGACGAACCCGCGTTGCGGAGGCGCTCCACCATCGACAGCGCCTCCTCGAGAGAGCCGACGTCGGCGAGCTGGGTCCGCCCCTCGGCGTCGACACGGTGGACGACGTAGGTCATGGTGGCCCGCTCCTCGGTCGCGCCCGCCAGCGGCCACGCGCTCCGTGGCGCCGCACGGGACAGGTATCGGCCCGACACGGTCCCGCCTTGAGCGATCCCCCGGGAACGTGCGGCCAGGAGGAATCCGGGAGCGGTGAGCGCTCAAGGCGTGCCGTTGCCGGCGCGGCGCGCCCCCCGCCGTCGGCGGGCCAGCTCCAGCCGCCACACCCCGAAGCCCAGCGCCGCACCGACGGCAGCACCCACCCGCCACAGCGTGGACCACCGTGCGCGCAACCGCCCGATCGTGACGTAGCCGGCGTGTTCCGCCGCCAGTGACGCCAACGCGTCGCGGTTGCTGGCCCGCGGGTACCACCCGGTGGCGGTGAGGGCCTGGTTGCTCATCACGCAGGGGTGGACGAACAGGCTCACGATCCCCGGCGGCAGGTCACCGAGCCGCAGGGCGTACACCCCCGCCGCACCGCTGTAGGCCACCTCCTCCGGCACCTCCAGCGGAGGACGACCGACGATCGCGGCCACCTCGTCGAAGGACAGCCACCCGTCGGCGCACACGTTGAAGGGCCCTTCGAGCCCGGCGTTCAGCGCGTGCTGCACGGCACCGACGGCGTCATCCGGGTGCAGGAACTGCAACGGCGGGCGGTGACCGCGCACCGCCGGCAGACGCGGCGCCTCGAAGGCGCGGGTGATGACGGTGTCCAGCCCGGGGCCGGCCAGCAGGCCGAGGCGCAGCACCGTGACCGTCACCTCAGGGTGATCGGCCCGCCACGTCTCCAGCCAGCGCTCCACCTCGCGGGCGTGCTCCGCCCCGGCGAACCCCGGCAGTCCACGCAACCGGTGGCCCTCGGTGAGGGGGACGTCGTTGTCGGGGTGCGGGCCGTAGGCCAGCACCGAGGAGGTCAGGATCAGCCGCGGGACCCCGGCGGCCGCGGCGGCCTCGCACACCCGTCGGACGGCGTCCACCTGGTGGGTGCGGGCCTCGGCGTCGTCACGGACCGGTTCCAGCATGGCGCCGAGGTGGATGACGGCGTCCATCCCTTCGAGCAGCCGCGCGAGGTCCGCGGTGGCCGGGTCGCCGACGATGAAGCTGAAACGGACCGCCGTCACCCCTGTCGGTGGGCGGCGATCGATCCCGACGATGCGCTCGATCTGCGCATCGCCGGCGAGTCGGGCGACGAGCCGACGCCCCAGCGGGCCTCCGACCCCGGTGATCGCGACGGCGCTCACCTGCGCTCCCCTTCCTCACCCCCGCGGCCGCCGGGGGCTTGCTGCCATACCGTAGCGACACGCCGAGCAGAGCGAGGCCTGTCGTGAGCGACCATCCGCACCGCCCCGAGGGTCCGGACGACGACCCCTTCGCGCACCTCCCCCCCGAGCTGCGCCAGATGTTGGAACAGCTGGGCGGGCCGGGTGCCCTCGAACAGGCCCAGCAGCAGCTCCAGGCGATGATGGGGGGCTCCCTGCCCGGCTTCGGCTTCCAACCCCCGGCGGCGCCCTCGGGACCGGTGGACTGGCAGTTGGCCACCCGGATCGCTCTCCAGCTCGCCGCGGAGGAGGATCGTTCCGCCACCGACGCGGAGGCGGCGGCGATCCGCGACGCCTTCGGCCTCGCCGAGCACTGGCTGGACGACACCCCGCTGCCGGCACCGCCCGACGCCGGCGTCGTGGTCCCCGGGTCGCGGCAGACCTGGGTCAACGCGGCGGTCACGGCCCTGGCACCGCTGGTCGAGCCCGTCGCCAAGGCCGCCACCGACGCCATGGTGGACCTGGCCAGTGAGCAGCTCGGCGAGCTCGGCGAGCAGGGTGGGCTGGAGGCCCTGCCCGGCCTGGACCAGCTCCCGGAGGCCTTCCGCCCGATGCTCGAGCAGATGCTCGGCGACGACCCGGGGCAGCTGCTGCGGCCGGCCGGCGCGGGCCTGGCCGGCCTGCAGGCGGGTCAGGTGCTCGGTCAGCTCTCCCGGCAGCTGATCGGCCAGTACGACCTCGGCATCCCCACCGCGCCCCGGCAGGAGGCCCACCACCTCATCGTCAACGTCGCCGGGGACGTCGCCGGCTACGGCCTGGAGGACGCCGAGGTGACCCTGGTGCTGGCGTTGCAGGAGGCGGCGCACCGCCGCCTCTACCACGCGGTCCCCTGGCTGGAGGCCCACGTCAGCTCCCTGGTGGCCCGGTTCGCCGCCGGCACGGTGGTCGACGCCGAACGGATGCGTGAGGTCGCGGAGGAGCTGACCCTCGGCATCGACCCGGAGGACCCCGAGGCCCTGCACGAGGCCATGGAGCGGGCGGCGAGCTTCCGGATCACCCCCACCGAGGAGCAGCAACGCGTCCTCAACCGCCTCCAGGCGGTGGTGTGCCTGGTCGGCGCGTGGGCCCGGCGGGAGGTGGCCCGCGCGGCCGGTGACCGGCTCCCGAGCTACGACCGGATCCAGGAGGTGCTGCGGCGGCGTCGTGCCACGCGTGGTGACGGCGAGGCGCTGCTGGCATCCCTGCTGGGGCTCGACCTGAAGCCGGAGGACGAGACGGTCGGGGAACGCTTCGTGGTCGCCGTCGAGGAAGCGCTCGGCGCGGAGGGCCTGCACCGCGCGCTGGCCCACCCGGAGAACCTGCCCGACGGCGAGGAGCTCGCCGACCCGGGTCGGTGGCTGGCCCGCACCGCGGACACCGAGGAGATCCCGGACGACCCTGCCGCGCTGTTCGCGGGGCTCGGGGACGCACCCCACGAGGACAGCGCGGAGCAACGCCTGGCCTCCCACCAGCCACCACACGACGAGGTGACCGACCACGACGGGTCCGACGACGAGGTTGCCGACGACGACGAGGTTGCCGACGACGACGGGTCCGGAGACGACGGGTCCGGAGACGACGGGTCCGGAGACGACGACCCGGAGGCGTGAGCCGCTGACCTACCCGCCCGCCGGGTCCTCGGTGATCGCGCCCAGGCGTCCAGCCTCGTAGCCGGCGAGGTAGCCCTGGGCGCGTGCCACCTCGGGGTAGCGGTCCACCAGGGCGTGGAAGTGCCCGTCGTGACGCCGCACGCGCAGGTGCGCGAGCTCGTGCACCAGGACGTAGTCCAGGACGTAGTCCGGGTGGACGGCCAACCGGTCGCTGATGCGGATCTCCCCGGTGGCGACGGTGCAGGAGCCGTAGCGGTGCCGCATCCGGGCCGACCAGCACACGCTCGCGGGCCTGACGCCGTCCAGGTAGCGTTCGGCGAGGTGGTGGGCACGGGCCGTGAGCGCATCGTCACCGCCACGTCGGCGGCGGGCGTCGGCGCGCAGCACCTTGCCGAGCAGCTCCTCGACCATGGCGGCCTCCTCCGCCGGGGGCAGGCCGGCGGGCAGCCGCAGGACCACCCGGCCGTCCCGCAGCGCGGCCTGGCCGCTCCTGCGACGGCGTGGGCTGCGGTGGATCTCCAGGGGCGGACGCCCCTCCACCGCCGGGCGGTGCTCGAGCAGGGGCGCAGGTACCCCACCGTGGGACGGGTCCGGCTCCATCGTGCGACTCCTGGTGCGCTGGGACCGTGTCGGACGACGACCGGTCGCGGGTCGGACGGCCCGGCCCTAGCACAGGGTCGGGCCGGCTGGCAGCCCCCGCGGGCGACGCGTGCGTCACTCGCACCTGGTCGAGCGTACGCGGCCCCGACCGCCGGATCGGAGACTGTCCACAGGATGTGGAGACCCTGTGGAGCTACATCGCGGGCGGCAGCCCGCTGCGCGCCGCTCCAGGCCGTCGTCGCGCGGCTGCTGCACACAGCAAGCGCTGGCGTCCACGGCAGGTCCACACCCCGTCCACACGCTGAGGCCGGTTCATCCACAGCCGCTGTGGACCTCGCGGTCGACTTCCGCCGCACGTCTGCCTACCGTCCTCGATGAGGGCCTTCGCACCGCGGCCCGTGACGACGCTCCACGGGGAAGGGAGCGTGGTCACGGCACCGCACCGCGGAGGCCCTCGCTGTTCGGCCCGGCGCGCGGACACCTCGGCGGTCTAGCATCCCGAGCCGACCAAGAGGAGGCCACCCATGGCCGGCAACCGCGCAGCGGCGTTCTTCGACCTCGATCGCACCCTGATCAGCGGTTCGTCCGCCTACTACTTCGGCATCGCCGCGTGGCGCAACGACATGATCCCGCTCACCGATCTGCTCTCCGACGCCCGCAAGGCGGCGTCCTTCAAGCTGTTCGGCGCCACCGACGAGCGCTCCGAGTCGGTCCGCGACCGCATCCTCGCCGCGGTGGAGGGCGCCCGGCAGGAGGACCTGCTGGCGCTCAACGAGGAGATCATCCCGCGGATCCTGGACAAGATCCGTCCCGAGTCCCGCAGCCTGATCGACATGCACCACGAGGCCGGACGGGACTGCTGGATCGTGTCCGCCTCACCCGTGGAGATGGTCGACCCCCTGGCGCGGGCGCTGGGGATGGAGGGGGGGATCGCGACCCGGTCCGCGGTCATGGACGGGCGCTACACCGGTGAGCTCGACGGACCCTTCGTCTACGGCGAGGGGAAGGCGGAGGCGATCGAGACCCTGGCGGCGGAGCGCGACTACGACCTCGAGCGCTGCCACGCCTACAGCGACTCCGCCTCGGACCTGCCGATGATGGAGATGGTGGGCCACCCCGTGGCCGTCAACCCGGACGGGCCGCTCGAGAACGTCGCCAACCAGCGCGGGTGGCCGATCGTGGTGTTCGCCCAGCGGGCGAAGGCGGTGGTCAAGACCACCACCGCGGGCGGTGCCGCGGTCGGGCTCGCCACCCTGACCTACGCGCTGGGCCGGCGGCACGGCCGCATCGCCGCCCAGGCGGCCCGCGGCGCGCTGCTGCCCTGGCGGTGAGCGGCCCCGACCCCCGCCGCTTCGAGCGCAGCCCCCACCTCGTCGCGTTGATCGCCGAGGTGGAACGCCTCGCCGCCCTGGTCACCGCCGCACCCCCGGGCGCGCGCACGGACCTCGCCGCCCACCGCCGGGTCGAGACGGTCCACGCGAGCCTGGCCCTGGACGGGGTGGCCACCGAGGACCTGCCGAGCGAGGCGACGGCCCGGGAACGGGTGACGGCCAGCGACGCCCCGGCCCCGGGGCGCCCCGCGGGCGGGAGCTGGCTCGACACCCTGCGGGTGCTCGAGGACCCGGGTGACGCCCACGTCACGGCGTGCGAGCTGCTGGGGGCGCTGGCGGCGGAGGACAGCGACGACCTGACACCTGCCGTGTTCGACACCCCTGACGTGGTGCTCGCGGAGCTCCACCGCCGTCTGACCCGCGGCCTGGTGGCACCCGAGCGCGCCGGGGCGCTGCGGGAGCTGGACCAGGCCGTCCACGACGGCGCCACCGGGCGGATCCTGTACCTGACCACCGCACCGGCGCAGCTCGCCCGGGAGCTGGCGTTGCTGCTGGACTGGGTGGTGGGGCCCGGCGCACGCGAGCACGGCGTCATCACCAGTGGGGTCCTGCACGCGGAGCTGCTCCGTCTGCACCCCTACGACGCCGCCAACGGACGGCTCGCCCGGGCGGCGGCCCGTCT
Organism: Nitriliruptoraceae bacterium; assembly: GCA_003565155.1. Classification (GTDB taxonomy): domain Bacteria; phylum Actinomycetota; class Nitriliruptoria; order Nitriliruptorales; family Nitriliruptoraceae; genus T1Sed10-7. The sequence goes on along the minus strand of PXDB01000041.1, from coordinate 136,679 downwards.
GGTCCTGCGGGCCCGGGGGCTCGACCCCGACCACCTCGCCGTGCCGGAACCGGTCCTGGCCACCGACCCGCTCGGGACCGCGGAGGAGGTGGCCCGCACGCTGCGCCGCCGGGACCTGACGGTGTGGCTGGAGCGGTGGGCGGAGGCCGTGGCCGCGGGCCTCCGTAGCTCCGCACGGGCGCTGCACACCTGCGACGGTGCACCGGAAGCAGCCGCCCGGGCCTTCGCCCTGTCCCACCCGCGGTTCACGATCGCGGAGTTCCGGGCCGCGTCGGCGGCGGGCCCGGAGCAGGCCCGCGGCCAGCTTGCGGCGCTGTTGGACGCAGGCCTCATCCGGCGGGTGCCCGGCAGCCGCGGGTTGCGCTTCGAGGGCGCTCTCGAGACGCGCAGGACCTAGACTGCGTCAGCAGACCAGCCCGGTCACGGGAGCCCGGGAGGTCGAGTGGAGGTCGTGGTGGAGGCGGCGCTGGAGGTCACCGAGGCGGCCGACCACCCACCGCTGGCCACGCGCGACCGCATCCACGCTGCGCACGCGGCGCTGGTCCGGCGCTTCGACCCGTTGGCCGCGGACGGTCTGGCTGCCACGGTGCACCTCGAGCTGTCCGATGCCGGCCCGAGCACCATCGAGATCGGCCGGGGCCGGTGCACGATCCGCGACCAGGTCCGCGACGGCGATCCGGCGCTCACCCTCCACACCGAGGCCGCGGTGTGGCTCGAGCTGATCGAGGGCCGGATCCGCGGCATGGACGCCTTCCTGGCCGGGGCGCTGACCGTGACCGGTGACCTCCACCTCGCCACCCGGTTCGAGACCCTGTTCCACCGGCTCCCCGAGCAGCCCCGCGTGGAGATGACCCACACCTCCGTGCGCGGGACCCGGATCGAGGCGCTGGTGGCCGGGGAGGGCACCGGGGAGCCCGTGGTGCTGATCCACGGCCTCGGCGCCAACAAGGTGTCCTTCCTGCCCACGGTCTCCGCCCTGGCGGAGCACACCGAGGTCCACGCCCTCGATCTCCCGGGGTTCGGGCGGTCCGACAAGCCCCTGCCCGTGGGCCGGCGCTACAGCATGCCGTGGTTCGCCGACGCGGTGAACGGCTACCTCATCGCCCGCGGGCTGGACGCCGCCCACATGGTCGGCAACTCCATGGGTGGGCGGATCGCCCTGGAGATGGCTCTGCGCCACCCCCGCTCGGTGCACTCCTTCGTCGGGCTCGGACCGGCGCTCGGCTTCGACATGACGCGGCCGATCGCCCCGCTGCTGCGCGTCGCCCCGGCGCAGTGGAGCGGGCTCGCCCCCCTACGACCGTCACGCAACGGGGTGGAACGCTTCGTGCGCACCCTCTTCGCCGACGCCGACGTGCTCCCGCCCGAGCACCACCGGGTGGCCGCCGAGGACGTCCATGGGGCATGGCAGGACCCCCGCCACCGCCTGGCGGTGCTGGCCGCCGCCCGCCAACTCGGGTTGGAGACCGCCCACGGACCCGCGGCCTACTGGCGGCGGCTGCGTGCCCTGACGGTGCCGAGCCTGTGGGTCTTCGGTGAACAGGACCGGCTGGTCGCCAGCCGCTACGCCGCACGGGTCCAGGCCGCCGTCCCGGACGCACGGGTGGAGACCTGGCCTGAGGTCGGGCACGTCCCGCAGTTCGAAGCGGCCACGCGTACCGCTGCGACGCTGACCGCCTGGCTGGACGAGCGTCGCGACGACGCACAGCCGCGGATGCTGCGGCCCACGCCGGTTCAGGCCACCTCGGCGGTGTCGCGGTCCAACCAGCCGAGCACCGCGCCGAGGTAGTCGCCCGGGACCTCCAGCATGGGCGCGTGGCCGACACCCGGCAGCTCGACCAGGTCGAAGTCGGGGCGGCGCGCCAGGGTGCGTTCGATCACGCGTCGACCTACGAGCCGGTCGCCGTCGCCCCACACGACCAGGGTCGGGGCGGTGATGGCGTCCACCGCGGCGTCGAGCCGACGCCGGCTGAGCAGCAACTGGACCACGGAGTTAGCGGCCGCCGAGAAGCTCTCCAACCGCCACGGGTTGCGCTTGCCGAACGCCGCGTTGTCCACCAGCGCCGCGGTCAGGGCCGGGCGGATCCGGGCGTCGTCGACGTGGATGAAGGCGGCGTTCTGGGCCACCAGCTCCTCCGCGCTGCTCTCCTCGTACCACCGCGTGAGCAGCCGCTCGCCCATCGCCGGCACGACGAAGGGCGCGAAGGTCTTGAGCGTCATCGGGTCCAGCTCCCGCAGCCGGCTGGTCGGGCCGGGCAGGGCCGGGTCCACCAGCACCAGGCGGGAGACGAAGCGGGGCTCCTCGGCGGCGAGCAGGGTGGCCAGCATCCCACCCATGGAGTTGCCGTGGACCTCCGCGCGGGTCACCCCGCGGCTGCGCAGCAGGGCCCGGAGGAAGGCGAGGTTGTGCTCGATGCGGGCCTTGCGGGCCCGGGGCGGCTGGGTGCGACCGAAACCGGGCAGGTCCGGAACCAGCACCGGGCCACGGTCCCGGAGCGGGCCGATCACATCGAGCCAGTTGACCGCGGCGCCGCCGAGCCCGTGGATGAGCAGCTGGGTCGGTCCATCCGCGCGGCCCGGTGCGGTCAGAGCGTGGACGGGGGTGCCGCCCACGTGCAGGATCCGGCTGGTGATGCCCTGCCAGGCCGGGTCGCGTCGGCCCCAGTCGCGTTCCACGGTGGTCCCCGTTCCTCGCGGTGTCGTCCGTACGTGCCGTTACGGCCCTGCCACCTCGGTGTACAGGCGGCGAGCCTAACCCGGCCCTAACCGGTGCCTGCGGTCCGCAGCTGCGCGGCGAGGGTCGCGGTATCGGTCACCGGTTGCTCGCAGGCGAGCTCCCGACAGACGTAGGCCGTCGGCTGGTCGTCACGGGCGCCACGGCTTGCCAGCAGCGGGACCCGGTCACCGTGGCCCTCCCCCGTGGCGACGACGAGGGTTCCGGGTCCGGCGTGGGTGCGTGCGGTGGCCTCGAGCGCCGCGCGCTCCGGGCCGTCGGGGCCGATGACCGCGACCTCACGCTGGCCGGCCGCCAGGGCCTCGAACAGCCGCAGCGCCCATCCGGCCCCGGTCGGTGCCTGGGCGGCGGTGGGCTGCAGGATCCTGAGCGCCGCCTCGGCCCGGCGCCGCCACCGCGGATCGCCGGTCAGACCGGTCAGCAGCAGGCACACCTCGGCCATCACCGCGTTGCCGGAGGGCTGGGCGTTGTCCATGAGGTCCTTCGGCCGGCTGACGAGGGTCTCCGCGTCGGCGGCGGTCTGGAACCAGCCGCCGTCCGCGTCGGCGAAGCGGGCGTCGGCCTCCTCCGCCAGGGTCAGCGCACGTTCGAACCAGTGCGGTGCGCCCGTGGCCTGGAACAGCTCGAGGTCGGCCAGGGCCAGCAGGGCCAGGTCGTCGAGGAAGGCGGGCACCGCCGTCACCCCATCGGTGCGCACGTGGTGCAGGCGCCCGTCGAGCACGTGGGTGGTGTGCAGCTGCTCGGCCACCTCGGCGGCCGCCTCGATCCACTCGCCGCGCTGCAGCGCGAGGCCGGCCTGCACCAGACCCCGGACGGCGAGGGCGTTCCAGTCGGTCAGGGCCTTGTGGTCGGTGCCGGGCGGGACGCGCTCGGCGCGGCGGGCGGCGAGGTGGGCGCGGACCCGTTCCCACTCCTCGGCGAAGGTCGCTTCCTCGATCCCCTCCTCCGCGGCGACGCGGGCGCGGGGCACCGGCTCGTGGAGGACGTTGACCCCCTCCCAGTTGCCACCGGGGGTCGCGCCGAGGAAGCGGGTCCAGCGCGCCACCTCGACGTCCAGCTCCTCGAGGGCGGCCACCAGCTCCTCGTAGGGCCACACGTAGTAGCGGCCCTCCACGCCCTCCGAGTCGGCGTCGAAGGCGCTGACGAAGGTGCCCTCGGCCCCACGGGCCGGCCCCAGCAGCCATCCCGCCACCTCCTCGGCCACAGCGACGAGGTCGGCGCGCTCGGTGGCGACCCCGGCGGCGGCGTAGGCCGGCAGCAGCAGGGCGTTGTCGTAGAGCATCTGCTCGAAGTGGGGGACCAGCCACCGGGCGTCGGTGGAGTACCGCGAGAACCCGCCGCCCAGCAGGTCGCGGATGCCGCCGCGCGCCATGGCGTCCAGGCTGTGGACCGCGGCCTCGAGCGCCGTGGCATGACCGGTGCGGTGGTGGTGGTCGAGCAGCCAGGAGATGGTCATGGCCTGGGGGAACTTCGGTGCCCGGCCGAACCCGCCGAGCTCGCGGTCCCACACCCGCTCGAGCACCAGCTGGACCGCGCTGTCCACGACGCCGGGGTCGAGCTGGTCCGCGGCATCGCTGTCACGGCGCTCGGCCAGGGCGGTGGCGATGCGCTCCGCGGAGCCGAGGACCTCGTCGCGGCGTTCCTCCCACGCCTCGCGCACCGCGGAGATGACCTGGGGGAAGTCCGGCATGCCGTGCATCGGCTGCTTCGGCCAGTAGGTGCCGGAGAAGAAGGGTGCCCCACCGGGGGTCAGGAACACGCTCATCGGCCAGCCGCCACGGCCCGTCATGGCCTGGACCGCACGCATGTACACCGCGTCGACGTCGGGGCGCTCCTCGCGGTCGACCTTGACGTTGACGAAGGCGTCGTTGAGCTCGGCGGCGATCTCCTCGTCCTCGAAGGACTCGTGCGCCATCACGTGGCACCAGTGGCAGGAGGAGTAGCCGACGGAGAGGAAGATCGGCACCCCGCGGCGCTTCGCCTCGTCGAAGGCCGCCTCCCCCCACGGGTACCAGTCCACCGGGTTCTGAGCGTGTTGCCGCAAGTACGGCGAGGTCTCGGCTGCCAGACGGTTGACCATGACCACCTCCGGCCGGCGTCGAGCCCCGGCGGGCTGTGGGAAGACTGTGGGAGGATGTTATTCCCACAGTCGCGATCCGACGGTCGTGCGCCGCCAGCGTACGGGCTCGTCCACGCTCGAGGAGGCGTTCCGGCAACAGACCAGCCGCCGCATGCCGTCTCAAGGTTCGTCGGCGACTGGTACGTCGGCCTCGGCTGGAACATCGCACAGCTCGACCGCGACGGCCAACCAGGCCACCCAGTGCCGTGCCGGTTCGGGCGAACCGGGCTCGGGCCAGTCGGCGGGATCGGGCAGGTCGTCAGGGGACGACGCCGGACCGAACACCCCGATCGTGGTCGTAGCGGCCGGATCGTGGCGCAGCCAGGCTCGCACTCCACCACGCCCGTCGGCATGCAGTGCGTCGGCCCAGGCCCACGGCAACGTGTACGGCGTGACCGTGCCCAGCTCCTTGGGGATGCGTGCCGCCCGGTCGGTGGTGTCGGCAACCGAGTCGGGTCGGGTCACCGTGCCCACGTACACCTGGGTGGCCTCGACGTCGGCGTAGGTGACGAGGGGCTCCAGGTCATCGGGGCTGGCGAACTTCTCGATCAGCGCGCCGACCGGGTCGTCGGCCAGGTAGCAGGTGCCGTTCGGACGTTTCAGGTCGAACCGCCCGGCCTCGTCCGGATCGTCGCTGCGGTTGGTGAACCACCACATCGGCCGGCCGCGCCGCACCGCCCGGGCCACCTCGAACCCGTCGAGCGACAGGTCGGGTACGCGTGCGACCCGGATCGGGGTCGGAGGCCGCAGCGACGATTGTGCGCGGCTCACGCGGCGGCGCGGCGGCGTCGGTCACGCGCCGCGGAGCGCAGCCGTTCGTCGAGCCCGTAGGTCTCCAGCCACGCCAGCGGGCTGCGCCCGTCCAGGTCGCGCCGCGGACCGCTCATCCACGCGGCCCGCGACCATGCGTCGTCATCGGCACCCAGCAACGCCCACAGCTCGTGGACGTCGTCGCGCACCACCAGCCGGCCGGGCCGAGTCCGAAACTGCCAGGCCGGGTAGACCCACCGGCGGTCGCGAGTCTTCAGCCCGATCAGATGGCCCGACTGTCGTCGGGCCCGCACGGCCTCGTCTGTGATCGGCTGTCTGCCCTCGGGCAGCAGCTCGACCAGCTGGACGGTGCGGAAACAGGGCCCGACCCGCTCTGCCAGGCGCTCGCTGTTGGCGGGCCGAGGGAAGGCGAGCGCCAGAAGGTCGGCCTGCTCCGGGTCCGTGGTGCCAGCCAGCGCGAACAGCGCATCCCACAGCGTCACATCGCCGGCCAACGCCGGAACATCATCGGGCACGGCCCGGTCGATCAGTCCGTGCAGTTGCTCGCGCAGCGTTCCCGGCATGATCGTCTCCTGACGCCACCAGGCTATCGTCCCAAGCCATTCAAGCCAAGCCAGTCAAACACCGGGCCAAGGCGAGAAGCCATCGGCGAACGGCGGGTCCGTCGCACGGTCGAGGCGGAGCTGACCCCCGGGCAACAACAGACGCTCGAGCCGAACACGGTCATCGATCAGGAGTTCGTCGCGGGAGGTTGCCGCGACGATCAACGCGATCGCAAGTGAGTCCGCCGGTCGACGGCACGCAGTGATGTCACCGTGGATGCGGAGGTTGCGACCTGGCAGGCGGTGCCCGCCTGTTGGCTCGTCATCGACACCGGCCCGCCAAGGAGCGCACCGTGGCACACCGAACCCCGCGGACGCCCAGCCCGTTCGACCGGCTGGACGCCATCGAGAGGGCCGGCGTGCTCTCGGCCCGGCTCGACGAGCAGCACCGCCTGCGCGCGGACGTCGAGCACCTCGCCGTCCAGTGCCTGGAGGACGCGCCGCCCGAGGGAGTCGCTGACGAGGTCGAGTGGGCGCTCGACGATCTCGAGCTGGACGATCTGGCCGGCCGTGCCGGTCGTCGACCCGGGCGCGGGTACGTGCACGTGAACGAGGCCGCCTTCGAACTCGTCGAAGAGGCCATGCAGCCGTTCGTCGACGACCTGCGACGACGGGCGGCTCTGGGCATGGCGGAGGCCGCGGCCGGGATCACGCTCGGGATGCTCACCGGGCTGTACCGGTGCCGCGACGTGGAGGACGGCACGGTGCTGGGCTACGCGGGTCCCGACACCGCTGGCGAACTGGCGAGCTGGGTGATCGACGAGGCCGCCAGGGCGGGACTCGAGCTGCCGGCCGAGGCGACCGACGCCTGTCCGGACTGGGCGCCGTTGCGTTCGTGACCCCCAGGGTGGTGCCGGCCCCGGCGAAAGGGCGGTTCGTCAGAAGGGTGGGTCGATCTCGCCCTGGAACCCGCCGGCGGACTCTGACTCGGCAAGCCGGCGGGCCTCACGCAGCGCGTCGGGAAGGTCCTCCTCGGGGAACTCGTCGACGCGCAGGCCGAACGGGGCCCCACCGGAGGTGAAGCCGGCGACGCACATGAGCTGGCCGCCCCACTCGATCCAGCCATCCGGGAGGCCCCCGTCCGGATCGGGTCCCTGGTCGGTGTCGCGTACCGCCCGGCGACGCTCGGCGCCAGCCGGCAGGTCGACCCCCAGCATGGTCAGCTCCTGGTCGGCGGTGGACGAGTCGACGCCGTAGCGGCGCGCGTAGCCCCGAAGCGTCACCGTGGCACCCGCGTCCAGCCAGGCACGGGCCGAGTCGAGCCGGGCGGCCGGCGCAGCCGGTGACGTCGAGGTTGGGGCATCGTGGGCCGTTTCCGTCCTCGGGAGGTGGCCGGGTCCGGACGGCAAGGACGGACCCGGCCGCACCGTAGCCGCGCTCGGATCCGCGCCGCGGTCACCACCTTGGCGGCGAGTGCCTCGGGCCCCGGTCTGGGGCAGGTTCAGGGTTGTCAGCCGAGGTCGCCGGCTCCTCGACGCCGCGCAGCTCTTCGAGCCGCTCGATCGAACTGGCGATCTCCTCGGGGTCGTCCCGGTTGTAGGCGAGCTTGAGCGCCTCGCGGTAGTGGGACTCGGCCGTCTCGCGGTCACCGAGGGCGGCCATGACGTCGCTGGCTGCCAGCTCGAGCGCGGCCGGGCCGCGGCGGCCAGCTCGGCCTGGTCGGGGACGGCGTGGATCCCTAGTTCGCGAGGTGGTCGTCGTCGCCCTCGGGGGCGGGCAGCAGCGACGCGACGTGGCCGGCATGGACGCGGCGGGAGTAGGCCCCGGCCTGCAGCGTCATCTCCTGTCGTGCCCCGCGAGGCGCCACTTCGCGGACCAGGGCGCCCAGCAGGGACGCCACCGACGTACCGAGGTAATCCGCGTCCCCCAACAGCACCCAGCGCGCCCGGTACAGCACGACCTCGTCATCGTCACCGTTGACGGTCACGTGCGAGGCGTCGCGCTGTTCGGGTTGCGGTGGGTCCCACCCCAGGACGAACACCCGGGTGTCGGAGGCCACACGCAGCTCGCCTCCGGCCAGGCCGGGCGGGTCGACCGCGACCTCAAGCAGGCACGTGTCGTCGCCCGGGAGGTGGCTGATCGCCCGGACGACGGGGTCAGAACGCCCCTCGAGGAGTGTGCCCACGGCCCGACGCTACACCCGGGTTGCAGTCGAGGGCTGCCACCGCGCGCCGATCGGCGCGGCGCAGCATGCCGCCACCGCGCGCCACGGCGGTGGGACATGCTTCGCCCGGGCCACCCCGCAGCGCATAGGATCGCGGCTCGAGCCCGCCGGCCGCCAGCGCCCTTCCCCCGGGCCGTGTCGCAGAACCGCTATGTGGAGGTGCTCGGCCGTTGATCGGAGTGCCGTCGTGACGGGCGTGGGACAGGCCGCTGCCCGCCCCTCCGGTGACTGGCAGCAGGAGTTCGCCGACCACCTCGCCCACCTCGATCCCGGCCTGGACGCCTACCGACGGCTCGGCGAACGGCTCGCCGAGGGCACCGGGGTCACCGAGACACGCTCGGCCCTGGTCGACCAGGCGCTGGAGGTGTTGTCGCGTCCGGGGTTCGACCGCTTCGTGTGCCTGCCGCGGCTGCGGTTCGAGCCCTTCGACCACCAGCTGCGTGCTGCTGGTCGCGCGCTCGAGCGGATGCGGGGACGGGGGATACTGGCCGACGAGGTCGGCCTGGGCAAGACCATCGAGGCCGCGCTGGTGCTCTCCGAGCTGCACCTGCGCGGGTTCGCCCGCCGCATCCTCGTGGTCATCCCAGTCGGGCTCGTGGAGCAGTGGCGGGAGGAGCTCGACCGCAAGTTCGCGCTGCCCTCGGTGGTCGCCTCCGGTCGCGGGTGGGAGGACGACGACGCCCCGATCGTGCTGGCGTCGCTGCAGGCGGCCCGGCGCAAGCCGCTGCGTGCGACGCTGGAGGAGCGCGACTGGGACCTGGTGATCGTGGACGAGGCTCATCGGCTGAAGAATCCGCGCAGCGCCTCGGCCCGGTTCGCGCGAGCGCTGACGACCCGCTACCTGCTGCTGCTGACCGCCACCCCGGTGGAGAACCGCCTGGACGACCTGTTCCAGCTGGTCAGCCTGGTCCGACCGGGGCATCTGGGGACCGCCCGCGAGTTCCGGGCCCGGCATGCCGCCGTCGACGGCGAGGTCCGCGACCTTGCTGCGCTGCAGGCGAGCCTGCGCGAGGTCATGGTGCGGCATCGCCGCAGCGATCTCGAGGTCCTGCTGCCGGGCCGGCTGGCCCGCACGCTGTCCGTCGAGCCCGGCCCCGACGAGGCCGCACTGTACCGTCAGGTCGGCCACCGGGTGCGGGCCGAGGGAGCCGACGCGTCGTCACAGCGCCGGGTCGCGCTGCGCGCCGCGCTGCGGCTCGCGGGATCGAGCCCGCGGGCGGTCGCGCCGACCCTCGCCAAGCTGGGCTGGGACGACCTTTCTCGCCGGGCCGAGACGGTCACGGGAACCCGCAAGGCCGAGGTGCTGCTCGAGCTGCTGGAGCGCCACCGTGCCGCTGGCGAGAAGGTGGTCGTGTTCACCGGCTACCGCGACACGCTCGCCCACCTCGACGACGTGCTCGCCGACGCCAGCATCGACGCGGCCGTCTACCACGGCGGGCTGACTCGGCGGGCGAAGGAGGCGGCGGTCGCCTCCTTCCGTGACCAGGCGCCGGTGCTGCTCACCACCGAGGCGGCCGGCGAAGGACGCAACCTGCAGTTCTGCCACGTGCTGGTCAACTTCGACCTGCCCTGGAACCCGATGCAGATCGAGCAGCGGCTCGGCCGCATCCACCGCATCGGCCAGGCCCACGAGGTGCTGCTCTACAACCTCGTGGGCGGCGGCACGATCGAGGAGCGCATCCTCACCGTCCTGGAGACCAAGATCAACCTCTTCGAGCTGGTCGTCGGCGAGCTCGACATGATCCTCGGCCGCGTCGACGACGACTTCGACCTGCCGTCCTGGGTGTATGCCGCCCACGTCGGCAGCCGCGACGACGACGAGTTCCACGCGGAGGTGGAGTCGCTGGGCGAGGAGCTCGCCGCCGCCAGGCACGCCCATCTCGACAGCCGCCAGCGAACCGACGCGCTGGTCGGCGGCGAGGCAGGTGGGGACGGTGAAGGTCCGTGAGTCGCAGCGAGGCCCCGACGGCCGGCCGCGACCCGGGCCTGGACTTCTGGCTGCGCCACGTCGAGGCCGACGGCGCACTCAGCGAAGACGAGGGCGAGCAGGCCCTGGTCGTGCTGCCGCCGGCGTTGCAGGAGCGGCTTGGCCTCGACGAGACCGTGGTGGTGACGGCCGACCCCGAGGTCGCCCGTGAGGACGGAGCGATGCTGCTGCTACCCGGCCATCCGGCGCTGGACGGGGCGGCGGAGAGCACCCTGCGCCACGGCGACGTCGGCGCCGCCTGGCTGTCGTGGCCCGACCGCCTGCCAGCCACCTCCGAGCTGTTCGAGCGCGCCCGCGAGGTGGTGGGCGTCGAACACGGGCGCATCGACCGGGACCGCGAGGCCGCCCGGACCTGGCTGCCGGTGCTGCGGGTCGGCGCGCTGGCAACCACCTCCGCCTCGCTGGACCTGCGCTTCCAAGAGCGCCACGAGGTGTGGGTCGACGCCCGGACCGGCAGCGAGGTCCCCGACACCCTCTGCGAGGCGCTCATCACGGCGTCCTGGTCGGCGCAGCCGCAGCAGCGCCACAGCGTGCTCGACGTCGATCTCGCCCGCAGCCTCGGTGCGGCCGACCAGCTGTTGTCGGCACGTGCCGAGCTGCGGGCCACGGCCCTGTCCGCTCGCGCCGCCGACGACCGCCGGGACGCGCTCGCGCGGGTACACACCTACTACGACAAGGCGCTGGCGACCATCCACCGGCGCCGGGAAGCCACCGACGACACCGAGCGCCGTGCCCTGCTCGACGCCCAAGAGAAGGCGACGCAAGCGGAACGGGAACGGCGCTGCCAGGAAGTCGAGGACAGCCACCACGTAGGCGTCGAGATCCAGCCCTTCCGGCTCCACCTCGTGATGACCCCGGCACTGAGACTGCCCATCCGCGTGCGTCGGGGCGCGACCACCTTCCCGTTCGAGCTGGTGTGGGTGCTGGCGACCCGGGAGTTCCGCCCCGTCGCCTGCCCCCACTGCGGGCACACCGAGGGGCTGGTCGCCGGCCGCGAACGACTCGGCTGCGCCACCTGCCTGCCGCGGCCCGGGCGCACGCCCGGCGGTGCTGCCGACCCGCCATCGGAAGCGGACGAGGAGGCCACCGAGCCGCCCCACGCTGACGCGCTCCACCAGACGCGCAGGGGCACCAACGACTCCAACCCCGACGCGCAGCACCAGACAGGCAGGCCCACCGGCGCGTCCCCGACCAACGCGCCGTCACGCGCCGGCCGGGCAGCACCCGCCTCGCCGAACGGGCGGCCCGGCAAGGCCGGGCGACCTACCGCGAACGCGACGCGGCCACGGCGCCCCACCCCCACCGCAGCCACCTCCCCGCGCGCGAGAGATCGCCGGTCGGTCGAGCGGATCCAGGAGGTCGGCACCCGGATCGCGCTCAAGTTCTGGGACGAGGTAGCGCAGGGCCGGCGCTGGCACCGCCGCCGGGTCGCCGACGACTCACCGCTGACCACCCTGCACCTTCTCTACGGCAAGCAGGCGCCGCTGCTGGCCATCGGCGTGCCACCCGACGCCACACCGGAGACGATCCAAGCCTTCACGCAAGCGCCCGAACCCGGTCTGCTCTGCACGACACACGGCGAGCTGCGAGCCGGGCCCAACGGGTGGGCGTTCACCCTGCGCTGGGAGCCCACCGCCTCGGGACCGGCGCTGCTGGAGCTGCTGCCCGGGTTGCCGACCTGGGACGGTCACCTGCCGACCCGCTGGTCGCTCGGCCCGGAGATCGCCGAGCACCTGTACGCCACCACCCCTCCCCCGATCGACCTGGATCCCGTCGCGGATGCGCTCTGGCGCGTCGAGCAGCCACGCGGTGGGCTCCCGCTGGTGGTGCGTTGCCTCACCGCCTGGTGGCGCAGGACCGGGCAGCTCGACGCCGGCGCCGAGCCGGTCGTGCTGGCGGCGGCGCTCGCGAGCCTTGTGGAGAACCGCTCGGGGCTACGCCGCTCACGCGCCGAGGCCGCCGCGGCCCACGGCGCGAGTGTCGAGGAGGTGACCGCCACGGCGCGCCTGCTCCAGCGGCGCCTGGAGCTGCGCTCCGAGCGTCCCTGGTGAGCTCGCGTAGGCTACCGAGCCGCAGCCCTCCGCGAACTCCCTCCTCCCCTCGAGATCTGCGCCGGTTCGGAGTAGGACCCGAAGCGGCCACCGCGACCACCACGCCGGGCGTCGCAGCCGAGGCTCGAGCGGACCTGGACCAGCGGTCTACGGGTACCGGGTCGAGCGCTACGAGCGCATGCGTCTCGTGACCCGCTACCGGATGGGCGGGTTCGAGGAAGCTTTGGTCGAGCCGCGGTGGGCGTTGGCTCATCCACGGCCAGTCGTTGATGGCAGATCTCGCCCGTGGTCCGGATCCGGCTCGAAGCTCCTGGTTTGCCGGGGCGAATCGCCCAGCCCCTTGCTGATGCGGCTCGAACGGAGCGCGCGGCGCCATCCCGGGCTACGACCGACGGATGTTCGCCAATGTCGCCATCCCGTCACCGGCCGAGAGGTCGAGCGTCCACAGCCGGTCTCGGAAGGGCACGAACCCCAGGCGGGCGAGGAAGCGGGTGTTCGCCGCCTCGTGGTGCAACCATGCCACCTCGTCGTCGCCTTCCGGCTCGAGGTCAGTCGGTCCCGGATGGGCGAACACGGCCGTGCCGGCGGGCGCAAGGGTGAGGATCGCGTCGGCGGCCAGGATGCTGGCAAAGCCGCGGCGCCGGTGGGCCTGTGGCACCTGCACGTCGTGGAGGAACAGCGCCCGGCCCACCACCCACTCGAACTGCCCGTCGATGTCAGCGAGGAAGCCGCCTGCCTGGTCGAAGACGTGCGCGAAGTAGTAGGCAGCCTCCGCCGAGTGGGCGTCGGCCACGTCGCACGGCCGCTGGTCCACCAGGATGTTGCGCTCGGGGTCCATGCCGTACAGCCACGCCCGCGCCACGGTGTCCCAACTGACCTCGTCGTCCTCTACGTCGCCGTTGGTGAACGTTCCGAGCCGCAGGACCACCTCCCACACATCGAGTTGATCGAGGTCCGGATCGGCCCACGGCCGACGCTCCAGGCCGTAGTCGAGCCGCAGCAGCCCACCCGCCTCCATGCACCATCCTGACGCTCGGCCTGAGCCTACGCGTCAGGACCAACGCGAGCGGCAGCCACGAGAACGGACAGCGGGCAAGGCTGCCCGCCAGCCCCAGACCGAACGCTTCGAACTCCGGCAGGACTACGGGGCTGCCGGCGCCCCGAGCCGTGGGCGGCGAAGACGAGGAGGACGTCGATCGCCTCATCCAGGAACCCGCTACGAGTGATCCGCCTCGGTGAACTCGTCGAACCAGAAGAGGCGGTCCTCATCGTCAGCCGCGACCGCCACCTGCTCGCACTCGGTTCCTGGCGCGACATCCCTATCGTGCAGCGAAGCCAGCGGAGTTCCCGCCGGTGCCTGACCGTTCGCGCGGCGCCACCCGATCGCCGTGAGCCTGGCTGGACCGGTACTCCTGGGCTGGGATGGCGTTCTTCCCACGTGGGAAGAGTGTGGGAAGAACTGCGCTGAACACCCAGGGCGACGGTGGGACGAGATTCCGTTGGACGGGCTTCTCGCGGCCGTTAGCGACCAACTCCGGGGCCATCACGTGGCACCAGTGGCAGGAGGAGTAGCTGACGGAGAGGAAGATCGGCACCCCGCGGCGCTTGGCCTCGTCGAAGGCCGCCTCCCCCCACGGGTACCAGTCCACCGGGTTGTCGGCGTGCTGCTGGAGGTAGGGGGAGGTGGAGCCTGCGAGCCGGTTCATCGAGCCTCCTGATGCGCGTCAGGGGGTGCGGTGGGGTTTCGTGACGGCCGGCCGTCACGGACGCGCGCGAACCTACCGACCAGCTCGACGCCGCCGACGAACGGCGAGGCAACGGCATCGGGATGCGACCCGTACAGCCGCTCGAGAGCAGTACGGCCGCCGGTGGTCACAGCCGGACACCGCTAGGGCCTCCCGTCAGCTCTGGGGCCGCTGAGCGGCCGCATCGGCCCGCCGAGCCACGCGTCCCGGGACGGGTAGGGGCACAAGGCGATGCCGCCCTCTGTCCGTTGCCCCGACACACCCGTACCCCGAAACGGCGACACTACGAGATGAGTGGAGACGTGCCCGCGCCGGTCACGCCACCGGCCCGGGTCGGCTGACAGGGTGGTGGTGCGACATGCGGAGGAGCACACAACCGTCAACGGCCGTCAGAACGGCGGCCCTCGGTGTCATGCTGGCACTGACGCTCTCCGCCTGCGGCGATGGCGACGACCCCGAACCGCTGCCCGAGCCGGAGGCCGAGGCACCGGAAGAGGTGTCGGAGCTCGACCCGGACTTCGTCGAATCGATGCAGTTCATGACCGAGGAGGAGCTCGCCGAGATCCTGCCGATGCTCGAAGCCTCCGGCGACCTCTACGACCCGTCCCTCACCGTGGACCTGGTCGTCGTCAACCCGCTGGATCAGCGGGTGCGGGTCGACAGCGACCTCTTGCGCCTCCTCCACGGCGACGGTCTCGCCAGCGCGCCGAGCGCCAGGTTCAGCGAAGCGCTCGAGGCCGGGACCTCGACCGAGCTCGACGTACGCTTCGAGCTCCCCACCGCCAGCTTCGATGACCTCGTGCTGCGGCTCGGCACGACGGACCGCCTTCCCGTCCTGTGCACGCTGCCGGATGGACCGGTGCTCGAGCCCGAGCCCGTGACGGCCCTCGACCTCGAACTCGAGGGGGAGTACCAAGCCTCCCGCGACAGAGGCGAGACGACCCTGGCCGTGACCCTGCTCTCCGCCGAGCTGCGATCCGACATCGGCCCTGAGCGGACATCACGGCAGCTGAGTGACCCCACTGACCGGCGTGCCGAGGCTGGGAAGCGGTGGCTGTTCGTGGAGCTCGACGTCGTGAACCTCGGAGGTGAAGACCGCGACCCGAGAAGGTCCTCGGTCCGGGTCACCGAGGACGACGTCCGGCTCATGGTCGATGACCGACCCCTCGGACTCGAGTCGCTGGAGTCACCCGACAGGAACATCGAGCTGGACGAGCAGCAGGTCTGGAACCTCTACGTCCAGCTCCCCATCGATGCGGAGGATGTGGAGCTGCGGGTCGGCGACCCCGACGACCCGCTGACCGCGATGATCGACCTCAGCGACATCGAGTTGATGCCGGGCGAGCTCGACTGACGCACGCGCAGCAGCGGAGGATCACGACCACCAGCGGGCAGGCCCGTGGTTGGCAGACCCCGGTCGGACGAAGCCGAGCTGCGCGCATCGGTGCGGACGCTGACCTCTGCACCTTCTCGCCCCTCGGATCACCAGGGCAGGCGGTGCAGGCGGTCGGTCATGGGCGACGCGCGCTGTTCGGTGGAGGGACGGCACCTGCGGGTGCTGGTCGCCGTCGGTCCACTGCACGCCGGCCTGCGAGCCCGCTGTCACCGCGGGCAACCGCCTCGGCGCCCACCCCACGCGGGTGCGCTCCACCCCGGGACGAGGTCGTCAGACCGGCTCCGCGGGTCCGGACAGCTCGGTGACCTCGGCCGGCGTCCCGATCACCGTCAGCCGGTCGCCTGGTCGTAGCAGCGTGTCACCGTCGGGAACGATCGTGCGGTCGCCACGCCGCACCAGCGCCACCAGCAGGTTGCCCGGCAGGTCGAGCTCCTTGAGCCGTTTGTCGGCGAGATCCGCGGGCGCGTCGGCCGCACCGACGGTCACCGAGGCGTAGCGCTCGTCACGCAGCAGGGTCTCGAGCAGGGCCTGCTCGTCATGGGCACGGCGCCACTCGTCCTCGAAGGTCTCCGCCTCCACGGAGGTCACCAGCTGCGCGAGGCGGCGCAGGTGCTCGGTGAGACGCCCCTCGGGCGAGAGCAGGAACAGCAGGGCCTGCGTGCGCGGTCCCGCCGCGCCCGTGTCCTGGGGCAGGGTGCTGCCCGGGAAGCGGCGACCGCTGGAGATGCGCACCCCACGCTTGGCCCGCACCAGCACGATCAGTGGCCGGCTCAGGTCGTGGCGCAGCAGATCGTGCACGACGGCGGGCGCCCCGTCGGGCACCACGGCCCGGGCTGCGGCTGCGGACAGCCCCTCGTCGAGCCCGTCCATCGGCTGCTTGAGCCTGCCCCGGACGCGGGTGGCGACCCGGGTGAGGATCTCGTCGAGGTCGACCTTGCCCTCCACGTCGAACACGATGGCGCGGGCCAGCAGCTCATCGAAGGGGTCGTCACCATCGACGCCGCGTTCCTGGAGGATCCCCCACAGTTCCTCGTCGACCCCGTCGTCGTGCTGCTCGCCGAGTCGGTGGAACACGCCGTACATCGCGGCCCGGTGGGTGACGCGCGGCCGCACGTAGAGCCGGTACCACACCACGGCGACGACGATGATGGTCACCACGAACACGACGTAGAACACCCCGAGGGTGAAGATGAGCCCGAGGGTGGTGATCGCCCCCACGATCTGCATCCACGGGTACAGCGGCGAGCGGTACCCGGGGGCGTAGGAGGACAGCCGGCTCTCGCGCATCACGATCACCGACACGTTGATCAGGGCGAACAGCAGCAGCAGGAAGGCACTGCCGAGGCTGGCGAGGCGCTCCACATCGAGGAAGACGATGGCGAGGATCATCAGCGCGGATGTCACGATGACGGAGAACACCGGCGTGCCGAACCGCCCCAGGCGGTCGAACCCGCTCCACAGCAGCCGGTCCCGCGCCATGGCCAGCGGGTACCGCGACGCGGTGAGGATGCCGGCGTTGCCGGTGGAGGCGAAGGCCGTCGCGGCGGCGATCACGATCAGCCCCACCCCGATCGGCCCCGGCAGCCAGCCGAACACCACCTCGCCCGCGGTGGCCACCGGGGTGAGGTCGGTCCACAGCTCCTGCTGCGGGATGATCGCCACCAGGATCGCGACACCGGCGGTGTAGATCACCCCGACGGTGGCCAGGGACAGGATCATGCCGAGCGGCAGGTTCCGGTCGAGGTCGCGGATCTCCTCGGCGGCGGAGGACACCTTGGTCAGGCCCGCGTAGGAGATGAAGACCAGCCCGATCGTGCCGAGCAGGTTCTCCACCCCGAAGGGCAGGAGCGGGTCGAACCCGCCCTGGACCAACGCCGGGTCCGCCCGGACGACCTCGAAGGCGCCTGCGGCGATGAAGAAGACCATCACCGACACCAGGGTGACCACCAGCCACACCTGCAGCCGTGCCGTCTCCTTGGCGCCGAAGATGTTGAGCAGCGCGAAGGCGACGGTGAGCGCGATCGCCAGCGGCCGGACGGGGACGTCGAACAGCAGGCCGAGGTAGGCACCCATCCCCACCAGGGCGAAGCCGCTCTTGGCGATGAGGACCACCCAGGCACCGAGGCCACCGATCGTGCCCGCCAGGGGACCCAGGCTGCGGTGGATGAAGAAGTAGGTGCCGGCCGCCCGTGGCATCGCGCTGGACAGCTCCGCGATGGAGAACATCGCCGGCACCATCAGCAGGCTGGAGACCGCGTAGGCGAGGACCACGGCCGGGCCGGCGTTGGCGGCGGCGATCCCCGGCAGCAGGAAGAACCCGGAGGCGAACATCGCGCCGGTGCAGATCGCGTACACGTCGAGCAGCCCGAGCTTCTGCTCGAGCCGCCCACCGCCGTTGCCGGAGGCGGGCGCGGAACCGTTACTGGAGGCCATCAGGCTCCGGGTGCGCGTCGTGAGGGCGGCAAGGTAGTCGGCCGTAGCGACGGTGCGACCAGCTCACGGCTGGAGCCGCTCCACCCGCCAGCCGTCGCCGTCGCGCGTGCAGCGCACCCGGTCGTGCAGGCGGGAGGGCCGCCCCTGCCACAGCTCGACGACCTGCGGCACGAGCCGGTAGCCGCCCCAGTGGGGTGGACGGGACACCTCGGCGTCGGCGAAACGGGCGGTGGTCGCGGCCACCTGTTCCTCCAGAGCGGCCCGATCCGCCACGGGCTCGGACTGCTGCGAGGCCCACGCGCCGAGCTGACTGCCCCGCGGCCGGGAGGCGAAGTAAGCGTCCGCCTCCGCGTCGGCGACCACCTCGACGGCGCCCCGGAACCGGATCTGGCGCTCCAGCGCCGGCCAGTAGGCGACGACCGCTGCCGCAGGCGTGGCCGCGAGCTGGCGGCCCTTCGCGGAACGCTGGTTGGTGAACCACACCAGCCCGTGGTCGTCGAAGCCGCGCAACAGCACCACCCGGGCGTCCGGCACGCCGTCGGCATCGACCGTGGCCAGGGTCACCGCGGTCGGTTCGGGCAGCCCGGCCGCGACCGCCTCGTCGAGCCAGCGCCGGGCGGTGCGCAGGGGCCCGTCAGCCACGTCCGCGATGTCGAGGGTGCCGGCATCGTACTCCTGCCGGGGCTGCTCCATCGGTCCCACCGCCGCCTCCTCAGCGCTCACCTGACCGCGTCGCCGTCGGGTCGGCGGCCGCCGACCCCTGCTCCCGCTTCGGAGCCGTCACCGCGGGTGCGTCCGTGCCCGCCGGACCCTGTCTGGGAGGGCACCGCGCGCACCTCGGTGGTCCGCAGGGACCGGTGCGCCAGACCGACCCCGGCCAGCACGATCGCGGCCCCGGCGACCTGCGGGAGGCCCACGGGCTCGGCGAGCAGCACCGCACCCCACACCAGTGCCAGGACCGGTTGCAGGAGCAGGGCGATCGAGGTGGCCGCCGCGGGCAGCAGGTGGATCGAGGAGGTGAGCAGCAGCCAGCCGATCACCTGCGAGCCGAGCGCCAGCAGGAGCAGCCACCCGTCCGCCGGCCACCCTGCCGGACCGGCGACCCCCTCCGCGACGGCCACGCCGCCGGTGACCACCAGGCCACCGAGGCACAGCGACCAGAGCAACTCCGCCGCGGAGCCCCCGCCCTCCCGGCCGCGGGCGACCCGCAGCAGCACGAGCCAGCCGGCGTAGGTCACCCCGGCCAGCACCCCGAGCCCCACCCCGACGGGCACCGAGCCGTCCGCGACGACCGGCCGTCCCAGCGCCGAGAGCAGCCAGATCCCGACCAGCACCAGCGGCAGCGCGACCCAGAACCCCGGGCGCGGACGTTCGCGGAACAGCACCACGCCCAGCAGCCCGACCACCACCACCTGCAGGTTGGGCAGCACGGTCCCGAGCCCGGCCCCGATGATGCCGAGCGAGGCGTGCCAGGCCACCAGGTTCACCCCGAACAGCAGACCGGCGACCACCGCCATCGGGCGGAACCACCGACGGGGTGCGTCGCTGCCGCCCGCCCGCAGGGCCACCAGCACGGCCAGCAGGGGCAGCGCGTAGGACAGCCGGAGGAACGCCGAGCGGGCCGCCTCGACGTCGGCCAGGCGCACCCACACCCCGGAGAAGGAGATCAGGACCGCGCCGAGCCAGGGCCGGACCGCCATGGGCAGGCGCGCACGGTCGGGGGCTGAGGGCACGTCGACGGCCTTCGCAGGGTCGGGACGGTGTGCGGCGTCGATCGGAGGCTACTGACACGCCGTGTGGTGGTCGCACCGCCGAACCAGGTGCAGCGAGCTGCCGGAGGTGCCTATCCTTCAGCCCACGAGCGTGGGAGCGGGAGCGGGTCGTGGGGCAGGACATCGGTGAGACACGCTTCACCCGCGAGGACCGGCAGCGCTACCGCGAGAAGGTCAAGCGCAACCTCGCGGTGTTCCGCCAACTGCTGGCCGAGGACCGGTTCGAGACGACGCGCAAGCTGATCGGGGTGGAGGTCGAGTTCTACGTCGTCGACGACGACGGTGAACCGACGATGATCAACGCGGAGCTGCTGTCGCGCCTGGAGTCGGAGGACTTCCAGACCGAGCTGGCGCAGTTCAACATCGAGTTCAACCTCGCGCCCCACAAGCTGATCGCCACGGTGTTCCGGGAGATCGAGGAGGAGCTGCAGACCTCCTTCGCCTTCGCCGATCGTCGCGCCGAGGAGCTGGACGCCCACGTGGCGATGGTGGGGATCATCCCCACCTTGAAGGACCTCCACGTCACGATCCAGAACCTGTCGGCCAACCCCCGCTACCACCTGCTCAACGAGCAGATCCTCGAGGCCCGCGGCGAGGACCTGCACCTGGAGATCGACGGCGTGGAGCGGCTCAGCCTCCAGGCCTCCTCGATCGCGATGGAGGCCGCCGCCACCTCGGTGCAGCTGCACCTGCAGGTCAGCCCGGACAACTTCGCCAGCACGTGGAACGCCGCGCAGGCGATCGCCGCCGCCCAGGTCGCCGCCGGCGCCAACTCCCCCTTCCTGTTGGGCAAGGAGCTGCTGCGCGAGACCCGCATCGCCCTGTTCGAGCAGACCATCGACACGCGCTCCGAGGAGCTGACCGCCCAGGGGGTGCGCCCCCGGGTGTGGTTCGGGGAGCGGTGGATCGACGACATCGTCGACCTGTTCGACGAGAACGTGCGCTACTTCCCCTCCCTGCTCCCCGAGGTGGACGGCGAGGAACCCGAGGAGGTGCTCGCCCGCGGCGACATCCCCCACCTGCCCGAGCTGGTGCTGCACAACGGCACGATCTACCGGTGGAACCGGCCGATCTACGGCATCGCCCGCGGCAAGCCGCACCTGCGCGTCGAGAACCGGGTGCTGCCGGCCGGCCCCACCATGGTCGACACCGTGGCCAACGCCGCCTTCTACTTCGGTCTGGTGCGTGCCGTCGCTGACCTCGACGAGCCGATCACCCGGCAGCTGTCCTTCACCGCGGCGTCGGAGAACTTCCGGGCCGCGGCGCGCCGGGGCATCGAGAGCCAGCTGTACTGGCCGGGGATGGGTGAGGTCCCGGCGAGCGAGCTGATCCTGCGCCCCCTGCTGCCGCTGGCCCACCGGGGGCTGGACACCTGGGGCGTGGACCGGCGCGACCGGGACCACTACCTCGGGATCATCAAGCAGCGGGCGCTCAAGCGGCGCACGGGTGCCAGCTGGCAGGTGCACACCTTCCGGCGGCTGTTCGACGACGGCCCGATGGAGCGCGAGGATGCGCTGGTGGAGACCACGCGGCGCTACCTGGCCAACATGCGCTCCAACGAGCCGGTGCACACCTGGGAGCTGGACTGAGGCGGTGGCGCGTCCCGGCCCCGAAGCGCGCGTCGGGCGGGGTCAGCCGCCCCGGTCACGCGCCGCGGGCGGTGGGAGCCGTCGCAGGGTCCTGGCCCCGGTCATGCGCCGCGGGCGGTGGGAGCCGTCGCAGGGTCCTGGCCCCGGTCGATCGCCGCGACGTTCAGACCGGCGAACAGGTCGTCCTCCACCGGCTGCACCAGCACGTCGCTGCGCAGCACGGTGTAGGCCTCGTAGGGGTAGTGCTCGCGCTCGAGGTCGCGGGGCACACCGAACCAGAAGCCGTCGGGGTCGATCTGGCTGACGTGGGCGAGCAGCGCCGCGTCACGTCGGGAGAAGTGCTCCCCGCAGCGCACCCGGGCGTCGGGCACCTCGGCGGGCACCTTGTCGGCCCGTGACTCCAGCCACTCGGTGTAGGGGCTCTGGCCGTGGGCCTCGAGCATCGCGGTGTGCAGCGCCTCGAGGCGTTCCAGGGGGAAGGTCGAGGTTGCGTACACCTTGGGCACGCGCCAGGGGGACAGCGCCGCGGCGTGCCCCGCCGAGGGACCGTCGCCGAGGTCGGCGCCCGGGTCCTCCGCGAGCTCCAGACCCCGCATGGTCACGAGGTGGTTCATGATGTGGTCGGGGTGGGGGTAGCCGCCGTTCTCCGGGTAGGTGACCACCACGTGGGGGCGCTCGCGGCGCAGGATCGCCGCCAGCTGCCGGGAGGGCGCGTCGAGTTCGATGCGGGAGAAGGTGCCCTCCGCGACCTCCGATGGGTCCTCGTGGTAGCCCGAGTCGACGTAGCCGAGCGCGTGGGTGCGGGTGAAGCCGATCGCGGCGACGGCCGCAGCGAGCTCGCGGGCCCGGGTCGCGCGCATCGCGTCCGGGGCGATCGGCGCCGCCTGCGGGTTGAGGACGTCGCCGGCGTCACCGTCGGTGCAGGTCACCAGCACCACCTCGGCGCCCTCGTCGACGTAGCGGGCGGCGGTGGCTGCGCCCTTCGACGACTCGTCGTCGGGGTGGGCGTGGACGAACAGCACTCGGCGGTTCACGCGTCCTCCTCGGATGCGGCGGCACGGATATGGGCCTGCGCCCGGTCGCGGGCCTGCTCCCGGGCCGCGGACCGGGCGGCACGGGCAGCCGCGATGCTGCGGCCGGCGTCGCTGTCGTCGAGCTGCGCGATGGCGTCGGCGATCCGCTCGGTAGCCGCCTCCACGGGGTCGTGCGGACCCCGCAGGCGCACCAGCATCGGCCGGCCCGGGTAGCTGCCGAGCTTGACCTCGGGGTGGCGCTCCAGCACCTCCGCGAACACCAGGTTCAGGGCGCTCTCCGGGTAGTGGTGGGTGAGCTCGCGCACGTGCGGCCGCGGGTTGCGTCCGGCGACCAGGCGCGGCACGACGGCCTCGTCGAGGAGGGCCTCGAACTCCGTCGGCACGCCGGGGAGCACCACGACGGTCGCCCCGTCCGCGTCGCTGCCGCCGTCGATGTCGACGGCGACACCGGGTGACCACCCGCCGTCGCGCTCCAGCAGCCGGCTGCCGGCGGGGATCCGCGCCATCCGAGCGAGGTGCCAGCGGAAGGCGTCGGTGACCTCCAGCCCGTGCTCGCGGGACCAGACGACCGCCTGCTCGATCCGTGCGGCGATCGTCGGGTCCTCCACCAGCTCGAGCCCGAGGCTCTCGGCCACGGCCTCGTAGGTGAGATCGTCGGGGGTGGAACCGATACCCCCGGAGGTCAGTACCACCCGTGGACGCGGGCGGGACAGCTCGGTCTGCAGCGCCTCGTCGATCGCCGCCAGGTCGTCGGCGACCACGTGGACGCAGCTGAGCTCCACCCCGTGCTCCTGCAGGCGGCGGGCGACGAGCTGGGAGTTGGTGTCGGGGACGTAGCCGCCCAGGATCTCGTCCCCGACCACGACCATGGACGCTGCGAGCACGCTGGACTCCTGCCTCGATGCGGGCGGTGCGCGGGCGGGTGCGGACCGCGGGAGGCCGACCCGCGGGGGACGACGCGGGTGGCGGACGGCAGGGTAGCCAGCAGCCGGGTGGTAGCTTCCCGGACCGTGTTCATCGAAGCTGACGACGCCAAGACCGACGTCATCCTCGCTGCCGCCGTCGCCGTCATCGGGCCGTCGTTGGCGGGGTTCGTCTCCCGGTTGCCGCTCCTCCCGCGGACCGGGGTGCTCGGGATGCTCATCGACGTGCTGTGGCTGGCGGCGGTCGCCATGCTGGTACCGGTGCTGTTGGCCCGCTACCGCGGTGACGGGCCGGCGGCCTTCGGGTTCCGATCCGCGAGCGGCCACCTCGGTGTCGCCGGGACCTCCCAGCCCACCACCTCGGCGGCGCTGCTGCTCCTACCCGTCGCCGTCGCCGGTGTCGCCACGGTGCTGTTGGTGGGCGGCGGGCCCGTCGCCGCCGCACTGGGCAGCGTCGGGCTGTCGGTGGAGGCCGGGGCGGACGTCGCCGCGATCGGTGTCCTGGTGCTGCGGGTGGCGGTGCTGAGCCTCGGGGCGATCGTGCTGATGGGCTTCCTCAGCGTGCGCAGCCGGGACGGGTTCCCCCGCTCCCCCGACACCTCGCTGACCGAACTGGTCCGTACCTTCGGGCTCGGCGCCGTCGCCGTCGCCCTGGTCACCGGACTGGTGCGGGTCGCGACCGGGGCGCCGCTGCTGGCCCTGGTGCTGAACCTGCTGGCGATGGTGGCGGTGCTGCTGCTGGTGGACCGCCTGGTGCCCACCGGGGTGAGCGTCGCCCGCACCACGGTGGTCACCCCGCTGCTGCTGGTGGTGCTGATCCAGACCTTCGCAGCGGGCGGACTGCTCGGCGGCGGGTTGCTGCAGGGCGTCCACCGGGGGGCGCTGGCCGCCGGGGTCACGATCGCCATCGCGGCGACCGCCGCCACGCGCCGCGGGGTTGCCGTCGCCGTGCCGATGGTGCTGGCGGTGCACTGGTGGCCGACCTGCCTGTCCCCCCTGCCGGGTGCGGGTGGGCTCTGCTGAGGTGCGCCCGCCGTGCGTGGCGTACCTTAGATGTCCTGGAGACGGCGCCGGGGGGCCGGCAGCAGCACCGAGGAGCAGGAGGCGGGTCGATGGCGCGGATCCGGCGCTTCACCAGCCGCGTCGACGCCGAGGTGGCGGCGTCCATGCTCCGCGGCCACGGCATCGATGCGCGTGCGGTCCACGACGACACCGGCGGGATGCACCCCAACCTCGCCTTCGGGCAGGGGGGCAGCGAGGTGATCGTGCCCGAGTCCGAACTGGACATGGCCACGGCGCTGCTCGATGCCGCGGCGCTGACCGTGGCAACGTCAGCGCCGGACGACGGCCCCGCGGAACTGGCCCTGGACCGCACGGCGCTGCGGATCGGCGCGCTGGTACTGGCGCTGGGGTTGGTGCTGGCGGTGGTCGCCAGCCAGATGGACCTGCACTGGCTGTGGGCCGGACGCTGACACGAGCGCAGCCGCCGGGCCGGCCGTCGCACCGGCGACGCCCGCCCCTGGCTCAGCCGCTGCGGGTGATCCGCTCCAGCAGGGCGGCGGTGTCCGGGGCCGCCTCGAGGTGGCCGAGGACCTGTTCCAGGGCGTCCTCCGGCGTGGCTCTGGCGAGGCTCCGACGGAGCTGCCGCGCCCCGGCGAGCTCCTCGGCGGTGAGCAACTCCTCCTCGCCGCGGGTCCCGGAAGCGACCACGTCCACCGCCGGGTAGCGGCGCTGCTGCGCCAGGGACCCGTCGAGGTGGAGCTCCATGTTGGCGGTGTCGGTGAAGCCCTCGGCGATGACCTCGTCCATACGGGAACCGGTGCCCACGACCACCGTCGCCACGATGGTGAGGCTGCCGGCGCCCTCGAGGTCCCGGGCAGCGGCGAACAGCCGCTTCGCCGGGGCCAGCGCCGCCGGATCCACCCCACCCGGCAGCACCCGGCCGCTGGAGGGCACCACGGTGTTGTAGGCCCGCGCCAGCCGCGTCAGCGAGTCCAGGAAGACCACCACGTCACGACCACGCTCCGCGAGGCGCTTCGCCCGCTCCACGACCAGCTCCGCGACCTGGGTGTGGTCCTCGGGCGACCGGTCGAAGGTGGTCGCCACCACCTCGGCGCCGGTGCTGCGCTCGACGGCGGTCACCTCCTCGGGACGCTCGTCCACCAGCAGCGCGAGCAGTTCGAGATCGACGTCGGCGTCCCGCATCGCCCGCGCGAGGTCCTTGAGCACGGCGGTCTTGCCGGCGCGCGGCGGGGCGAGGACCAGCGCCCGCTGCCCGCGCCCCAGCGGCGTCAGCAGGTCCACCAACCGCGGGGTGGGCTGGTCGGTCGCCGCGCCCAACGACAGGCGGGAGGAGGGCGGCAGGGCGACGAGATCCGCGAAGGCCGGTCGGTGCCGATCGTCACCCCGCGGGTCGAACTCCTGGCCCTCCACGTGCTCGACGCGGGCCAGGGCGGGGAACTTGTCGCTGTTGCGGTTCCGGCGGATCGGACCGGAGATCAGGTCACCACGCCGCAGGTCGAAGCGACGGACGAAGGATTGCGAGACGTACACGTCCTGGGAGCCGGCGAGGTAGCCGGTGCACCGCAGGAAGCCGTACCCCTCCGGCAGCAGGTCGAGGACGCCCTCGCGGACCTCGGCGTCGCTGTCCTCCTCGCCGGCCCGACCCCGTTCCTTGCCGCGGTCGTTGCCGCGGTCGTTCGGGCGGTCGGCACCACGGTCGTTGCCGCGGTCGCTGGGACGGTCGTTGCCGCGGTCGTTGCCGCGGTCGTTCGGGCGGTCACCGCCGCGATCATCGGGACGGTCATCGCCCCGGTCGCGGCCGCGCTTGCGGTCCCGCCCCTGGCGGTCCTGGTCGCGGTCACCACCACGGCCGTGCCCCTGCGCCTCCTCGCGACCGCCTTTCGCGGTGTCGACGCCATCACCGCGGTCATCCTGCTGGCCCGCACGCTGCCGCCCACCGCGCGCCCGGGTCCGACCCCCGCCCTCCGACGGGGACCGGTCCCCGTCCGTGGCTGCGGAACGGTCGTCACCGCGCTGCCCGTCGGTGGCGCCGCCACCGCTGTCGCCGCCCGCCGCCTGGGGACCGTCTGCACGAGTCTCGTGGCCGCCAGTACCGTCGGCGTCCGAGGGATCCCCCTGGGACGCGGAGCTGAGCAGCAGATCGATCAGCTCCGCCTTCTTCAACCGCTGGAAACCCTTCAGCCCGAGCGTGGCCGCGATCTCCCGCAGCTCCGCGACGGACTTCCTCTCCAACAGGGTGCGATCCATCTCAGGCTCCGGAAGGTGGCCGTCTCGCGTCCGCACGCGGGCCATCGGGGTCAACCGGCAGGCACCGCATCGCGGTCGGCCACGAGGCGGGACGCGCCGTCGGGTGCGTCGAACCGGGGCACGCTGCGGTCGGGTCCCCGGGTGGGCGCCCACGAACGCGGGCGCCGACTACGCGGAGGATAACCGGTGGCGGGGACACAGCATGCAGTCCCGGGTGCCCGCCAGACCACAGCCGTCATCAGGACAGACCCGGGCGCCGGACAGGTCCCAGTCCAGCGTGCGGCAGTGGAAACCGTGCGCCGCGGCGTGGGTGCGGACAGCCACGGGGGCATCCGGGTCGGTGCGTTGCACGGCCACGGCCACGCTCGGGCCGGCACCTGAGAGCCAGGCGTGGTGACCGTCCTCGCGCAGCGCCGCCAACAGCGCGGCCGAGGCCGGCATCACCCCGGCTCGCGCCGGCTCGTGCAGGTGGTCCCCGGACAGGGCGGCGGCCGCCGGCCAGACCCCGGACAACGCCGCGAGGACGTGGCCCGCACGGGCCGCCTGATCCGCGACGCTGCCCGCCGGCACGGTATCCGGCAGGACGGCCCGGGCGGTGGGTGTGGCCTGTCGCTCCTGAGGGACGAGGACCAGTGGTCGCAAGCCCGGAGCCGGGTTCACCCGCCGTAACACCAGACGGCCGTCGTTGCTGCGCGCACAGGCGACCAGCCCGCCGAGCACCGCGGGAGCGACGTTGTCGGGGTGGCCCTCGAGTTCGGTCGCGAGCTCCACCACCTGCCGATCGTGCAGCCGTAGGCCGGCCAGCTCGCGCGCCAGGGTGATGCCCGCCACGATCGCGGCCGAGGAGGAGCCCATGCCACGCTGGAGCGGGATGCGGCTGCGCACCCGCAGGGTGACATCGGGGATCGGCACGCCGAAGGTCTCGCAGCCGGCGACGAGGCTGCGCCAGATCAGGTTGTCGTCGCCGGTCGACACCTCGGCGTCGTCGAGCACCTCGAGGCGGTCGGTGCGCTGTCCGCGGGGTGTCGATCGGACGACGAGATGGGACTCCAGCGCCATACCGAAGGCGTCGAAGCCCGCACCGAGGTTGGCGGTAGTGGCCGGAACCTGCACCGTGTGGTGGCGGAGCGCCTCCTCCCGGGGCGCGCCGGACCGGCCGTCAGAGGGGGCCACTCGGTGCTCCAGGTTCGTGGGTCCTGCCGGGCCGTGGGGTCGGGAGGGTAGCCCGGCGGCGTCATCGCTCAGCGGGCGGAACGACGGCGTCGACCCGACGGGGCCTCGGCGGGTGGGCGCCCGCACAGCCGCCGGGCGGCCGCCTCGATCTGCGGCTCGGTGACCAGGACCGCCTCCGCGGAGGGTCCCAGGGGGACGTAGCTGTCAGCCGCACGCACCGTGGCGATCCGCTGTCCGCGCCCGTCCTCGACCAGGCCGGCCACGACGGCATCGGCGATCCCCCCGCTGGCACGGCACTCGTCCACCACCAGCACCGACCGGCACGCCGCCACCTCGGTACGGAGGGCGTCGAGGGCGAGCGGTTGCAGCCACCGCAGGTCGATCACCCTGGCCCGGACCCCCTGGGCGCGCAACCGCGCAGCCACCCGGAGCGACATCCGGAGCCCGTTGCCGTAGGTGACCAGGGCGAGGTCCGTGCCGTCGCCGTGCACGCCGACCGCACCCGGCAGCAGGAGCTGGTCGGGTGGCGACACCGTGGCCAGCCACCCGCCGTCCCCGGCTTCGTGCAGGTCCCGCTCGTGGTAGAGGGCGATGGGCTCGACGACGACCACGACACTGCCGTCGGTCGCGGCCATGGACAGCGCACCCCGCAGCAGCGCCGCAGCCTCGTCGGGGCGGCTCGGGACGACGAGGTGGATGCCGGGGATCTCCCGGATCGCGGCGAGGGCGTGGTCGTTGTGGAAGTGGCCGCCGAACCCCTTCTGGTAGGCGAGCCCGGCGATGCGCACCACCATCGGCGAGGTGAAGGCACCGTCGGAGAAGAAGCTGGTGGACGCCGCCTCGCCGCGGAGCTGGTCGAGGGCGTTGTGCAGGTAGGCGAGGTACTGGATCTCCGGCACCGGCAGGAACCCGAGCAGGGCCGCGCCCTGGGCGAACCCCAGGATGGAGGTCTCGTCCAGCAGGGTGTCGAAGACCCGGCGTGGACCGAACCGGTCGCGGAGCCCACCGGTCACCCCGTACACCCCGCCCTTGGCCGCCACGTCCTCGCCGAACACCAGCAGCTCGGGACGTCGCAGCAGCTCGTCGTGCAGCGTCGACCGGATCGCGGCGGCCAGGGTGCGCTCCCCCGGCGTGCTCGCCTCCTCCGGCAGCCCCCGCGGGTGTACACGCCGGCGGCTGCCCGGGTCGAGGGGGCGTGCGGCCAGCTCGGCCCGCACCGCGTCGGGACGGTGCGGGGCGAGGGGCGCGACCACCTCCGCACGGGTGCGCAGCGGGGGGATGCGCGAGAGCGCGTCCGCCCGTTGCCGGACGTGCCGGCGCTGTGCCGCCACCAGCTCCTGCAGCGCGTCCCGGCTGACCACCCCGGCGGCGAGCAGCTGTCGGGCGGTCCGCGGGAGTGGGTCGCGCTGTTCGTCGGCTTCGATGGCGGACCGGTCGCGGTAGGCCACCTCGACGTCGCTGCCGGCGTGCCCCCACAGCCGGACGGTCTCGAGGTGCAGGAAGACCGGACGCCGGTCGGTGCGGACGAGGTCGACGGCGTGGGCCGTGGCGGCCCACACCTCGTCCAGCGCGCCGCGGGCCGACACGTACGCGAGGTCCGGGAGATGGCTGACGCTGCGCTCGACCCAGCCCGGCGGCGTGGCGACGGAGATACCGAGGCCGTTGTCCTCGCACACGAACAGCACCGGTGTCGGGGCGCCGTGGCGCACGGACCAGCGGGCGGCGTTCACCGCGGTCTGGGTGGTCGCGTGGTTGAGGGAGGCGTCGCCGAAGGAGACCAGCGCGATGGCGTCGTCGGGCACCTCCGTCGAGGTGGCAGGGGCCACCCGGGTGGCGCGACGCCGGTCGATGGCGACCGCCGTGCCCACGGCCTTGGGCAGATGCGAGCCGATCGTGGCGGTCTGGGGCACCACCCACCGCGCCCGGCTCCCCCACACCTTGTGACGGCCCCTGGCCACGGGGTCCTCGCGGTTGGCCAGCAGCGAGCACAGGACGTCGTCCACCGCGGTCTCGTCGGCACCGACCTGACGAGCGCGCGCGAGGAACAGCGCGCCGGAGCGGTAGTGCAGGAACGCCGGGTCGGTGGGCCGGGTCAGGGCACCGAGAGCGACGTTGTCCTCGTGGCCCGCGGAGCTGATGGTGTAGTAACCGACCCCGGCCAGCCGCAGCTCGCGGGCCACCACGTCCAGGGTGCGGGAGGTGTACTGGTCGATGAAGGCCGCCAGGGCCTGTGCCCGGGTGGGGCCGTCCGGCAGACCCAGCGGGCGGTCGCCGCTGTCGCCCCCAGCAGCCCGGTCGGCGCCCCCAGCAGCCCGGTCGGCGCCACCAGCAGCGCGGTCGGCGCCCCCCGCAGCCCGGTCGGCGGCGTCGCCCGAGGTCCGATCGGCGTCACCACCTGGCGCGGGGCGACCGTCGGCATCGTCCGCCATCGGTGCCGTCGCGATGGCGCGGTCGAGTGCCGCCTCCACCGCCCGTACCCGTTCCACTCCGTCCTCCCGCACCCCGACCCCGGCGGGCTGATGCCGGCGGGGAGCCCTCCTGGACGACCATACGCGCCGCTGGCCCGGTGGACCGAGCTCCGGGCGCAGGCTGCGGCACAGGGTCGCCGGCCGCCGCCCGGCCCACCAACGGGCGGGCAGGCCCCTCCGGCCCTGCCCGGTCCCGTGGCGCACACCGACACCCGGAGTTGTGGGACACCACAACTTGTGGCCAGCCGTCTGCGCCGGCAGCCACCCCAGCCCCTCGACCCGCGCCCGAAGTTGTGCCGGTCCACAACTCGCGGTTCGGGAACGGCGCGTCAGGCGGGGGGACGGCTTGGCGCGGACCCCGGGCAGGGCCAACGGGACCCCGGGCAGGGCCAACGGGACCCCGGGCGGGGCCAACGGGACCCCGGGCGGGGTCAGCGCAGCCCGAGCGCCTCCGCGGCCGCATCCAGCTCCGGCGCGATGGTGACCGGCTCCTCGCTGTCGGAGATCGCCCACTCCGGGTCCTTGAGCCCGTGCCCGGTGAGCACGCACACCACGGTCTGGCCGGGCACGAGGTCGCCGCGCTCCTTGAGCTCGAGCAGCCCGGCGATCGAGGCCGAGGAGGCCATCTCCGCGAACACCCCGTGCCGGGCCACCAGCCGGAAGCCCTCCATGATCTGCGGGTCGGTCACCGCCCGGATGGAGCCACCGGACTCCACGGCCGCCGCGACCGCCGACTCCCACGACGCCGGGTTGCCGATCCGGATCGCCGTGGCGATGGTCTCCGGCTTCTCCACCTTGGCGCCCAGCACGATCGGCGCCGCACCGGCGGCCTGGTACCCGCGCATCACGGGCAGGGCGTCGATCAGCCCGTCCTGGTGGTACTCGCGGTAGCCGCGCCAGTAGGCGGTGATGTTGCCCGCGTTGCCGACGGGCATGACGTGGACGTCGGGGGCGCGACCCAGCTGGTCGACGATCTCCCAGGCGCCCGTGCGCTGCCCGTCGATCCGGTACGGGTTGACGGAGTTGACCAGCTCCACCGGCTCGGTGTCGGCGAGCTCGCGGCAGATGGTCAGCGCCTGGTCGAAGTTGCCGTCGATCTGGATGACCTTGGCACCGTGGACCAGCGCCTGGGCGAGCTTCCCCATGGCGATCTTGCCCTTCGGCACGATCACCCCGGCGGTCATCCCGGCCTTGGCGGCGTAGGCGGCGGCCGCGGCGGAGGTGTTGCCCGTCGAGGCGCAGATCACCGCCTGCGCGCCGGCCTCCTTGGCCTTGGAGATCGCCATCGTCATCCCACGGTCCTTGAAGGAGCCGGTGGGGTTCGAGCCGTCGAACTTCAGGTGCACCGCACACCCGGTGACCTCGGAGAGGTGCTCGGAGTGGATCAGGGGGGTCCCGCCCTCACGCAGGGTGACCACGGGGGTGTCGGCCGTGACCGGCATGCGGTCGCGGTACTCCTCGATGATCCCGCGCCACACGTGGGTGGCGCCGGTGCCCGGGGTGGCGATCGCGGTCATGAGGAGAACACCTCCGCTTCGACCCGCAGCACGCTGGCGACGCTGCGGATGCTGTCGACCGCCGCCAGGGAGTCGACCGTCGCCCTGAGCGCCGCCTCCCGCGCCCGGTGGGTGATGAGCACCAGCTGCGCGGAGCTCCTGGTCCCCTCCTGCCACACCTGGGCGATGGAGACCCCGTTGTCACCGAAGGCCCTCGCCACCTCGGCGAGCACGCCGGCCTGGTCCTCCACGTCGAGCAGCACGTAGTACTGGGTCCGGAGCTCGTCGATGGAGCGCAGGTCCTTGGGGCGGTGCTGGGACTCGGCCGCGCCGCGCGCGGTCTGCAGGAGGTTGCGGGCCACGTCGATGATGTCGCCCACCACCGCGGAGCCCGTGGGCTCCGCACCGGCACCGCGGCCGTAGAACATCAGCTCACCGGCGGCCTCCGCCTCCACGTAGATCGCGTTGAAGGAGCCCCGGACGCTGGCCAGCGGGTGCTCCTTCGGCAGGAACGTCGGGTGGACCCGGACCCCGACGCGGCCGTCCACCTCGCTGGCGATCCCGAGCAGCTTGATCACGTACCCGAGCCGGTCGGCGACCCGGATGTCGGTGGCGTTGACGGTCTCGATGCCCTGGGTGAACACGTCGTCGGCGTGGACGGCGGTGTCGAAGGCCAGCGAGGCGAGGATCGCGCACTTGGCGGCGGCGTCGTGGCCGCCGACGTCGGCGGTCGGATCCGCCTCGGCGTAGCCGAGCGCCTGCGCATCGGCGAGGACCTCCGCGTAGTCCGCGCCCTCCTCGCTCATGCGGGTCAGGATGTAGTTGGTGGTGCCGTTGAGGATGCCGACGACACGGCTGACCCGGTCCCCCGCCAGCGACTCCTTCATCGGCTTGATGATCGGGATGGCGCCGGCCACCGCCGCCTCGTAGGCGAGGTCGACCCCGGCGCTGCGTGCCGCGTCGTACAGCTCCGGCCCCTCGTGGGCCACCAGTTCCTTGTTGGCCGTCACCACCGGCTTGCCCTGCGCCAGGGCACGCCGGAGCAGATCGCTCGCCGGAGCGCGGCCGCCCATCACCTCGACGACGACGTCGATGTCCTCGCCGTCGACCACCTCCAGCGGATCCGACGTGAACACGCTGGCCGGCAGATCGAGGCCACGATCGCGGGCCAGGTCACGCACCGCGACGCGGGTGATCTCCAGCTTGGCCCCGGTACGCGCGGTGATGTCATCCGCCTCGCGGGCGAGGATGGTGGCGACACCGCCACCGACGGTGCCGCAGCCGAGCATGCCGATGCGGATGACGCGGTCCACGGAGGTTCCTCAGTGGGTGGGCGGGCGTTGACCGGACCCACACAGACTACCGGTCACCGGCCGACAGCCGCGGGGCGGAAGGGAGCCCACCGACCACAGCGGCCACCCCCGGGGGTTCACGCCGCGCGGTGGTCCACGACGGGGTGGCGCCACCGGACGGCCACCCGGTCGTCGAGGGTGTGGGCGATGCCCTCCCGGTAGGTCGGCAGCAGCGGCTCGATCCCGAGTTCCGGCCACACCGCGTCGGGGTCCACCGGCAGCGACAGGTTCCAGCTGCGCACGGTGTCGGGGGTGTAGAGGCTCGGGTGGCGGCGCCACGCGGTCGCCGCGGACAGCAACCCGGTGCCGAGCAGGGCCAGCGACCCCGGGGCCCTGAGGACCCTGAGCCCCGGTAGCTGCTCGTCGATCTCGCCGAGGAAGGTGGACCACCCCACGCTCTCACGGTCGCCGAGCGCGCCCGTGCCGACCCAGCCGATCTCGGCCGCGCGGATCAGCGCGCGCGCCGCGTCGACCACGTGGAGGTGCGCGTACGGGTCGGAGCTGCGGCCGGGGACCACCAGCGTGCCGGTGCGCACCCGTGCGAACAGCTGGTCGGTGGCGCCGTAGACGTGGGGCAGGCGCAGGTTGGCGACCTGCATCCCGCGCTCGGCGCCGAACCGTACGAGGCCCCGCTCGACGAGCAGCTTCACCTGCCCGTAGTCCACCGCCGGCGCGGGTGGGGTCGCCGGCGTGATCGGTACCCGGGTGTTGCCGTGCACCAGCAGCGAGGAGGCGAACACGAAACGGGACACGCCGGCGTCCGCGGCGGCCTCGACCAGGTGGCGGGTGCCGTGCACGAAGGAGTCCACCAACCGTCGGGCCGGCTCGAACACCGCCCGGCCGGCGAGGTGGATGACGGCGTCACAACCCGCCGCTGCCCGACGCAGGGTCGCCGGCGCGCCGAGGTCCCCGTGCACGAGCTCCGCATCGAGGTGGTGGAGCAGCGGCGCCCGTGAGGAGCGGCGCACCATCAGCCGCGGGCGCAGGCCGGCTTCCGCCAGCTGGGTGGCGACCTCCATCCCGATGAAGCCCGTGGCCCCGGTCAGCAGCACGCGCACGCCGGTCTCCTCCCCGCGGGTGGATACGCCACCCGCTGGCGGAGGTTCGGCCTCACGGCCGCGGCGGACGAGTCGTCCCGCCGCCGGCGCAGCGCGGACCGCGGTGCGCCCGCCACACCGTGGCGTGGGGCCGGAACCCCAACCGGCGGGAGAGCGCGTCGCCCCGCTCGCCGGGGACCGCTGCCAGCCCGACCCTGGCGGTGGGGTCGGCTTCGAGGTGGTCGGCGATCGCCGCGTGCAGCAGCCCGGTCGCGATCCCCCGTCCCCGGTGCGCCGGGTGGGTGACCACGTCCTCGACCACCGCCAGACCCTGCCGGTCGTGGACCAGCGTGCAGCGCGCCACCGGGATGGCGTGGCGCGTCGCCACCCACACACGCGCGCGCCCGGTCCGCGCCAGCGCACGCTGCTGCTCCACCGACCACGCGGTGAAGCCGTCGTCAGCAGGACGCCAATCATCGGGGGTCTCGCCCGCGGCGTAGCGGTAGAGGACGGTGGCGGCGTGCCACTGACGGTCGACGGCACCCCCCTGCTGTCCGTCGGGGGCGGGGACCGGCGCGGAGCGCGCGACGGGCGCCGACGGTAGCTCCGCGAGGCCTTCGAGCAGCAGCACGGTGACGGGGGACAGCGCGAGCCCGTGGGCAGCGGACGCCGCCCGCAGCGCGGGATCCGGTCGTGGCACCACCGCCGGCGCGTCCGCGGGCAGCGGCTCCTCCCACCGCAGCTGGACGTGCCGCGCGCCGAGGGTGCCGACGGTCTCGTCGAAGCGGCCGAGGTAGCCCTCCAGATCCTCGGCGGCCGGCACCGTGGTCAGGTCGAGGGTGTTGCCGTCGAGGTAGTCGGGGCGGGACGGGGTGCGCACCGCGACGTGATCGCGGGTGTAGGTCACCAGGGTCACCCCGGACAGGCCGGCCCTGAGCACCGCCAGACCGAGCCCGGTGTCGAGCCGCCGGACGGAGGGGGCGGTGCCGCCGTCCGGCCCGGCACCGTCAGCACCCTCGGCGTTCCGCCGCTGCTGCTCCGCGTCGTCGGCCATCCCGCTCACCGCAGGGGCACGTCGAGGCGGACCAGGTCGTCCAGGGTCTCACGACGGACCAGTTCCCGGACCGCACCGTCGCGGACCAGCACCGCCGCGGGGCGCACCAGCCGGTTGTAGTTGGAGGCCATCGACGCGGTGTAGGCGCCGGTGGCGGCCACGGCCAGCAGGTCACCGACCGCGAGGTCACCCGGCAGCGGCGCGTGCTCGCGGACCAGGTCCCCGGACTCGCAGTGCTTGCCGACGACCGTGACCGCCCTGGGCTCCGCGTCGCTGACCCGGCTGGCCAACTGCACCTCGTGCTCCGCGTCGTAGAGCGCAGGCCGGATGTTGTCGCTCATGCCGCCGTCCACGCTGACCCAGGTGGTCAGGCCGGGCAGCGCCTTGATCGTGCCCACCTCGTACAGCGTCACCGTGGAGGGCCCGACGATGGCCCGTCCCGGCTCGACGAAGAGCTGGGGCGCGGGGTAGCCCAGGGTCTCGCACCGCTCTGCCACCGCCTCCAGCACCGCCTTGCCGTAGCGGTGCACCTCCACCGGATGATCCTCGTGGGTGTAGCGGATCCCCATACCACCGCCGAGGTTGAGCTCCGGGAGGGTCACGCCGTGCTCGCCACGCCACCGGGCCAGCAGGTCGAGCATCACCTCGGCGTTGGCGATGAAGGGGTCGGTGCCGAAGATCTGCGAGCCGATGTGGGCGTGGACGCCCACCACCTCGACGTGGTCGAGGGCCTGGGCGTGGGTGAAGGCCTGGTCGGCGAGGCCCAGGGAGAGGGTGAAGCCGAACTTGGCGTCGTCGTGGCCGGTGCGCACGTACTCGTGGGTGTGGGCGTCGATCCCGGGGGTGATCCGCAGCCACACGGGCGCCTGCACCCCGCGGGAGGCCGCGAGCTGCTCGAGGCGGTCCAGCTCCTCGAAGGAGTCCACCACGATTCTCGCGACACCCACCTCCAGCGCCTGGTCCAGCTCGGTGACCGACTTGTTGTTGCCGTGCAGGATCAGCCGGGACGCATCCACACCGGCGACCAGGGCCGTGTGCAGCTCACCCCCGGAGGCGACGTCGATCTTGAGCCCCTCCTCGTCGACCAGCTGGAGGATCCCGAGGCTGCACCACGCCTTGGAGGCGTAGGTGACCTCCACGCCGGGGAAGCCGTCGACGTACGCCCGGCAGCGCCTGCGCAGGTCCTCCTCGTCCACCACCCACAGCGGGGTGCCGTAGCGCGCGGCCAACGCACCGACGGTCACGCCGCCGATGGTCAGGGCGCCGGCGTCGTCGCGGTCGGCGGTGAGCGGCCAGGGTCCGGCGGTCATGGTCACATCCTCTCCGGCGCGGACACCCTGAGCAGGGCGAGGGCGTTGGCCAGTACCTGCTTGGCGGCGACGGCGAGGTGGTAACGGGCACGCCCGAGCGCCGGGTCGGCGGCCACCTCGGCGCCGGGCGCGTCGGCGTCGCCGCTGGCCGGCGCCAGGATCCGGCACTCGGTGTAGAAGCGGTGGAAGGTGCCGGCCAGCTCCTCCGCGTAGCGGGCGAGGCGCTGGGTGGCCCGCAGGTCCGCGGCCTCGGCGACCACCAGGGGCAGCCCGGCCATGGCGGTGAGCAGGGCCAGCTCCGCGGGGTGGGTGAGCAGGGAGAGGTCGGCGTCGGCCACCTCACCGGCCTCGAACCCCCGCTCGTCGGCGTTGCGGATCACCGAGGCGATACGCGCGTGGGCGTACTGCACGTAGTAGACGGGGTTCTCCATCGACTGCGCGGCGACCACAGCCAGGTCGAAGTCGATGGTGGAGTCGAGCCCCTGCCGCAGGAAGTGGTAGCGGACCACGTCCGAGCCGACCTCCTCCACCACCTCGTCGAGGTCGATGGTCTCCCCGGCCCGCTTCGACATCCGGACCGGCTGGCCGTCGCGCAGCAGGTTGACCAGCTGCCCGATCCGGATCTCCACCCGGTCCGGGGGAACGCCGAGGCACGCCGCGGCGGCCGTCAGCCGGTCCACGTAGCCGTGGTGGTCGGCGCCGAGCAGGTAGTACAGCTCGTCGGCACGCGACCACTTGTCGCGCAGGTAGGCGCAGTCGGCGGCGAAGTAGGTGGGGCGCCCATCGGAGCGGCGCAGCACCCGGTCCTTGTCGTCGCCGTGGTCGGTGGTGCGCAGGAACAGCGCACCCTCGGCCTCGTAGGCGACGCCGCGCGCGGTCAGCTCGTCGAGGGTCGCGGCGATCGCACCCGTCTCGTGCAGGCGTGCGCGCTCGGAGAACCACACGTCGAAGTCCACGCCCATGGCGTGCAGGCCGTCCTCGATGCGCTGGCGCATCGCCTCCACACCGCGCACCCCGACCGCCGCGGCGATCCGCGGATCGACGACGGTCACCTCGGCGCGGTCGCCCGCCGCGACGTCCTCGGTCAGGCCGCCGTGGAGGCCGCCGTGGAGGCCCCCGTGCCCGCCGCCGGTGTCGGCGTTGCCGTGGGCGATGGTCCCGCCGCCGAGCTCCGCCTCCTCACCGGCGGGCACGCTGGTGAACAGCGCCGCCCCGTGGGTGGCGCGCAGCTGCTCCGCCACCTCGACGATCGCCTGCCCGCGGTAGTGCGCCTCGGTGAGCTCACCGCCGGTGGCCACCAGGACCAGGGACTCCCCGAACAGCCGGATCTGTTCGCCGGCGTCGTTGACGTAGTACTCGCGGGTGACGGCGTGACCGGTGGCCTCCAGCAGCGCCGCGAGCGCGTCGCCGGTGGCCGCCCAGCGGCCGGCGCCGACGTGCAGGGGGCCGGTGGGGTTGGCGGACACGAACTCCACGTTGACGTGGCGGCGCTCGGCCTCCGGCACCTGGCTGTGGCCGTAGCGCCCGCCCTCGGTCAGGACACGGCGGACGAGGTCCTCGTGGTAGCGGTGGGCGAGCCGCAGGTTCACGAAGCCCGGACCGGCGATCGACACCTCCTCGACCACCTCGGGGACCTCGAGGTGGTCCACGACCAGCTGCGCGAGCTCGCGGGGGTTGCGGCGGGCGGGCTTGGCCAGGCGCAGGGCGACGGTGGTCGCCCAGTCGCCGTGGTCGGCCTGCTTGGGCTTCTCGAGGTCCGGATCGGTCTCGGGCAGGCCGGCAGCGGTCAGCGCGGCGCGGATCGCCGCGTCGAGGTCGGCGAGGACGGGGTCGATCAGGGGCGTGCGTGCCATCGGCGGAGGTCCAGAGGGGGCGGGAGGAGGGCGGGAGTCGGGCGACAGGGCGGCCCCGGGAGCGCCGCGGAGCGTACGCGTCCGGATGGGAGGGCGTGGTGGCCGTGGTACGGTTCGGGGTCGTGGCGGCCGCGGCCCGCCCGCTCGCCCCCGTAGCTCAGTGGATAGAGCACCGGCCTCCGGAGCCGGGTGCGTAGGTTCGATTCCTACCGGGGGTGCCCTCCACCGGTGCCCGCCGCCGGATCCTTCGGCGAGGCCGCCTGCACCACGGGCTCGTCCCGGCGACGTCGCAGCGCCCGGCCCACGCGCCACGCCGCCAGGAGCAGGACCAGCAGGCCCAGGCCGCCCCACAGCCCGATCGGAGAGCGCCACCTCGTCGGTGGCGCCGCGGCCGCCGCCAGCCCCGTGGGCGCGAACCGCAGCTCCGCGACCACGCCGGCGTGGTCGGTGGGCAGGCACCCGAGCTGTTCCGGCACGCGGTCCAGCACCCCGGCCTCCACCAGACGTGCCGCGGCCGCCTCGGCGTTGGCGATCTGGGTCGGCGCGTCACAGGGCCACAACCGGTCGCTGTCGGGCCACCGGTTGCCGATGATGCGGGCGCCCTCGACCGTGACCTCACCGCGGTACAGGACGTAGTCCAGTCGGTCGGTGAAGCCGTCGGCGTTGCCCATCTCCAGGGCGTCGTCGAGGCGGGCGAGGTCGGGGCCGGCGAGCTCCGCGCTGGTCCCCCAGGTCAGATGCGCCCCATCGAGGGGGTCCGGCCCGGCGTCACCGAAGCCGCCCGCGCGCAAGGTCCAGTAGGCGTTGCACGTGGGGTCGGCGGTGTCGATCGACAGCTCGGTGGGCTGGGCGGGGCAGGTGTCGCTCGCCTCCGGTTGGAGGGCCGGGTTCAGGTCCTCGGGCCCGCGCGGGTCGCGGGGATCGGCGTTGATGTCGCCGAGGACCACCACGGGGGTGGTGGTGTCGGCAAGGTCCTCCAGCAGCTGGCCTGCCTGCCGGGCGCTGTGCGGCACCTCACCGGGGTCCCACAGCGACTCCAGGTGGGTGGTGACGAACCGCACCGTCCCGCCGTCCAGCGCCAGGTCCGCCCAGGCGTAGCCACGGTCGATGGTCAGGACCGTCGGGACCACGGAGTAGCGGTCGGAGAAGGCCCGGCCGCCGGCCGCCACCACCCGGTCGGCGAGGTCCTCGCGGACCAGCAGGGCGTCGGCGAGGTCGAAACCGCAGGTGGCGGTGTCGGTGGCGAACCGGGGTTGGAAGGTGGCCGGGTCCTCCACGCGGGAGAGGAAGGGCAGGGCGGGGATGCGGTACCCGTCCTGCCACGCCCGCGTCCCGTCGGCCGACGCGATGACGTAGGGCACGCCTGCCGCCCGGGTGGCCTCGAGCAGGGCGTCGGTGAAGTCGTACACCGTCGTGACCCGCCCGACGCTGCCGGGCCGGCACCGCCAGCGGGTGGCCTCCTGCAACCCGATCACCGCCGGCCGGTCATCCACCACCTCAGCGGCCAGCAGACCCACCCGGGCGTCGAGGTCGGTGGCCGCCACCTGCTCCCACATGAACTGCGCCGCTGCCGGCATGTCCGGCAGGAGCTCCAGGGCGATGGCGACGTCCGCACCGAGGTAGAGGTTGCGGGACATGACGGTGAGGACCTCTTCCCCGTCGGCGCTCCCCCCGCCCTCGACGGCCCCCTCGGTCTGCTGCGCGCCCACGGTGCCCGTGCCGAGGACCTCTGTCAGGAGCACGGCGGCCAGCAGCAGCACGGACCCGACGCCCCATCCGCGCGGACCACACCCCACCATGACGACCCCCGGCACCATCCACGGGACGTGCCTGCCGCGACGACCCGGGGGCAGCCAAGCACAACACACCGATACCACCCCCAGAGATGGCCGCACCCCGCCCGAGCCCTACCCTGCCGGCCGGCCGGGCGTTGCACGGTCCCTGCGACCGCACCGCGCCGCTGCTGCGCCAGGGACCGACGCAGCCCCGAACGCCGCCCGCAGGCCCGCAGCGCCGCCGCAGCCCTCCCCGCCCCCACAAGGACGCTCCATGGCGACCATCGATGTCACCGACCGGTCGATCTACACCCGCACCGTCGGCATCGAGCACGATCCCCTCGAGCTGCCGCGCCGCCACCTCGACGAGCGCGGCCGGGAGGTCGCCCCCGACCTGATCGCGCTGATGGGCGACACCCCCCTGGTCGCCCTCGACCGCCTGTCCGCGGACGTGCCCCCGACCATCATCGCCAAGCTGGAGATGCTGAACCCGGGCGGTTCGGTGAAGGACCGCATCGGCATCTCCATGATCGAGGCGGCGGAGGCCGCCGGGGAACTGCAACCCGGCGGCACCATCGTGGAACCGACCTCCGGCAACACCGGGGTGGGGCTGGCCATCGTCGCCGCCAGGCGCGGCTACCGGTGCGTGTTCGTGGTGCCCGACAAGGTCAGCCGGGACAAGATCGCCCTGCTGCGCGCCTACGGCGCCGAGGTGGTGGTGTGCCCGACCGCGGTGGAGCCCGAGGACCCCCGGTCCTACTACTCGGTGTCGGACCGCCTCGCGGCCCAGCCGAACGCCTTCAAGCCGAACCAGTACTTCAACCAGGCCAACCCCCAGACCCACCGGTTCTCCACGGGTCCGGAGATCTGGCGGCAGACCGACGGGCAGATCGACGCCTTCGTGGTGGGCGTCGGCACCGGCGGGACCACCACCGGCGTGGGGCGCTACCTCAAGGAGCGCAAGCCAGAGGTGGTCATCGTCGGCGCGGACCCCGAGGGCTCGCTCTACTCGGGTGACACCGTGCGCCCGTACCTGGTGGAGGGCGTCGGCGAGGACTTCTGGCCGCCCACCTTCGACCGGGACCTGGTGGACGTGTGGGAGCGGGTCTCCGACGCGGAGTCCTTCGCCATGGCCCGGCGCGCAGCGCGCGAGGAGGGGATCCTCGTGGGCGGGTCCTGCGGCACCGCCCTGGTGGCCGCGCACCGTTACGCCGCCACCCAGCCGGCGGACGCCACCATCGTGGTGCTACTGCCCGACTCCGGCCGCGGCTACCTGTCGAAGTTCTACGACGACACCTGGATGGCCGAGCACGGTCTGCTCGAGCACACCTCGGGGGCCGGCACCGTCGGCGACGTGCTCCGGGCCAAGGACGCCGACCTGCCACCCCTGGTCCACCTCCACCCCGGGGAGGACGTCGCCGCGGCGATCCGGTTGCTGAAGGAGTACGGGGTGTCGCAGATGCCGGTGTTCGCCGACGGGGTCCACGACGACGCACGACCCGAGGACGTCATCGGCTCCGTCAGGGAGAACGCCCTGCTCGACGCGGCGCTTAGGGACGCCGAGGTGATGGTCCGGCCGATCGTGGAGGTGCTCCAGCCGCCGCTGCCGCTGCTGGCCGCCGACGACGCCGTGGACCTCGCCCTCGGCGAGCTCAGCGCCGGTGCCCCCGCGGTCCTGGCCCATGACGGAGGCCGGATCCTCGGGGTGATCACCCAGGCCGACGTGCTCACCCACCTCGCTGCCAGGGGGCAACGATGACCAGCTCCAAGGACGCCGCACCGGACGCGACGGCTGCCGCCGGGGACGGCTTCGCCACGCGCGCGATCCACGCCGGTCAGGACCCGGAGCCGGTCACCGGTGCGGTCACGGTGCCGATCTTCCAGACCTCCACCTTCGCCCAGAGAAGGGTCGGTGAGCACACCGGCTACGAGTACGCCCGCACCGGCAACCCCACCCGCACGGCGCTCGAGACCTGCCTGGCCGCGTTGGAAGGTGCCGAGCGGTGCGTGGCCTTCGCCTCCGGGCTGGCGGCAGAGGACGCGGTGTTCCGCCTCCTGTCGCCCGGTGACCACGTCATCATGGCCGATGACGTCTACGGCGGCACCTGGCGCCAGGTCGCCCAGGTCCACACCCGCTTCGGCATCGAGGTCAGCGCGGTGGACCTGTCCGACCTCGACGCGGTCCGGGCGGCGCTGACGCCCACGACCCGGCTGATCTGGGCGGAGACGCCGTCCAACCCGCTGCTGAAGGTCCTCGACCTCTCCGCCCTTGCGGCGCTCGCCCACGCCCACGGCGCCCGGCTGGTGGCCGACAACACCTTCGCGACCCCGGCCCTGCAGCAGCCGCTCACGCTCGGCGCGGACCTGGTGGTGCACTCCACCACCAAGTACCTCGGTGGGCACTCCGACGTGGTGGGCGGCGCGGTGTGCACCGACCACGCCACCGCTGAGCAGCTCGCCTTCCTGCAGAACGCCGTCGGCGCCGTCCCCGGCCCCTTCGACGCGTGGCTGACCCTGCGGGGGGTGAAGACCCTCGAGGTCCGCATGGCGCGCCACAGCGAGAACGCCGCCCAGGTCGCGGCCTTCCTGGCCGGGCACCCCGCGGTCAGCGCCGTGGCCTACCCGGGCCTGACCGACCACCCGGGCCACGCACTGGCCGCCCGCCAGATGAGCGCCTTCGGCGGGATGGTGTCCTTCCGTGTCGCCGGCGGCGTGGAGGCCGCCACGCGGGTGGCGGAGTCGACGCGGCTGTTCTTCCTCGCGGAGTCGCTCGGCGGGGTGGAGAGCCTGATCGAGCACCCGGGCATCATGACGCATGCCTCCGTGGCGGGCACGGCGCTGGAGGTGCCTCCCGACCTCGTGCGGCTGTCGGTGGGGATCGAGTCGGTCACCGACCTGCTCGCCGACCTCGAAGCCGCCCTCGCGGCCGGGACCACGCGGTGACCCCGACGGTGGCGTTGGCGTCGGCGTCGGTGTCGGCGTCGGCGTCGGCGTTGGTCACCGCGGGCGCGCAGTAGCCTCGGCGACCGGTCGCACCCCGGAGGCTCCGTGCGCGCGCTGCTGGTGTTCAACCCGAACGCCACCACCACCGACGATCACGTCCGCGACGTGATCGCCTCGGCGCTCGGCTCCGAGCTGGACCTGACCATCCAGCCCACGAAGCAGCGGGGGCACGCCACCCACCTCGCGGCCGGCGCCGTCCACGAGGGTGTGGACGTGGTCTTCGCCCTCGGCGGGGACGGCACCGCCAACGAGGTGCTGCAGGCCCTGGCCGGCACCGACGTACGCCTGGGGATCATCCCCGGGGGTGGTGCGAACGTCCTGGCCCGCAACCTCGGCCTGCCCAACGACGCCGTCCACGCCACCTCGCAACTGCTGGAGGCGGTCCGCGCCGACCGGACCCGACGGATCAACCTCGGCCTCGCCGGGGAGCGCTACTTCGGCTTCAACGCCGGCTACGGCTTCGACGCCGCCGTCATCCGCCACGTCGAGCAGCACTCCAAGGCCAAGCGATGGCTGCGTCAGGGGGCCTTCGTGTGGTCCGTCGCCCGGGAGTGGGCGATGGGCGCCGGCCGCGACGGCGCGACGGTGACCGTGACCCTGCCCGACGGCTCCACCCTCGGGCCGGTCGCCATCTCCATCATCGGCAACGGTGATCCCTACACCTACCTCGGCCCGCGACCGATGCGGGTCCACCCCTGGGCCTCCTTCGACCTCGGCCTCGATCTGCTCACCCTCGACCAGCCCAATACCGCACGCCTGCTGGGCGTGGTCAGCAGCTCCTTCCGCGACGGCAGCCACATCTCGCGGCGCGGGGTGCGCTACCACCACGACCTCACCGCGTTCACCTTGAGCTCCCCCAGGCCCCAGCCGCTGATGGTGGACGGCGACTACGCCGGCGAGCACCACGCCGTGGCCTTCGCCTCCGTCCCCGGGGCGCTACGCGTCCTGTCCTGAGGCAGGGCGGGCCGACCGCCGCGCGTCCTGCGCCCAGCCGCGCACTCCTGCAAGCGGGATGCCGGACCAACCCTTGACAGCGCGACGTGGACGCGTACCGTCCTGAAACGGAACTTGAGAAGACGTTCACAAGCGTCCGCCTGGCGGGGCGACGCCGCGGACGCCGATGCCTGCTCCCGCGGACCACGAGGCTCCAGCCACGTGCCCCCGCACTCCAGCACCGACCGGGTCGCCTGCTGCCCGACCCACCCCGAAGGGAGATCACACATGGACTGGCGGAGTCGCGCCGCGTGTACCGACGAGGATCCCGAGCTGTTCTTCCCCATCGGGAGCACGGGTCCCGCGGTCGAGCAGGCGGAGGCCGCCAAGCGGATCTGCGCGATGTGCGAGGTGCGGGAGGAGTGCCTGGAG
Organism: Nitriliruptoraceae bacterium; assembly: GCA_003565155.1. Taxonomy (GTDB): domain Bacteria; phylum Actinomycetota; class Nitriliruptoria; order Nitriliruptorales; family Nitriliruptoraceae; genus T1Sed10-7. Next base: position 92,203 of record PXDB01000041.1, on the reverse strand, counting down.
TTCGCCCTGAACACCAACCAGGACGCCGGCGTGTGGGGTGGGCTCACCGAGGACGAGCGTCGGACCCTCAAGCGTGCCCGTCAGCGCCGCCGCCGCATGGCCAGCTGACACCGCTCCACCCGAGCCAACGCCGCCGCATCCGGCGGCGTTGCGTCATATCGTCGACGCCGCAGGGGCCGGGAGCAGCGCCACCGCCCGGGTACCGCCGTGCGCACCCACCCGCTCCACGTCGAGGGTGCCGCCGAGCTCGGACTCCACCAGGGTCATCGCGATCTGCAGGCCGAGGTTGGCGTCGGTGACCACGTCCCACCCCTCATCGACGCCGACCCCGTCATCGACGACGGCGAGGTGCAGCGCCGAGGTCCGTCGGTCGAACTGGACCACGACCTCTCCCCCACGGTCCGCGAACCCGTGCTCGACGGCGTTCTGGAGCAGCTCGCTCAGCACCAGCGCCAGGGGGGTCGCCACCTCGGCGCTGAGTTCACCGGCGGTGCCCTCGAGCCGCATCTGGACGGGACGGTCCTGATCGGTGAGGCCCTGGGTGACCATGTCGATGAGGCGGTGGGCGACCTTGTCGAAGGCGACCCGCTGGCCGGAGTCCTGGGACAGGGTCTCGTGGACCAGCGCGATGGAGGAGATCCGACGCACCGACTCCGACAGCGCCTCCCGCACCTCGGCGGAGGCGAGCCGGCGGGACTGCAGCCGGAGCAGGGAGGCGACGGTCTGGAGGTTGTTCTTGACCCGGTGGTGGATCTCCCGGATCGTCGCGTCCTTGTACAGCAGCAGGCGCTCGTGACGCCGCAGCTCCGTGACCTCGCGCACCAGCATCAGGCCACCGAGGACCCGGTGCCCGCGGGTGATCGGGATCAGGCGCCGCAGCACCACGGTGCCCCGCGCCTCCACTTCGGATTCCAGCGGTTCGCCATCGGCCAGGGCCTCCACGATCGCCTCGTCATCGAGGTCGAAGTCGCCGAGGTTGCGCCCCATGACCGCGCCGGACACCCCGAGGCGGCGGTAGGCGCTCATGGCGTTGGGCGAGGCGTAGATGACCGTGCCGGCGGGGTCGATACGGACCAGCCCGTCCCCCACCCGGGGAGCGAGCTCGTGGTCGCTGCGGTGCCCGGGGAGGGGGAACTCGCCGTCCGCGAGCATCTGGGACAGCTCGTCGGCAGCCTGGAGGTAGGTCAGCTCCAGCTGCGAGGGGGCCCGGACCATGGACAGGTTGGCCTCGCGGGAGACCACGGCGATGGTGCGACCGTCGAAGGACAGCGGGATCGCCTCCTCGCGGACGGGCACGCCGGAGGACCAGTCGGGATCGCCGTCGCGCACGATGACGCCCTCGTCGAGCGAGCGTGCCACCGCCGGCCGCTCCCGTGGCGACAGCACCGTGCCCACCAGGTCCTCCTGGTAGATCGTGGGGGCGGTGTAGGGACGGATCTGGGCCACCACGACCAGGGCATCGGCCTCGTGGTCACGCGCGAAGAGGAGCAGGTCCGAGAAGGAGAGGTCGGCCAGGATCTGCCAGTCCGACACCACGGCGTTCAGGGCGTCGAGTTCCGGTCCATGCAGGCGGGCGCGCCGTTCCGCCAGCGCCTCCAGCGAGGACATGTTCAGCCCTGGAGGAAGCGCTGCAGCTGCTGCAGCGGCACCGCCTCGCGGATGTGTTCGAAGGCGCGGCGTTCGATGTCGCGGGTCTCGCTCAGCGACAGCCCGAGGGCACGGGCGGTGTCCGCGAGGTCGTGGGGGTGCCCGTCTGTCAATCCCATCCGCAGCTCGAGCACGCGGCGCTGGGTCTCCGGCAGGCGCGCGAGCACCTTCTCCAGCGGCTGCTTGAGCTCGTCCGCCGGGCTGGTGGCGCGCGATGCACGCTGCTTCCCGCCACCGGTCTGACCCTGGCGACGTCCCTGACCCTGGCGCTTCGGGCCTCCGCGCGATGAACTGCTCACGCCCGCGAGCCTAGCGACCCTGCCACACCGGGTCGCGGCGTTCGAGGAAGGCGGCGATGCCCTCCGCGGCGTCCTCGGTCTGGACCTGCAGATCCAGCATCCCGTGGAGGTAGGCCATCGCGGCCGTCGGCTCCATGCTGCGGGCCTCGAGGAAGCTGCGCCGTCCCAAGGCCAGCGCCAACGGCGCGCCCCGGACGAGCTCGGCGGCGAGGTCGGCCACGGCCGCATCCAGCTGGTCGCGGGGCACGACCCGGTTGACCAGACCGAGCCGTTCGGCCTCCAACGCCGGGTAGCGACGCCCCGTCATCATCCACTCGAGCGCCCGCTTCGGCCCCAGGTGCTGGACCAGCAGGGCGGAGATGATGTGGGGCCACAGCCCCACGTGCACCTCCGGGGTGCCGAAGGTGGCCTCGTCCACCGCCACCAGGAGGTCGCAGGCAAGGGCGACGCCGAGCCCACCCGCCAGCGCGTGCCCGTTGATGCGACCGATCAGTGGGGTCGACAGGGACTCGGTCGTGGCGAACAGCCGGCGGAGCAGGCCACGCTGCTCGTGGCCCTCCACCGCGGAAGGGTCGGAGGTCAGCCCTGAGCGCAGATCCGCACCGGCGCAGAACGCCTTCTCCCCCGCACCCGTGAGGACGAGCACCCGTACGTCCCGATCGGCGTCCGCTGCCGTGAAGGCGTCGATCAGCCCGTCGAGGGTCGCCGCGTCGAGGGCGTTGCGTGCCTCGGGTCGCTCGATCGTCACGGTGGCGACCGCACCCACCTGCCGGACACCGACGCTCATGCGCTCCCTCCCCTCCTCCGGAGCTCTCGACCCGCACCCTACGCGGGTACCGCCCGGTGGGCCGACTCCGGGCGTGCAAGACTGCCGTGACATCCAGTGGAGTCCCCATGCCCTTCACCCTCGCCGTGCTGGCCCTCGCCGTCAGCGTGTCGTGGCTGCGGGGAGGACGACTCCGCAACGTGGCACACGTCCGCCTGACGGCCGCCTGGCTGCTGTTCGCCGGCGTCGCGATCCAGGTTGCGGTGGACGTCGCGGCGGGCCGTCAGCTGCTGCCCGACGCCGGGCTGTCGGGGTGGGTCCTCCTGCTGTGCAGTCAGCTCCTGGTGGTGGCCTTCCTGGTCCGTAACCGTGCCCTGCCGGGCACCCGGCTGGTCGCCACCGGCCTGCTGCTGAACGCCGTCGTCATGGCGGCGAACCGTGCGATGCCGGTCGATCCGGCCGCCATCGCCGCGCTCGGCATCGACGGCGCGGCGGTGGCGCCCGGCAAACACACCCTGATGACCGCCGATACCCACCTGCCGTGGCTCGCCGACATCATCCCCGTGCCGTGGCTGCGGTCGATCCTGTCGGTCGGTGATCTGGTGCTGGCGGTCGGTCTCCTCCCGGTGACCCACGCGGTCATGACCGCAACCCCGCCGACCAGCGACGGTGACGGCGCACGGCAGCCCTCCTTGGAGGGGTGACGCCGGGCGCCGTCCGCATCCGGCGCCCTCCGACCGCGAAGGTGCGGTGGCCACCACCGGTCGACGATCGCCGCGGCTGACGACCGCGACTCAGGCGAGCTGTCGCTCGGCAGCCGGGTCGACGATCCGTGCGAGGGCGGCGACCACCTCGATGTCGCCGATGCCGCGCAGCAGGCGCAGGATCACCTCGTCCCGCTGTCCCGGCGCGTCCGACGTGGGCGCGAAGCTGTCCAGCTCACAGCAGGCGACCACGATCCTGGCCGGCAGGCCCGCTCCGTCCCGGGGCAGCTCGTTGACCTGCGCCTGGGCCTCCACGATCGCGGCGACCTCGTCGAGGTCGCCGACCTCGCGCAGGACCTCGCCGCCGGCGACCGCCAGGTCCTGTCGGGGCGCGGGGACCTCCCGCTCGAGCTTGATACGGCCGAGCTCGTGCAGGTGGGCGGCCCGCACGGTGTGCGCCACGGTGGCGGCGTCCAGGCCGAGCTCCATCGCCACCGCCCGCGCCAGCTGCGCCACACGCACGCCGTGACCGGCCGGCACGCTACCGAGTTGCTCCGGCAGCCGGGACATCGCCCGGATGGTCTGGTCGTAGGCGCGTTGTCCCTGACCGAGGCGATCGAGGCCGGCACGCGCGGCCGCCAGGGGCAGCAGCATCGTCGGGAGCGTCCAGGCGCCGAGCACCGGGTGGACCAGTGCCCCCAGACCCGCCGTCGCCGCGACCGACGCCGCAACGAGGCGGTTGCGGTGGATCTCCTCGCGGACCCGGCGCCACAGGAACCGCACGCCGGCGTCGCTGCGGGAGAGCGACTCCGCGGCCGGCAGCCCCACGAGCACGCCGACACCGACGGCCACGGCTGCACCGAGGTGCAGTGCTGCCGGGGCCCCCACGTCGACGCCGCCGCTGAAGGTCATCGGGCCGAGCGCGGCGCCCACCGCCGCTGCGCCGCTGAGCGCCCAGGCCCCGACCGCGCGCCCCAGGACCAGCCGAGGCGTGAGCTGCTCACCGCCGATCAGGCATGCCAGGACGTAGGCCGTGGCGGCGATGGCGGTGACCACCCACGGCGACGCGCCGAGCAGGACCGCCGCGCCGATGACCGCCAGGGAGGTCGGCACGGCACGACCGTCAGCCAACCGGATGGGGAGTCGCTCCATCACCGTCGCCGCGACCAGGAACAGCAGGAGATCGACGAGGCGCAACCGCAGCGCCAGGACGTCTTCGACGGACAGCAGCCACCACAGGGTGCCCAGCAGGCCTGCCACCAGCAGGACGATGCCACGGAGCAGCCACGGCGCCAGCCCCCTCATCGTCGTTGCTCGGGGGACCGACGGTGACCGGCCTGGGCTGCGGACCGCCCGTTGCGCCGTCGTGCAACGGCGCCATCGACCGGCGCGGTGTCCACGACCCCGCCCCCGGCGTCCGCGCCGGTCCCGGGGGTCCGGACGCCCCGGGAGCGGCGCACCTCTTCCCGTGGCGCGTCGGGGATCGCGCCACCACCGAGCAGCTCCCCGGAGACGAACTCGTCCGTGGGCTGCCACCCGACCCGGCGGACCGTGCGACACAGCGCTGCCACGACCTCGGGGGCGAACTGGGTGCCGGAGCAGCGCTCGAGCTCCGCGATGGCCTCGTCGATCCCGAGCGCGCGCCGGTACGAGCGGGTGGAGGTCATCGCGTCGAAGGCGTCCACCGCCGTGACGATGCGCACCAGCCGGGAGAGGTCCTGGCCGTCCACCCCGTGGGGGTAGCCGCCACCGTCGATCCGCTCGTGGTGGTAGCGGACGATGTCGAGCTCCGGCTCCAGGAAGTCGATGTCGTGCAGGATGTCCACACCGATGGTGGGGTGCTCCTGCATCCGTGCGAACTCCGCATCGTCGAGGGGACCCGGCTTGTTGATGATGCACAGGGGCACGCCGATCTTGCCCACGTCGTGGAGCAGGGCGGCGTACTTCGTGATCCGTCGCTCCTCGTACCCGACACCGAGCTCCTCAGCGACGAGCACCGACAGCTCGGACACCCGCTCGGAGTGGCCGCGGGTGTAGTGGTCCTTTATCTCGATCGCCGTGACGAAGCTGCGCACCAGTCGTTCGTAGGCCTGGTCGAGCTCCTGGAAGGCGAGCAGCCCGTGCCGGGCGATGAGCACCGGCACCGCCATGAGCAGCAGCCCCCACCAGGAGGCACGCTCGACCACGACCACCGTCAGTACCGCGATCCCGACGTAGGGGATCTGCAGCGCGAGGGCGGGCCCCACCGATCGGAACGTGTCCGAGAAGGCGTCGCTGGTAGCCAGTGCGACGACGCCCGCGACGAGGGAGTAGTTGGTGAGGCTGTAGACGACCGCTGCGAGCGCGACCGCCAACAGCGTCCGCCCATCGGGGAACGCGCCACCCAACAACGCGCCGGAGGCGTCGTAGGTCGCACCCGCAGCAGCCGCGCTGATCACGAACTGGGACGTGTTGAACAGGGCGTTGCGTGCCTTCCGGGGACCGTGCCGTCGGACGAAGAACGCCGGCACGGACCCGAGCGCTCCCACGACGGCCAGCTCGGGCCCTCCGAGCAGGATGGCCACCAGCAGGACGACGTTGGTCAGGGACGCCATCACCTGCTCGCGCAGCAGCGAGGCGTACCGCTCCGCGACGAAGACGGCAACGATGAGGCACAGCGACGGCCACAGCGCGACACGCGGCACCGCCCACACGACCGCGAGGATCGCGCACAGTGCGGTACTGGCGATGTAGATGGTGAGCCACTGCGGACCCGTCATGGCCCGGTGAACCTTCCGCTGTCGCAGAGAGCGAGCGATGGGCGGGGGAGGTCGGTCGACACGCCACTGCCGGGTGAAGCGCACTCCCACCGCGACGCCCCCGTGCGGCGAGAGCTGTACCGGGCCTCAGCCGGCCCAGGAGATACTGGCGCCGCTGGACAGCACCAGGGCTGCCAGGCTGGCCATGGTGAGGAGAACCCTCTTCGTCATGTGCACACCTCCATCGAGTCGTCACCGCGCCGCCGCCCTCGCTCGTGGGCGTCGATCGGATCCGCTTCGCTCGATGGCCGCGTCACCCCCACAGGGGTGGTGGTCACGCGACGTACGGGACCCGGCGGACCGGGCCCTGTGAACCGTCGTGCACCGTGCGTCCGGCAGGCCGTTCGGGACGACCTCACCCGCGCATCGCTCGCTCTGCAGTTGTCAGTCGTCGCCCTTGCGCGCCACCGTCCTGGCCAGCTGCGGGGGGGTGAACCCGTCCCGTACAGCCGACACCCCTTGGTGACTGCGAGCGCACGTTACGCTACTCACTGCGATACGTCCACACGAAACTCGACCCGATCGACGCGGGCCGTCCGTCACCGCAACTGCACCGCTCCTCGCGCACGTCGTGGCAACGCTGTTACGTTCCGCTCACAACCGGGCACTCGGCGTCGAGCAGGAGCCATCAGTCGTGGACGTGTCGCGGCATCCCGGCGGTGCCGACGCAACGGCGTCAGGGATCGATGCGCAGATCGACCTGACCGTGAGCGAGAGCCGTCCCGACCTCCACGACGACCAGGTGCGCCTGACAGTGGAGCGGCAGCTCACCCGCATCCCGGGGGTCCTCGCGGTACGCCTGGTGCCGGGCTATGCGCGTGAGGTGGATGAGCTCCACGTCGTGACGAGCGTGGACCGCGGGGCCAAGTCCACCGTGCGCGACGTGCAGACCGTCCTGCTCGCACGCTGCGGTGTCAGCATCGACCACCGTGTCATCAGCGTCGTCCACCTCGATGAGCAGCAGGTCGCCAGCCCCGCTGCTCGGGTCCGATTGCAGCGCGTCGGCATGATCCGGGCGGACAACCAGTTGGTGGCCGAGGTGTCGCTCGGCCTGGCCGACCGTGAGGCGCACGGGACCGCCGAGGGAGTGGCGACCACCGCGGGCACCGCCACTGCGGTCGCCCGGGCGACGCTGGCCGCCTTCCGGAGCCTGCTCGACACCACCCTCGGGATAGAGCTGCGGGAGGCGTCACTGGTCACCATCGCCGGGCACGAGATCGCGCTGGTCCTCCTCGAGTTGCGCGACGAGCGGGGAGAGGAGCTCCGCAGCGGCACCGCGGTGGTGCGGGACGCCTCGGCGGATGCCATCGCCCGGTCGATCCTCGACGCGCTCAACCGCACGATCGACTCGCCTGGCACCTGACGCACCCGACGCGCGCAACCGCACGGTCGGTTCGTAGGGCCCGCTGCGCCGTCAGCGCCCCAGCGTCTTCCCAGCACGGATCACGGGCGATCCGGTTCCGACGTGCCGAGCTGTTCGAGGTTGCCGAAGTCACCACCCAGCACGCCCTCGCGGCGCAACTCCTCCACGAGGGTCTCGGGCGTCGTCTCATGGATGACCGCCAACGCCCGTAGATCCTCGCTGCGCACCGACAGCACCCGTCGGTTGAAGTCGCCACGCTGGATCTGGATCGTCTCGAGGTAGCGCCGCAGGGGGGCGTAGCGGGGCCCGAGCGCCTCGAGTCGCCGCAGGTCGAGCACGATCGTGGTGCCGAAGCCCTGCTGCGGTGCCGTCTCTCCCGGCAGGACGTCAGCAGGTCGCACCCCGTAGAACTCGACGAGTTCCAGCAGGCGGGTCGCGCTGATGTTGCGGTCGCCGCGCTCGTAGGACCCGATCACCGCGGCCTTCCAACGACCGGCCGACGCACGCTCCACTTCCTGGAGCGACCAACCCCGGTCGACCCGCACCTGACGTAGGCGTTCGCCTACGTGCCGCGAGTAGGACATCTCTGCCTCCACGAACGACGTCGGTCACTCGGTGCACACAACATAGCGTCCCGTGGCGACCGAGACCTCCTCGCTCACAGAGCGTGGCCGACCGTCGTACCAGCGTTCGCCGGTTGTCAGCGTAGGCCGCGCGTCGCCGCCCATCGCAGGGTGGCGGCGAGCCCCTCCTCGAGGGTGGTCCACGGCTTCCAGCCGAGCGCTGCCGCCGCCCGTCGCGCATCGAGCGCGGAGTGGCGTACCTCGCCACGTCGCGGCGGTTCCCGCAGGGGTTCGTGCGGGTACGCGGTCGCCGCAGCCAGCGCGGTGAACAGTTGGTTGATGCTGGTGCGCTGTGCCGTCCCGATCAACAGTCGTTGCCCGTCACCGCGGCTGGCAGCGAGCACCAAGGCGTGCACGACGTCGTCGACGAAGACGAAGTCGCGGGTCTGCTCCCCATCGCCGTAGATCGTGACCGGCTGACCATCCAGCATGCGACCGATGAAGGTGGCGACCACCCCACCCTCACCGCTCGTGGTCTGGTGGGGGCCGTACACGTTGGCGAGGGTGAGCGCGGTGAACTCCAGCCCGTACAGCTCGCGGTACGTGGCCAGGTAGTCGAGCGCGACACGCTTCGACGCGCCGTAGGGCGAGGCCGCGGGTCGGTCGTAGTCCTCGTCGATGGGCAGCTCCTCGAGGCTCGGTTCGCCGTAGGAGCCGACCGAGGAGGCGTAGACCACCTTGCGGAGCCCGTAGGAGCGGGCCGCTTCGAGCAGTGCCACGGTGCCGAGCACGTTGACCTCGGCGTCGTGCAGCGGGTCCTCGACGCTGCGTCGCACGTCCACCTGGGCAGCGAGGTGGTGGACCACCTCCGGACGGTGACGCTCCATCACCGCATGGAGGCCACCTCGACGGATGTCGAGGTGTTCGAAGGTGAACCGTCCACGGTGCCGTCCCGAGCGGACCTCCGACAGGTTCTCGAGCGAACCCGTCGACAGATCGTCGACCGCGATGACCTGACGTCCGTCCTCGAGGAGACGGGCGACGAGGTTGGATCCGATGAAACCGGCCCCGCCGGTGACCAGGATCGGACGATCCGCCATGACGCGCTCCCGCTGTCGCTGCTGGCCCCCGGTACCGGGAAGTGGCCGTCATACCGCAGGGCGGGTGCAGGCTATCCGCGGCAGCGCGAGCCGCTGCCGGCAGGCTCCGGAGCCGCGCGCGGTCTGACGGCGTCGCGCTCGGTCTGACGGCGTCGCGCGCGGTCCGACGGCGTCACGCGCGGTCCGACGGCGTCGCGCGCGACCTGACGGCGTCCCGCTCAACCTGACGGCGTCGCGCTCAACGCATCGAGCTGCAGCCGGATCCGTGCCTTCAGATGCTCTGGTGCCTGGTCGGAGCAACCGCGGCGGACGAGCTCCCTGAGGTGCTCCTCGAAGTCCGCCCGTTCGGTGCACGGTGCGCAGTCCGAGAGATGTTCACGCAGCTTCGATCGCGTGACCTCACCGAGCTCTCCGTCGAGGAACGCACCGAGGCGCTTGAGTGCCTCACGGCACTCGTCGCTGCACTGTGACAGGTCTGCGGTCGCCATGGTCATCCCTCCACGGAGGCATCGATCAGGCCTCGACTGGTGGCGTACGCGTGTAACGCCTGATGCAGCGATTTCCTTCCCCGGTGCAGCCGGGACATCACGGTGCCGACCGGGGTGTCCATGATCTCGGCGATCTCCTTGTAGGAGAACCCCTCCACGTCGGCGAGGTACACGGCCTCGCGGAAGCTGTCCGGGAGTTGCGCGAGGGCGTCGCGCACCTCCTGGGCACTGAACCGTTCGAGGACCTCGCGCTCCGGCGAGCTTCCCGTGGTCCGGCTCAGCTCGTCGAACAGCGAGAAGTCGTCGATCTCCTCCTGTGGCGACTCCTGCGGGCGCCGCTGGGCTTTGCGGTACATGGAGATGTAGGTCGTGTGCAGCACCCGGTACAGCCAGGCCTTGAGGTTGGTGCCCTCCCGGTACTGGTGGAAGGACCGGTAGGCCTTGGCGACGGTCTCCTGCACGAGATCCTCCGCATCCGTGCCGTCGCGGGTGTAGCGCAGCGCCGCGGAGTAGAGGCGGTCGAGGTAGGGCAGCACCTCGGTCTCGAAGCGGGTGCGGCGCTCGGCCTCATCCAGCTCCCTGCGCACCGGCCTGCCATCGGAGACGGGACCGCTGGGGGCGTTGGGCTCGCTCACGGGATCGGGCACTCCTCAGCGACGGCGTGCGGCCGCGTTGCCGCAACTCTCTGGTGTGCTCGCAGCGTAACGGCCAACCCGTGCGTCACTCGACGGCGGGAACCGCCGTTCGTCCACACGAAGGAGGAATCGTATTTACATGGGATATAACGAAAAGCTATCTTGTGACAGCCGCCGGCACCGGAGCCAGTGCTCGCCCCCCACGGGCTCCACGCCGGTCCCCGCCCGCGGGACCGGCGTGCTGGCGGCGCCGGACACCGCAGAGGGGCAGCCGCCGGGAGCAGAACATGCGCGACCTCGACTGGTTCGACGGCCATGAGGAGGAGGGGCGCGACGCGCGCCGGACACCTCAACGACGACGCCTGCTCCCGGCCCTGGCCGCCATCCCGTGGCTGGTCGTGGCGGCGTTGTTGGTCCTGCCGCTGCGACCCGACCCGACGCCCAGTGACGCTGGCGGCCACGATCCGACGACGTCGGGCGACGACACGACGCAGGAGGCCGATCCCGCCGATGCGCACGGGGACACGGAAGCCACGGCCCCCGATGCTGCGCCGACCGCCCCCGATGCTGGACCGACCGTCCCGGCCGGGGCAGATGAGGGGGACGACGCCCGACACCCGCCGGCGCCGACCACCGATGCGATCGGTGCCCTTCCGGGCACGCTGGAGATCGAAGAGCTGCGCGGACGATGGCGGGTCGCGCCTGGCGCGGAGGAGCTCGCGGCCCTCGCCGTCGTCGCCGCCCGCGCGCACCTGACCGGCATCGGGCCGGAGCTGCTGCTCGAGGGTGCGGAGCCGCCGGGCGACACCTACGCCGAACACCTCGTGGCCGAGGCGGTCGAGCACCCCAGCACGGAGACCGCTGTGGTCACCGTGCTGGCCGTCCTGCTGGTGGATCCCCCCGACGCGCAGGCACGGGTCGAATTGCGCCGTCTCGCGGTGCCCTTCGCCTACGACGAGGACGGTCCGGTGACCGCAGGTCCGCCGTGGGACCTGCCGGCACCCTCCCTGCCGGTCCTGGACGGGATCGCCCAGGAACCGGTGGACGACCCTGACCTGCTGGTGGCCGCCGACAGCGCGTTGGCCGTCGCTGGGCTCGGGACGCAGCGCACGACAGCGCTGACCACGGCACCTGGCTGGCCCGTGGTCGCGACGACGACCGACGCCGCGGGGCAGGAACGGCAGGTGTGGCTGCGACGTCACCTCGACGGGTTCGTCGTGGCCGGGAGCACGCTCGCCGGGGCCGTCCCATCCGACGGTGCTGACGACGGGGACCTCGCACGCGAGGCCGGCGACGACGCGGTCGGAGCGGAGCCGAGCGGAGATGACCCGACGGTGACCGACGGGTCACGTGAGGAGGAGGAAGGATCGTGAACCCGCTCCCCACCCCCGCGAACACCCGGGCACGCACGGTCCGCCCGGTCGGTGACGACCCGGCCCGGGTCGCTGGTCTGTTGGTCGCCGCCTGGTGCGAGGTTCGGCGCGGTGAGCGCGCACTGGCGCAGCTGCGGCCGCTCCTCTCGCCCGCCACCTGCAAGCGGTTGGCCGCGCAGCTGCCACCGCCACGCACGCCACGGCCCGACCGGGCCAGGGTCCGCAAGGTGATCACCCGACAACCGGATGCCGCGGCCTGTGAGGCGGTGGTGCTGGTCGAGAGCGGGCGCCGGATCACCGCGGTGGCGGTGCGCCTGGAACGCCACCTCGGCCGGTGGCGGGCCGTGGACCTGACGGCTCCGGAGTCCGGCCTCACGGCTCTGACGACCGCGTCGCTGCCCCCCGGTTACCGCCGCCGCGACGCCTTCGATGAGGTGGAGGAGGAGGCCAGGTCGACCGCCGTCAGCCGTTGACCGCCCATCCTGCCAACGGGACCGCATCGCGCTGCAGAGCGGCCGGCGGGACCGTGCCAGCAGCGCACGGCCGGTCGCGCTGCACCGTGCCTCAGGCGGCGCCGCAGCAGCGCTTGTACTTGCTGCCGCTGCCGCAGGGGCAGGGGTCGTTGCGACCGACCTTGGCCTCCGCGGTGTAGGTGGCCCCCGCGGCGACCTTGCGGACCGTCGAGCCGTCGTCGCGCTTCTCGATCTCCCGACCACGATCGTCGGTGGTCGTCCCGGCACCCCTGGAGGCGGAGCTGGTACCGCCCGCCGCACCACCACCCGAGCGGTAGGTCAGCTGCTGGCCGCCAGCGCGCTCCTCCAGTGGGATGGCCTGGGCGACCCGTGCGGCGGCGCCGCTCGGCGCAGCATCACCGGCCGCACCCGCACCGCTCGCACCCGCACCGCTCGCACCCGCACCGCTCGCACCCGCGCCGGCCGTCGCGGCACTGGCCGGAGCGCCTGCGGCCGCGGGGGCATCCGCCGCGGTCTGGGCGGCACTGGCCGCGGTGACGGTGGGCCCACCCGCGCCGTCACCCTCCGGACCAGCGCCGTTGCTGGCCGCCTGGTCCCCGGTGTCACGGGTGATGGGCAGCCGGAAGAAGAAGGTCGTCGCCTCCTCCTTCACGCCACCCATCATGATGGCGAAGGAGTCGTAGGCCTCCCGCTGGTACTCGGTCAGCGGGTCACGCTGGCCGACCGCCCGTAGCCCGATCCCATCGCGCAACGCATCCATCTCGTACAGGTGTTCACGCCACTTGCGGTCGACCACGGTGAGGATCACCCGCCGCTCGATCTCACGCATGACCTCCTCGCCGCCGACCTCCTCCACCCGCCGCTCGTAGGCGGCCATGATGTCGGCGGTGAGATCCTCGATGAGCTCATCGCGTTCGATGCGCTCGAGGTCGATTTTGGCGAAGTCGTAGGTGTGGTCGTAGACCTGCTCGAGCCGCAGCTGCAGATCCTCGAGCCCCCACTCCTCGGGGTAGACCCCGGGTGGGCAGAACTCGTCCATCAGGCCGGCGACGGTGTCCGCGAGGTAGCGCTCGGCGAGCTCGGCGACCTCTTCCATGTCGCCGTCGAGCAGGTCCTGACGCTGGCCGTAGACCACCTTGCGCTGCTCGTTCATCACGTCGTCGTACTTCAACACGTTCTTCCGCCGGTCGAAGTTGATGCTCTCGACCTGGCCCTGGGCGTTGGCGACGGCCTTCGACACCCACTTGTGCTCGATGGGCACGTCGTCGGGGATCTTCAGCCGCGTCATGATCCTGTCCACCGCCGAGGCGTTGAACAGCCGCATCAGGTCGTCCTCGAGGGAGAGGAAGAACCGGCTCTCCCCCGGGTCCCCCTGCCGGCCCGAGCGGCCGCGCAGCTGGTTGTCGATCCGGCGTGACTCGTGCCGCTCCGTGCCGATCACGTACAGCCCGCCGACCTCCTTGACGCGCGCGGCCTCCTCGGTGAACTCCGGCGCGAGCTGGTCGAGGTGGCGGTGCAGGGCCGCCTCGTACTCCTCCTCGCTCGCCTCGGTGCCGACCTCCTCGCGGGCCCGGTCCTTGGCCACCTCCTCGGCGTTACCGCCGAGCACGATGTCGGTCCCGCGCCCGGCCATGTTGGTGGACACGGTCACCGCACCCAGACGCCCGGCCTGGGAGACGATCTGGGCCTCACGTGCGTGGTTCTTGGCGTTGAGCACCTCGTGCCTGACGCCACGCTTGGTCAGCATGCGGGAGAGGCGCTCGGACTTGTCCACCGAGGTGGTACCGATGAGCATCGGCTGGCCCTCGGCGTGCCGCTCCTCGATCTCCGCGGCGACGGCGGCGAACTTCGACTCCTCGGACTTGTAGATCAGGTCGGCGGCGTCGTCGCGCTGGATCGGCCGGTTGGTCGGCACCTCGACGACCCCGAGGTTGTAGATCTCGAGGAACTCCGCCTCCTCGGTCTTGGCCGTCCCGGTCATCCCGGCCAGCTTGTCGTAGGTGCGGTAGTAGTTCTGGAGGGTGATCGTCGCCAGCGTCTGGTTCTCGTCCTTGATCTTCACCCCCTCCTTGGCCTCGATCGCCTGGTGCAGGCCCTCGGAGTAGCGACGGCCGGCGAGCACGCGACCGGTGTTCTCGTCGACGATCTGGACCTCGCCGTCGGTGACGATGTACTCGCGGTCGCGCTTGTAGAGGTCCTTGGCCTTGAGCGCGTTGTTGAGGTGGTGGATCAGGGGGGTGTTGACCGACTCGTACATGTTGTCGATGCCGAGCAGCTTCTCGACCTTCGCGACCCCCTCCTCGGTGACCGCCACGGTGCGCTTGGCCTCGTCGATGACGTAGTCGCCGGTGGCCTGTCCTGGCGCGTCACCCTCCTCTCCCCTGGTCAGGTTGGGGGCGACCCGGCGGGAGAAGACCTGGTAGAGGTTGGCGGACTGCTCCGCGGGCCCGGAGATGATCAGCGGCGTACGGGCCTCGTCCACCAGGATCGAGTCCACCTCGTCGACCAGGGCGAAGTGGTGACCGCGCTGGACCTGCTTGGCCTTGTCGAGCGCCATGTTGTCACGCAGGTAGTCGAAGCCGAACTCGTTGTTCGTCCCGTAGGTGATGTCCGCGCGGTAGGCGTCGCGCTTCTGCGCCTTGGTCTGGCCGGAGAAGACCACGTCGACGGTCAGCCCGAGGAAGCGGTGGACCTGGCCCATCCAGGCCGCGTCACGCTTGGCGAGGTACTCGTTCACGGTGACGATGTGGACGCCGCGCCCGGTCAAGGCGTTGAGGTAGACCGGCATCGTGGAGGTCAGGGTCTTGCCCTCACCGGTCTTCATCTCCGCGATGTTGCCGCCGTGCAGCGCCGCGCCGCCGAGCACCTGGACGTCGTAGGGACGCTCACGCAGCACCCGCCACCCGGCTTCGCGGGCCACGGCGAAGGCCTCCACCTGCAGGTCGTCGACGGTCGCGCCCTCAGCGAGACGGGCCTTGAACGTCGCGGTCTTGGCCTGGAGTTCCTCGTCGGTCAACGCCGCCATCTCGTCGCTGCGCGCGTTGACCGCGTCGACGACCTTCTGGAGCTCCTTGGACCGGCGGCCCTCACCTGCGCGGAGGATCCTGTCGAGCACAGCTGGCACGGTCATCCCTCATCATGGCCGGAACGACCCACCCCGGGATGGCCGCTGAGCGGCGGGCACCCTGAGCAGGCGGTTGGTAGCCCGCCATGGTACGGGCCGGGACGCCGGTGCACCCGGCCGCACGACCACACGGGCCCGGCCGGGTGCATGGGTCACGCTCGGAACGCCTCCCGCCGTCGGTCAGCCGGTCATCTCGTCCGCGGGCAGCGCGGCTGCGGCCGGAGGCGCCTGGGCGGCGTCCAGCCGTGGCTTGTGGACGAGCTTGGTCTTGAGCTTGCGGACCTGACGCGCGAGCTTGGCTTCGGTCCGGTCGATCGCCGTGAGCGGGTCGGGGCCCGTGGCGCTGGCGCGCAGGTACTGACCCTTCGCGTGCAGCGTCGCCTCGCAGCGCACACGCTCCTCGATGCGTGGGTTCGTCTCCTCCGAGAACACCACCTCCATATCGATGAACCGGTCGAACATCCGGCTCACACGCGAGAGTTTCGCGATCGCCTCGTCCCGGATCCGGGGCGTGACGTCGAGGTTGGTTCCGTTCACGGTGATCCGCATCGGTCCTCCTGTCCCACGACCGCTGCCGTGCGATCGTGCTCGCGGGCCGCGCCCATGACGCGGCGTTCACGCCTGCGCGCGGGCGGACTCCCGGGAGGGCGGCTGCACGCGCGCGTGGCGTCGTGCCCGTCGGGGTGGTCTCCCACCGCGACGCGGACCGGGTCCGAGGGCTCCGGCGAGGATCCCACTCCCCAGCCTGACCCTCGACCGTAGGTCGCGACCGGGCGACGATGCGAGGACCTTTGGGCCTACTGCACGGCACGTCCGTGCCACCGCGCGCACACATCCGTGACGAGCACGCCAGCGCAGCCGCCGAGCGTGCGCACCATGGAGCCTCCTGGCAGGACCGCCTGGCCCACCGTCATCGCTCACCGTGTGGCGGCACCGAGGGTGTGGGTGCCCGCGCGCGCCAGGACCGCCAGGTGCAGCCGACCGGCACCCGCCGTGCGCAGCGTCGCCCCCGCGCGCCACGCGGTGGCACCGGTCGTCAGGATGTCGTCCACAAGGAGCAGGTCCGTGCCCGGCAGACGGTGCAGCGCGGTGTAGCGATCGGGTCGACCACGTGTCGCTCGCGCGCTGAGCAGCGGCGTGCAGGGCAGATCGAGGCCGTCAGCGATCAACCGGGCCAGACGCCCGGCGTGGTCACCCCCACGTTGACGGACCCGGACGGCGGGCGTGGTCACCCACGTCACCGCATCGACCGGCGGCGGCTGCGCCCCGAGGCGGTGGACCAGTGGCGCGACCAGGGCCGGCCACGCGGCGTGGACACCCGCGATCTTCGCCGTCGCGATCGCCGAGGCCACCACGCCGTTGTAGTCGTAGGCGGCGGACACCGCGTCGATGGGGGCGTCCTGCGGCCAGCAGGCGTGCGCGGCGCCGCGCGGCGCCGCGCACCGCGGGCAGCCCCGCGCCAGCTGCCGGACGACCTGGGCACAGCCGCCGCACCAGGGTGTGACGCCGCGCTGCCGGCAGGCCAGACAGCGGGGCGGCGCCAGCAGGCAGCCCAGCGCCCTGACCGGGCGCAGGCCGCCACGGTCCGCCGCAAGATCGGTGGTCGACATGCCCGCAGCATCGCATCGCGGCGTCACGACCGGCGATCGGGCGGCGTGGCGACTGTGGATACGGCACGAGGACACCGACCAGGAACGGGCGACGCCGATACGCCCGGTGCCACGGAGGCGGACGCAGCGCGACGCCGACCCGGGCGGTGCCACGGAGGCGGACGCAGCGCGACGCCGACACGCCCGGTGCCACGAAGGCGACCGCAGTGCGGCAGCGACACGCCGACCCGCGTCGACGGCCACATCAGCGCGGCGGCGAGGCCTCCTCGACGAGCATGACGGGGATGCTGTCCCGTACCGGGTAGCGCAGGCCGCACGCACGGCAGACGATGAGGTGGCGTCGCTCCTTGTGCTCGACATCGCCACCGCATGCCGGACAGACGAGGATCCGGAGGAGCCGGTCATCGATGGACACGTAGCGCTCCAGGTCGACGTGGGGCGTGCCGTGAGGTTACGCGCTCATCGATGCGACGTGACGCGCCGGGTTGGCGTGGGGCGGACCGTTGGGTCACGCGCCCTGCGACCTCTCGGCCGCCACCTCGGCGAAGCGGTCGTTCAGCCAGGTGTCACCGACGTCCTCGTCGGGGTCGATGGCGGCGCGGAGCAGGCGGTAGTAGCGCAGCAGTGCGGCCTCGTCGCGGGCCTCGCACAGCAGGACCAGCGCCGGCATGTTCGAGGAGGCCCGTACCAGCAGCCACCCGTCGGGGAACTCCACCCGGAGGCCGTCGACCCGTACGACCTCCTCTGGCTCCACCGCAGCCAACAGCCGTTCCGCGATGCGGTCGACGGCCGCGGCTTTGGCGTCGTCAGGGCAGGGGGCCTGCATCGTCGGACTGGACTGGTAGCGGGGCAACGCCTCGACCAGTTCCGACAGGGTCCCCCCGGCCCGGGCCAGCACCGCGCCGAGCCGCAGGCCGGCGTGCACCGCGTCGTCGAAGCCCAGGTGGTCGGCCGCGTCGAAGAAGTGGCCGCTGCGCTCACCGGCGAAGGGCGCCCCGAGCGCCTGCAGCTGCTGCTTGATGTGGGAGTGACCCGTCCGCCCCATGACCGGGTTGCCCCCGGCGGCCCGGACCACGTCACCGACCAGGCGGGAGCACTTCACGTCGTAGAGGATCGTGCCGCCCGGATGCCGAGCCAGGACATCCCGTGCCAGCAGCGCGACGACGCGGTCGGCGTACACGGTCCCGCCACGCTCGTCCGAGACGCCCAGGCGATCACCGTCGCCATCGAAGGCGACACCGATGTCGGCGCGCTCGGCCGTGATCGCGGCGGCCAGCTGGCGGCGGGCGTCCAGCACCTCCGGGTCCGGCTCATGGTTGGGGAAGCGCCAGTCGAGCTCGAGGTTGATCGGCAGCACCTCGTACCCCGCAGCGGAGAAGGCGGCCGCCGCGATCGGCCCGGCGATGCCGTTGCCGCCGTCGACGACGACCCTGAGCGGTGCCGGGGCGGGGCTGCGTCGTGCGAGGTCCCCGACGTAGGCGTCGGTCACGCTGTGTTCGACGTAGCTGCCACAGCCGCGGGCGTACGCACCGTCGGCGGTCAACGCCCGCAGTTCCTCGATGCCCTCGCTGCCCAGGGTCGTGGACGGCGCCGTCGAGAGCTTGAAGCCGGCCCAGCCGTTGGGGTTGTGGCTGGCGGTCACCGCGACCGCGGCAGGGACATCGAGGTGGTGCTGCGCGAAGTAGACCATCGGCGTGGTGGCCAACCCGATGGCCACCACCTGCCTCCCCGTGGAGAGCAGGCCCTCGATCAGTGCGCCGGCGAGCATCGGTGCGTAGGCACGGCTGTCGTGCCCGACGACCAGCCGATCTATCCCCCGGCGCGCCAGGACGGTTCCGAAGGCCCGACCGAGCACGTTGGCGTCGAAGGGGGTCAGCAGGGCGGGATCGAACCCCATCGGGCCGGCAACCTCGCCACGGACGTCGTAGGCGCGGAAGATCTCCCTGGGCGGTGCGCTGCGCAGGTGGGAGACGGCGTCATGACCGCTTCCGGGGAGCTGGTGCGGCCAGTCTGGATCCGGGGTGATGTCCACGGGGGCTCCTAGCTGGGGTCACTGGCGGTGTCGGCACGGCCGTCCTCAGCCCCCTGCACCCCAGCAGGCGGCGCAGCCGGTGCGCTGTCCGGGACCACGGGCGGCAGGGGTTCTCCCGGCAGGTGCCGACCGATGTAGCGCTTCCTGGTACGACCCTGTTCCTTCCAGTAGGCGTACCAGTAGGGCCCGTGGGGGCAGGCGGAGCACCCACGCTTGCCGCACCGCACCTCCTCCTGCCGGTACGACAGGGAGGGCGGCAAGCCCGCCTCGTCGCCCGGCGCGCCGTCCACGTGGACGAGGAGCCCACGGACGAGGATCAGCAGCCGGCGCAGCTCGTACTCGTCGAGCCGTCGGACCTGCTGGGTCAGTTCTCTGGGGAGCGACATCGATGGGAACCCTACCGGCGGGACGGCGGTGGCGGATCCGGTTCTTAGGTGACACTGGCCCGTAAGAAACCACATCAGCCTCTCTCCACGGTGGAGGCCGCACCAGCGGTCGGTGCGCGCACTGCTCGCAGCAAGGCGACGGCCGCGGCTGCTCAGCGGGCGGACGCTGCGCCGACAGGCCCCGACGCGCCGGGGGGCCGGGTGTCAGCGGACACGTCGGACCGGCGGCCGTGCGCGGTCCGTTGCGGGGACGGGCCAGGGCGACCGTGCGTCGGCGCGGTCGCCCGCCGCACCGCCCGACTGACCCGCCGCACCGCCCGCCCCGTCCCGCCCCGCGGCCGCCGGCGTGGACGACACGCCTGCGGGGCCACTGGGATGGACGGGGGCCGTGACCTCGGCGGCGGGTGCGGCGGCGTCCTCGGAGACGGCGTCCGGCACCGCACGCAGCGCAGCGGCGAGCACCGCCACGGTGCGATCGCCGCCGAGGTCGGCCGGCACCGCTCCTCGCACATCCCGGCGACGATCGTCGTCGGGGCGGCGATCACGCAGTTCCCACCCGTGGGGCGGACGGGTACGGGCTGCGTGCACGGTGCACAGGTCGTAGGTCTGGGGCGAGCGGCGCTGCGCGAGGGCGTCGAGCTCCACCTCACGCGCCGCGTACGAGAACCCGAGCGTGGCCGTCGCGGGTTGCCGGCAGGCTGGGCGGGCGCAGACGCGCTCATCAGCGCCACGTGGGCCGCGGGCGGCACCGCCGCCGGGCCGCGCAGTGGCAGGGCCACCGCCGGGCCGCGCGGGGGCGTGGCCGCCGCGCACGGCGGCCTCCAGCGCGGCGGTTCCCGTCACGTCGTCCACGGCGCGAACGCTAAACCACACCGCTGTCGTTCGGCAAGCAGCCTCGGCGTCTTGGGGAACCGCGGGGTACCCAAGGCGATGTTGTGATCCACACCGCACCACCGGCTCCTGCTGGTCGACCACGCGGGCCCGGGCGCGCCGCGACCCTGGACCGACCAACGATCTCCACGCCCGGCACCGCGCGGCGGCGCCACGCCGACGGTCGGAGAGCGGCCACCGGACCGGCAGCGTGGACCGGCAGCGTGGACCGGCAGCTCCGCTGACGAGCCACCTGCCGGCCGTCGAGGCCGGCCAGCTCGCGGAGACGGGCCGCGGCCGGCGCTGACCGCCTGGCCGTGGGATCAGGCGGCATCAGGGTGCCGGGTCCGCACCGTCCTCATCGACCTGATCGCCGTCCGCTTCCTCGCCGTCCACCTCGTCGCCGTCCTCACCGAGGCGCCCGAGCAGCCCGGACCGCACACCACCCGGAGCACGCGGTCCCTGCGTCCCGAGCTGGGTCACGAGACCGGGCCGGGCCACCGGCTCGAGCCCGCTGCCGGTCACCGACCAACTGGCCGCGGGCACCCCCGCCCCAGCAACGAGGTGGAGCGGGCCGGTCCCGCCGTCGGAGCCGACCCGGGCGACCACGACCTCGCCGCTCGAGGAGGTCACGAACGCCGACCATCGTGCGGTCGGGGCCAGCAGGTCCTCGAGCACGACGGTGCGGGTCGCGCCCGCTGGCACCTCGATGCCCTGCAGCTCCTCAGGGGCGAGGGCCTGCACGCCGTCGAAGACGGTGATGTCGACGCTGGCGATCTCGCTCTCCGGGTTGACCAGGCGGAGCCGCTCGCGCCGTCGGTCGCCCGCTGCCCCGGACACCACCCACCGCGTGTCGGTCGCCGCGCCCAGCTGCACCGCGATACCGGTGCGCTCCACCTCGTCAGCCGTACGACGCACACCACCCGAGACGACGATGGGTACACCGTTGGAACGGGCGGTGACGGCCGCCTCGGTCACCTCTTCGGGGAGCGTGCCCGACAGGTCGACCCGCCGCAGCTCACCCTCGGGCACGCTCACCTCGGTGAGACCTGCGGGCGGCTCACCCCCGTCCTCGGTGTGCAGCGTCAGTTCCACCGTCGCCGCACGATCACCCCGGTTGAGCACCCACAGCCACCCCGCCGTGGCATCGTCATCGCCGATCCACGGCACGGTCCAATCCTCGGCAGCCTCGGTGGTCGCTTCCAGCAGCGCGACCCCGTCGACATCACCGATGGCCGAACGGGAGACCTGGATGCCTTCCACGGCCAGGCGCCCGGAGGTCACATCCACCACGGCCGCGAGGTCGGCGCGCTCCGGAAGGACATCGTTGACCACCACCTCGCGCACGGATCCGGCCGGCACCGAGAGGTTCTGCAGGACCAGCGGCGCCTGCGGGTCACCCGGTGTGGCGAAGCTCACCGCCGTACTGGCGGGGCCGTCATGGGGGTTCGCGAGCCGCAGGCGGGCCTCGTCACCGCCGGTGGTCGACATGCCCGGGACGATGATGGTCGACGCCGCGGTGGTGGTGCAGGGACCGGACACCGTGGCGTCGGGCAGCCCCGGGACCTCCTCGAGACGCCACTCACGGCTCACGGCCACGACACCGTCCCGCCACCGCAGCCAGGAGGCCGCGAGTTCGTCCGAGCGGACCGCCTCGGTGCGCCCGTCGCTGGAAGGGAACACCGCCGGCAGGGGCGTGGAGCTGCGCTCCCCCTCGACGAGGTCGACGCGCTCGAGCTGGGCCGGGGCACTTCCGGCCCCCGTGGGTCGCGACGCGATGATCGTGGCCGGTGACACCGGGGCGGCCTCGTCCGCGTCAGCCTCCGCGGAGTCCGCCGCGTCATCGTCCACCTCGGCGTCATCGTCCGCGGGATCGTCGTCGTCGGCATCCTCGTCGGGGGTGTCGGCCGCGTCGACGTCGGCATCCTCGTCGGGGGTGTCGGCCGCGTCGACGTCGGCATCCTCGTCGTCGGGCGACGGGTCGTCGTCCGGCACCGCGAGTTCGACACCAGGCCTACCGGGGTCACCGGCGCCCACGGTGCACAGGGCGGCTCCCGCACGCGGCTCGATGGTCGGCGGCGGAGCGCTGGTGACCTCCGGTCGCTCCAGTGGGCCAGCGACGGCATCCACGAGGAACACGTACACCGCGACGACCGCGAGCAGCGTCATCGGCAGCACAACACGCTGGAGGTTCACGGTGTCCCCTCATCCGGCGCGGACGACGCTGACGGCCGGGCGTGGCGGCCGGCTCCGGGTGGCCGCAGGGCCAGGGAGATCACGAGCAGCAGGAGCAGCACCTGGGCGGTGAGCGTGAGCCCGCGCACGGTCTCGCCGGTATGGCGCAGCTCCACCTCCCCCGCGGGCACCTCGGTGAACACGACCGGGGAGCCCGGCTCCGGCTGCAGCCGCTGGCCCTCCACCCACAGCTCCCAGCCTGCATCCTCCGCCTCGGCCAGCAGGACCGTCCGTTCCTCCGCGAGGGTCCCCGTGGCGCGCCCGTTGCCGAGCACCTCCAGCGCGGCCACCTCCTCGTCGGATGGCAGTGCCCCACGGTCAGCGATGGCGCCGGCGGCGGTCGGGGAGAGGACCGCCGCCTGCGGGAGCCAGCCGGTCACGGCGTGCAGCTGGCCCGAGGCGACCGGTCGGGGTTCGAGGCTGTCCTGTGCGAGCAGCACGTCGGTCAGGGCGGCGTCCTCGGCGCCATCCGGCACGATCAGGTAGCGGATACCCCACCGGCCCAGCACGTCAGCGGCGCCGGGGTCGCGCGCCGCGAGCAGATCCTGGACGGCGTTGTCGACCGCACGCTGGGTGGCCGGCGGCTGCCGGAGCCCGTAGG
The DNA here is from genome assembly GCA_003565155.1 of Nitriliruptoraceae bacterium. Lineage (GTDB taxonomy): Bacteria > Actinomycetota > Nitriliruptoria > Nitriliruptorales > Nitriliruptoraceae > T1Sed10-7. The sequence goes on along the minus strand of PXDB01000041.1, from coordinate 69,136 downwards.
CCGCCATGGTGACACCGCGCCCGTCGACCACCTCGTAGGTGACCGCACCGTCCGCAGCAGCGAGCACCAGCACCCGGAACGGACCCTCGGTCACGGCTTCCGCCTGCACGAAGGACGGCAGCGTCGGTTCGCCGCGCACGTAGGCGCCGAAGGGTTCGCGGACCAACGCCCACGCCACGCCCACGATGCTGACGGTGACACCGAGGACCGTGACCAGGGCGGCGACCTGTCGCCATCCGAAGGCGTGGCGGGCGAGCCGGCGCGCGCCCGTCGCGAAGGCCAGGGCGAAGGCGGCGGCGAACGCGGCCACGGTCACGAGCAGCGGGGTGCCGGCCCACACCGCGCTGTCCACCCGATCGACCCACCAGGCCGCCGTCGCACCGAGGAGCGCAGCCGCCCACGACGCGGTCACGAGCCCCTCGTTGCGTCGCCAGCCGAGGGCGAGCCCGAGGAGGCCGGCCAGCAGGAAGCCCGCTCCCGCCACCACACCGGGGAACCCGGCGAGCCCGGGTGACAGCAGCAGCCACGTCCACAGGGGATCGCCCGCCTGCTCGGTCACCACCGGTGCGCCGAGGAGCGGACCGTCCTCCGCGAGCAGGCCCCATGACCACGGCAGGTTCAGCAGCAGCGGCGCCGCGCTGGCCACACCGAGCCGTCCGGCGAGGATGGCGCGGTCGGAGAGGGCATCGGCCCGGGTGATCACGACGAGTGCGGCCCCCGCGCCCACCACGGGGAGGACCAACAGCATGGCCGGCTCGAAGGCCCCGGCGATCGCGCCCAGGAGGGAGTAGCCCGCCACAGCCCGCCACGCACGCGCCGGAGGGGTGGCGAGGCGGGCTGCGGTGATCAGGCCTGCGACCAACCCCGGGAGGACGGCGAACACCACGAGGGCCTCGATGCGCCCGGTGGCAAGTGCGGCGAAGGCGGGTGGCGACAGGACGTAGGCCGTCGCCGCGACCACCCGTGGCAGCCGACGGTCGCTGTAGATCTGCGCCGCGCGCAGGGCCAGCAACCAGGCGACCACGAAGGGCAGCATCAGCACCGCCCGTGAGGCGAGGTAGCCGGAGTTGCCCAGCATCAGGTGCAGCAGGCCCAACAGGGCCTGACTCGGTGCCGGCGGCGACGACGTACCGAAGGCCGCTGCGTCATGCCACGCGGCCGCGTGATCACCGAGGAACACCATGGCGCGATCCGGCCAGGGCGCGAGACCGCCACCGCGTAGCTCCCCAGGGCGCAGCAGCGGCCACATGCCGGCCACCGCGACGACACCCAGCAGTCCGCCGCTCAACAGCACGGGGCGCTGTCGGGCGAAGGCGACCAGCCGCGCCGTCGCCGTTCTCGGCTCGTCCGGCATCGGTGCGTCGTGGGAGAGCTCAGGTGCCGGATCCGCGTCCCCACCGGCGACCCAGCTCGCCATGGCCTCACCGTAGGCCCGCACCCGCGGACCGAGCCGGCCGAAGAGCTCCGCCAGCTCCTCGTCGGCCCGGACCCGACGGGACTGGACGGCCCGTCGGTACCGGCGGGTCTCGGCCAGGTGCGTGACGTTCCAGACCCAGGCCCGCACGGTCTGCCATGCGTCGGAGAAGCGGCGCGTGAGCAGGAAGCCCACCACTTTGGCGAGACCCACCAGGAAGAAGAGGGGCACCACCAGGAACAGACGAGCGGTGCCGTAGTTCTTCAGCAGAGCGGCGAGGGTGTTGCGCTCAGCGAAGTACCTGGGCCCGATGAAGCGGGTCTGGCCGAGCCGGAGGTAGTTCGCCGCCGCGCCGGCGTGCTCGGCGGTGGCCGTCGGCACCACCTCGACGTCGTGACCGGCCAGCCAGGCCCGCCAGCACAGGTCGAGGTCGTCTCGGAACACGTGGAAGCGGCGGTCGAGACCACCGAGCTCGTCGAAGACCGACCGACGCACCAGCATCCCGGCGGTCGACACGAACAGCGCCCGGTCCTCCTGGTCACGCTGACCCTGGTCGAGCTCACCAGGGTCCACCCCGGTATCCATCCGGCCAGTGATGTCGATGGTGGAGCCGAGGGCCTGCAGCTCCGTCGAGGCGCCCCAGGCCCGTAGCTTGGGGCCGACCGCGGCAAGACGCGGATCCGCCTCCATGCTGGACACCAGTTCCGCGACGGCATCGGGTGCGAGCTCGAGGTCGTCGTGGACCAGCAGCACGTAGCGGTGCTCCGAGGTCGGGCGGGCGTCGAGCGCCATCGACACCGCACCCCCGAAGCCGAGGTCCCGGTCAGCGACCAGGACCTGATCCTCCGCGAGTTGGTCGAGCAACAGCTCCCGCGAGCCGTCAGCGCTGGCGTTGTCCACCGCCACGATGTCGAGGTGGGGGTGGGACTGCGCCGCGAGGGCGGAGAGGGTGCGAGGCAGCCAGGGAAGACCGTCGTGCACGACGAGGACGGCGAGGACGGGCGGGCCCGCGGCGGTCTCGGTGGCCGGCAAGGTGTCCGCTTCCTCCTGCGCGCTCACGTCGCGGTCCCCCTGGGCGCGGCCAGCACGGTGTCATCGTCCGACGAGCGACCCCGTCACGTCGTGCTCGCGCTGACGGTGCACCGTTCGCAGGACGCCAGGGGCGATGACGCGCAACGGCGCAGGCTAGCAGCCGGACCCTGCGCACCGGCCGGTCCAGTGGCCACGCGGTGGTGGCCGCGGAGCGGTGGACGTGGAGGGCTGGCCCCGATGGGCCGTGGATGCCATGCCCTGGGGCCCGGAGCGCCCGAGCGGATGGCCGGCCGGTCCGCGCGGACGAACGCGGTCGGACGCGGCCGGGTGCGGCTCAGGCGGTCAGCCGCTTGGCGCGCCGACGTTCACGCTCGGAGAGGCCCCCCCAGATGCCGAACCGCTCGTCGTTCGCCAGGGCGTAGTCCAGGCACTCGGCACGAACCGGGCAGGTCGCGCAGATCTGCTTCGCCTCCCGGGTGGAACCACCCTTCTCCGGGAAGAAGGCCTCCGGATCGGCGTCGAGACACTTGGCCTCGAGCATCCAGACGCGGTCATCCGCGTCGAACGCGAGCTTGGTGGACAGTTCGGTGATGGCTTCCACCGGCCACTCCTACCTGCCGACATCGGTGGAACTACATAGGTGGCATACTGCACTACACTCCGTGATCGGTCAAGCGCGAACCACTACCGGTTGTGTCTGCGCCGACACACCACCACGAGGACTGGTGTGTCGGCGCGCGTACCCGCTGCTGGTGGCGACGACCGGCGGACGCTGGCAGGGCGAGGAGATCCGCACCCCACGACCACGGTCGGACGACCGTGCACACCACGCCCGCCGGACGTGCGAAAGCCCGCGCCGGGAGCGCGGGCCACGCAGGATCGGTCGTCGATACGACCGCGCTCAGGCGGAGGTCACACCAGACCCTCGAGTGCCTCGCGCAGACGCAGGAGCCCGTCGCGGAGACGGGACTTCGCCGTGCCCTCCGGGATCCCGAGCACTCGGGCGACGTCGCGGTAGGTGTGGCCGCCGAAGTACGCGAGCTCGATGGCCTCGCGCTGACGCTCGGTCAGCGTGGCGAGCGCCCGCCGCACCTGCCAGTGGTCTAGGTTGACCTGCACCTCGTCGGCGACCGCGTCGAAGGCACGCACCTCATCGCGACGCGACACGCGATCATCACGGTCCCGCGAGGCCTGTTCGCTACGGACCCGATCGACGGCGCGTCGGTGCGCGAGCGTGGTGATCCAGCCGGAGGCGGTTCCGCGGTCGGGATCGAAGCGGTCCGCCTTGCGCCACACCTCGACGAGCACCTCCTGGGTGACCTCCTCGGCGAGCGCCCGGTCACGGAGGACCCGCAGCGTCACCCCCAGCACCTGGGGGGTGACCCGGTCGTAGAGCACCGCGAAGGCCGCCTGGTCCGCCGACCCGACCTCGACCAGCAGCTCCTCGCTCGTCAGGTCGACGTAGGAACGGGCGGTGGTTGTGGTCGGGCTGGGTGCCATCGAGATCGCTGCTGCGGCCACGTCTTCTCCGAGGTGCGGTATCGGTTGAGTGGGAAGCGTGGCGACCTGTATAGGTTTTGTCAAGCCAGCTGTAGAGGTTTCTGTCGAGGTCTGCCGGAACCGCGACACATCCTGCACCGACGACCTGCGCGGCACCAGCCCCAACGCGCACCGGCGTTGACGCCCGGATCGGGCGCCTACGGGGCGCCAGCAGGCCCTAGCTGGCTCCTGTCCGGCGGGCGGGGCAGGGCCGAACGCCCCTGTTGCCCTGCCGACACGTCGCAACAACCTAGACGGTTGCATCGACAACCTGCACATCTGCATTGTGCAGTCACCGCGCAACCAGGATGGGTGCTCAGCCGGGAGGCGCACCGCGCCACCGGGGCAGTCACACGGGGCGCACCCGGACGTGGACGGCGCGCGGTCACGCCACGGGCATGTCGACGCAGGCATCGCGCGGTCACGCCACGGGCATGTCGACGCAGGCATCGCGCGGTCACGCGGGATGGTCCGCCTGCACGCTGCCGTACAGCGTGGTGCGTTGGCGAACGGGCCGCCCCGCACGATGCGCGGCCGCTTCGAGTTCCTCGACGCTCTTGCGCACGCCGTGCGCGCTCCCCGCCATCCGGGAGATGGTCTCCTCCATCAGCGTGCCACCGAGGTCGTCGCACCCGCCGCGCAGCAGGTCCACACCACGATCGAGCCCGACCTTCACCCACGACAGCTGTACGTGATCGATCGCCCCCTGCAGGAGCAGACGCGCCATCGCGTGCACCCGCCGGTCGTCCTCCCACGTGGAACCGGGACGGGCGACCCCGGCGAGATAGATCGGCGCCAGCTGGTGCACGAAGGGCAGTGGCACGAACTCCGTGAAGCCGCCGGTGCGTTCCTGCAGCTCGCGGAGCAGCTTGAGGTGGGCGACCCAGTGACGCGGCTCGTCCACGTGGCCGTACATCATCGTCGAGGAGGACCGCAGCCCCACCTCGTGCGCGGTGGTGATGACCTCGATCCACTGCGAGGCCGGCAGCTTCCCCTTGGTCAGGACCCAGCGCACATCGTCATCGAGGATCTCCGCCGCGGTGCCGGGGACCGAGCCCAGTCCGCGGCGCTTCGCCTCCTCGAGCCACTCGCGTACCGGGATGCCCAGACGCGTGGCGCCGTTCACGATCTCCATCGGCGAGAAGGCGTGGACGTGCATACCCGGCACCCGGGCCAGCACGGCATCGAGCACCTCGAAGTAGTAGTCACCGGGCAGGTCCGGGTGGATCCCGCCCTGCATGCACACCTCGGTGGCGCCGAGCTGCCACGCCTCCTCGGCGCGATCAGCCAGCTGGGTCAACGACAGGGTGTAGGCATCCGGGTCGTCACGCCGCTGGGCGAAGGCGCAGAACCGGCAACCGGTGTAGCAGACGTTGGTGAAGTTGATGTTGCGGTTGACAACGTAGGTGACGGTCTCGCCCACCCGGTCCGCGCGGACCTCATCGGCTGCCGCAGCCAGGGCATCCAGCTCCACGCCGGTGGCGTCGAACAGCAGGAGCGCCTCCGCGTCGTCGAGCACCGTGCCGGACTGTGCGCGCGCGAGCGCCGCCGCGACATCGCGGCGGATCGTCGTGCGGGCAGGGCCTTCGACCCGTGGAGCGTTGGCGGCCAGCACCCCGTCGGCGATGACGTGCAGGTCACCGAACACCGCGCGATGCAACTCGTCCTCGGCCACGGCGGAGCGGGCGTTGCGGCCGTCGGCCGCGGACCCGACGTCGCTCGACGCTGCGCCCGGCGCCCCGTACGTCAGGTGTCCGTTGCCCCTCGGCTGCGCAGGCGGTGCGGCGTCCGCGACCGCACCATCAGCCGCGTCGGTTCCGTCCGCACCGTCGGTTCCGTCCGCACCGTGGGGTCCGTCCGCACCGTGGGGTCCGTCCGCACCGTGGGGTCCGTCCTCGCCATCCGCACCACGGTCGTCATCCTCACGAGCGTCCATGACCGCTGCCATGCGCGCCGTCACCGCGCCCGAGCTGACCTCCGGATCCTGCCACGGCTGGCCGACGGGGCGGACACCGTCGCGGGCGAGCCCCCGTTCGTCCATCAGCGCCGACACCGGACCGCGCATCCGACCGGCGAGCCAGGGGTCAGGCATCGTCGCGTGCTCGGGGTAGACGGGCAACCGTTGGGTCAGGACGAACCCCTGGTCGGCCGAGCGAGCCGACAGCTCCTCGAGCTGCGGCCACGGCGCCTCCGGGTTGACGTGGTCCGGGGTCACCGGTGAGACGCCACCCCAGTCATCGATGCCCGCGCGCAGCAGCAGGTGGAAGGTGCCGGGAGAGAGGTTCGGTGGCGCCTGCAGGTGCACCGTCGGCCCGAGCACGATGCGTGCGGTGGCGATGGTGGTCAGCAGGTCTTCGAAGGACGGCTCCGGATGGTCGCGCATCGCGGTGTCCGGCTTGGCGCGGAAGTTCTGGACGATCACCTCCTGCAGGTGGCCGTACCGCCGGTGCACGTCGCGAAGGGCGAACAGGGTGTCGATGCGCTCACCGAGGGTCTCCCCGATGCCGATCAACAGCCCCGAGGTGAAGGGAACGGACAGCCGTCCCGCGTCCTCCAGCGTCTGCAGCCGTCGCGCCGGTTCCTTGTCGGGGGCCTGGAAGTGGGCCTGCCCCTTCTCCAGCAGGCGCTCAGAGGTGGTCTCGAGCATGATCCCCATGGAGGCGGAGACCTGCTTGAGCGTCGCGAGGTCCGCCCAGCCCATCACCCCCGGGTTCAGGTGCGGGAGCACCCCGGTCGCCTCGATGACCTGGATGGACACCGCCCGCAGGTACTCGAGGGTGGTCTCGTACCCGCGGGCCGCGAGCCACTCGCGTGCAGCGGGATAGCGCTCCTCCGGCTGGTCACCGAGGGTGAACAGCACCTCGGTGCAGCCCGCGGCCTGGCCGGCCCGTGCCACCTCGAGCACCTGCTCGGGCGACTGGTAGGCGGGCAGGTCCTTGTGGGGCGGCCAGGCGAAGGTGCAGTAGCCGCAGGCGTCACGACACAGGTGGGTGAGGGGGACGAAGACCTTGCGCGAGTAGGTGACCCGCCGGCGCCCGTCGGCGGTGCGGCCCCAGGCACCCTCGGCGTACCACGGTGCGGCGTCGCGGACCCGGCCGGCAACGGCGAGCAGCCGTTCGAGGTCGTCCTCACGACAGGTGAGCAGCGCCGCGGCCTCATCGCGGGTGAGGGTGCGCCCCTCCTCCGCGCGGTGCAGCGCACGTGGGCGCGTGCGCGCCAGTACCTCGAGGGGAGTGTCGCTCACCCGCGCTCCTCGCTGTCGCTGCTGGCGGGGTGGCACGGTAGCGACCGACCGGCTGCCCCCGGCGCGGACCCCGGCTACCCCCGGGCGAGGACCCCGGCTGCCCCGGCGCGGACCCGGCGACCCCCGGCACGCACCCGGCTACCCCCGGCATGCGCCCCGGCGACCGCGCCACCGACGGGTCCGGGACCACCCGGACGAGGCCTACCCTGACCGGCCCACGACCCAGCGCCCACGACCCAGCCGGCCGCCACCGCTGGCGCACGCCGGTCAGGCCGCCGCCCACCGACCCCCGTGGAGAAGGCACGCGATGTACACCGTGCTCGCAGGAGGCGTGGGGGCCGCACGGTTCCTGCGGGGCCTGCTCGAGGTGGTGCCCGCCCGTGAGGTCGTCGCCATCGTCAACGTCGGCGACGACCTGACACGGTTCGGGCTCCGCATCTGCCCCGACCTCGACTCGATCACCTACTGGCTGGCCGGCGTGGTGCATCCCGAGCAGCAGTGGGGCCGCGCAGAGGAGTCCCACGTGGTCGCCTCGGAACTCGAGCGCTTCGGGCACGAGCCGTGGTTCACCCTTGGCGACCGCGACCTGGCCACCCACCTGCACCGGACGTCGCGGATGGGGGAGGGAGCCCCCCTGTCGACGGTCACCGGCGAGGTGACGGACGCCTTCGGCCTCGACCTGCGGCTCCTGCCCGCGACCGACGACGCGGTCGAGACCCGGATCACCACCTCCGACGGGCGGGACCTGCACTTCCAGGAGTACTGGGTGCGGGAACGTGGCCGGCCCGAGGTCACGTCGGTGCAGCTGGCCGGTGCGGGGTCGGCCCGCCCGGCACCCGGTGTGGTGGAGGCCCTGATCGACGCCGAGGCTGTCCTGGTCGCGCCCTCCAACCCGGTGGTGTCGATCGGCACGATCCTTGAGGTGCCCGGCATCCGCGCCGCGCTGCACACGACGCCGGTGCCTGTGGTCGGGGTCTCACCGATCGTCGGGGGCACGGTGGTCCGGGGGATGGCCCACCGCCTTCTGCCGGCGATCGACACCGAGGTGTCAGCACGGGGCGTGGCGGAGCACTACCGCGAGTGGCTCGACGGCTGGGTGATCGACAACGTCGACGCGGCGCAACACGCGGACGTCGAGGCGCTCGGCCTCAGCTGCGCCGTCACCGACACGATGATGGACGACGTCGAGGTGGCGGCGGAGCTCGCCCGCACCTGCCTGTACCTGGCGAGGTCGATGCGGTGAGCGGTGATCCTGGTTCCCCCGCCGCCGGCATCCCTGCACCCGATGACCCGGCACGCACGACGCCACAGGCCGCCGACACCGCGCCGCCCGAACAGGCAGCCGACACCGCGCACCCAACCACGGGCACACCGCCCGAACAGGCAGCCGACACCGCGCACCCAACCACGGCCACACCGCCCGAACAGGCGCCGGGTACGACGCATCCAGCCGCCGGGGTGGCGCCGGTGCCGCTGACCGTGGTCCCTCTACCGACTGACCACCGGTTCCGGCCGGGTGACGACGTGGCAGACGTGCTGCTGGCGGCGTGGGCTACCAACGGCTACGAGCCCGCTGACGGGGACCTGGTCTGCATCGCTTCCAAGGTCGTGAGCCTGGTGGAGGGCCGGACGGTGCCGCTGCCGCCGGGCGACGCCCGTCACGCCCGCCAGGATCTTGCGCGGCGCGAGGCCGCTGACATCGTCGCTGAGGCACCGTGGGTGGTGATCACCCGTACCAGACACGGCTTCGTGGCCGCCAACGGTGGGATCGATGCGTCCAACGTGGCTTCGGGGACTGCCCTGCTCCTGCCGGAGGACCCCGACGCGTCCGCCGCCCGGTTGCAGGAGCAACTGCACCATCGGACCGGGCGGTCGATCGGGGTCATCATCACCGACACCTTCGGACGTCCCTGGCGTCACGGCCAGACCGATGTCGCCCTCGGGATCGCCGGGGTGCCGGCCATCCGTGACGAGCGTGGTCGCCAGGACCTCGATGGTGGTGTTCTGGAGGTGACGGAAGCCGCGGTGGCCGACGCGTTGGCAGCAGCCGCGGACCTGGTCAGGACCAAGGACAGCGGGACGCCCTTCGTCCTGATCCGCGGACTGGCATCGAGTGGACCCGCCGGGCAGGGAGCGGATCTGGTCCGTGGGATCGAGCAGGACCTGTTCGCCTACGGCGGGCCGACGGCGGTGGAGCGAGCCGTCAGCGCCCGGCGCACGATCCGGCGCTTCGATGCGACGCATCCGGTGCCCCAGCGGGTACTCGCGGCGGCGGTCGCAGCCGCCGCGACCGCGCCAGCACCGCACGGCACGCGCCCTTGGCGGTTCCTCGACCTGGCACCGACCACGCGCGCCAGCTTGCTGGACGCGATGACCGAGCAGTGGCGCGCGGACCTGTCCGGCGACGGGGTCGCCTCGAGGACGATCGAGCGCCGGATCGCGCGCTCAGATGCGATCCTGCGCACCGCCCCGGTCCTCCTGCTTCCGCTGGTCAGCCTGGAGGAGGCGCACGACTACCCCGACCAGCGACGCGCGACCGGCGAACGCGATCTGTTCCTGCTGTCGGCCGGGGCCGCCCTGCAGAACCTGCAGGTGGTGCTGGCCGGTCATGGTTTCGGGGCCGCCTGGATCAGCTCCACGAGCTTCTGCCCCGACACGGTGCGCGAGGCCCTCGACCTCGACCGCGTCTGGCAACCGGTCGGGATGATCGCCGTCGGGGCCCCGGCAACCCCACCGGCCCCGCGGGACGCCCCGCAGGTCGAGGGCCTCCTCGAGCGTCGCTGACCAGCAGGTCACCGCTCGCCGGCTGCGCCGCGGCCCGTGGTCACCGCCGGCTGCAGGCCGACCGGACCCCGGCGTGCACCGAGTTGCGCTGACCGAGTCTCCGGCCCACGGACACCCTCCACGCTGCTGGCCGAGCACACCAGTTGGGACGACGGCGGAACGCGAATGCATCCCCAACCAGCAGCGTCGCGCGCAGGCGCGTGAGGAGCGCGAACGTCAGGAGGGCGCCGCTGCAGCGGTGCAGCAGCGGCGCAACTGGCGGGCCGGCCTCACGACCTTCGCCGTCGGCAGCGTCGGCAGCGTCAGCGACGTCAGCAGCGTCGGCGACGTCAGCAGCGTCGGCAGCGTCGACGACGTCAGCAGCGTCGGCAGCGTCGACGACGTCAGCAGCGTCGGCAACGTCAGCAGCTACCAGGGCTTCGCTGGCGGCTCGGCGTCGCTCGACGACGCGAGCGTGGTCACGTCCTCCGCCGCGGACGAGGCACGGGAAGCCGCCGGCTGCGAGGTCCTGGTCGATCGCGCGCCCCTCGCCGACCGGTCCCACTTCGAGAGCAGGGCGCAGGTCGACCCCGAGGCCATCTACACCGACACGCGCCCGACCCACTCCGGTCCGCACACCGAGGGAGCGCAGCCGGTCACTCCTGCGGCCGGCAACCAGATCGACGCTGCGTCCTCCACCCGCAACCTGGAGCACGGCAGCGTCATGGTCTGGTGGGATCCTGCGCAGGTGCATGGCTCGACCGCGTCCGAGCTCGGGTCCTGGGCCCGACCGATGAACGCCAGCGGCCGCTCCCGCGATGTTGCTGGCGTCGGCGTGCTCACCTCTGCCTTCGGGGAGCCCGGGAACGGCGCCGGCAAGGCCATCGCGCTGCGCGCGTGGGGCGTCGAGGTGGATCGCGACCGCTGGAACGAGACGGTGGGCAACGCCTTGCTCCTGGACCACTTCGGGACCCACGGCATCAGCGCACCACCGGGTGAGCCGACCATGCATCGAGGCCCGACAGCAGCGCAGCGGGTGGCACCGGGCCGGCTGGCGGCCGGCCGCAGCCCGGTGACCGAGTCGCGGGCCACGCCGGGGCAGCTCGGCGTCGCCCGCGCATGGCGCCGACACTACGGATCGAACAGGCGGGGCGGTGGGGCCGGTGGCGGGCGGATCGGGTCAGCGGCCCCGGTGCCGCAGGGTGCACCCACAGGCCCAGCGGCCCCGGCGCTGGACGGTGCACCGACAGGCCCAGCGGCCCCGGCGCTGGACGGTGCACCGACAGGCCCAGCGGTCACGTAGGCCGGCCCGCGGTCGGGGGTGCCCACCGGCACATCGGCGTCGGCGGTGATGCGGAGGATGTGGACGCGATCGCCATCGATCCGGACCCGGTAGGGGCCGTTGTCGAAACGGCGATGGTGACGACGGCACAGCAGGAGGGCGTTGTCGAGCCGAAGGCGCCCTGCGCGGGCGTGAGACCGGTTGCCGTGCGCCACGTCGCACCACGCGGCCGGTGCATCGCAGCCGGGCCAGACACAACCGGCATCGCGGACCAGCAGCGCCCGCCACAGGCCCATCGGCACGGTGCGCACGCCGCTGGACACCTCGATGGGGGTGCCGTCGGCGGCAAGCAGGACGCGGAACAGCTCGCAGTCATCCACAAGCTGACGCAACTCCGTGCCCGAGGCGACCTGCCCGGAGCCAGAGAACACCCCGTAGGCCCGCTCCGGTTCGACGCCGAGCGCCGCGTACTGGTCGGCGGAGAACACCACCATGACATGGGGGCGCTCGCCGTGCCGTGTGGGAGCGTCCCCGGACCGCAGCGCCGCCGCACACAGCTGCTCGAACGCGTCGGCGCTGCGCTGTGCGGGCGTGCGAACCTCTTCTGCGGCATCGGGCCGACGGAAGGCGCGGAGCGCCTCGCGTGCCTGTTCGGCCGCAGCGCCGTACAACAGCCCGGAGAAGGCGAACCCGCCATCCTCGGTGTCGGTCGTGCGTACGGACCGGTCCAGCTGCTTGCGACGCTCGTCGCGCGCCAGCGCCTGCGGACGGATCGACGCGAGCAGACGGCGGGCGGCCCGCCCGAACGCGAGCCCATCGAGCCGCCCAGCCATCTCCAGCAGCTGGCGCTCGATGTCATCGCGTTGCTCCATCGGCGTAGCGGCGAGGACCTCAGCGATCCGCGCGGCGTGCCGGGGTCCGATCCGGCCCTCCTGCACCGCCCGTCCCGTGCCCTCATGGTCGGTGACAGCCTGACCCGCTGCGACCTGACGTTGCACCTCGCCGGGCGTCAACTGCTGCTCCTCAGCAAGCCGACGCTGGTGTTCACGGATGACCGGACCGCTGGCCCCGCCGTCCCTGCGTGACACCACACGGGCCTGCGAGACCGCCGCAGCCTGGGCACGCACGCCCTCGAGTCGTTGTAGCGGTGCCTGCAACCGCGGGAGAAGGGCGTCCAGCATGCCGTCACCCAGCTCGCCAACGGGCACGGCCGCGAGCTCCCGGGTGACCTGGTCGAGGGAGTCGAGCAGTCGCCCGCACACCACCGCCGGGTCGGCGCGTGTGTCCAACTCGTCCCCCACCGCGGGCTGCTCACCCGCGCTGGGACACGACCCGTTCCCCGTCTCCACGATGGATGTCCTGACCTGCCCCCAGGCCGGATGATAGCGTACCCGAACATCTGTTCTGGTCAAGCTGCTCCTTGGCCTCCGCAACACATCTCTATTGACCGCGCACTCAGGTGCGATGAACGCGCGTATCGCGTGGCCGCAAGACCGGCCGCGACCACCGCGACGTCACCCGCCGCGACCACCGCGACGTCCCCCGCCCCGACCGCCACCAGGAACGCCCGGCGCCCGCCCGCGGATCCGCTGCCACCACGTGGCCACCCACGGCCCCCACCGGAAGGGCACCGCCCACCGCGCTTCCACATCGCCGGCGGACACCACCGCCCGTGCCTCGAGCTCCCGTCTGCGGGACCAGGCCGCCGGCAGGTATCGGGCCAGACGTGACACCGCCAGCGGGAAGGCCAGCGGCACGGTGAGCAGGAGCTCGAGGCTCTTGAGCTTGGTCGTCACCAGCAGCAGCGGCCACCACCGCGGCGACGGGCGGTCGCACGTGACGGTGACCAGCAGACGGTTGGCGTGGTTGAGCGCCTCCACCCTCCGGGTGCGCCGTGGCCCGGCGCCACCGCGCTCGTGGCGCGCGACCGCGCTGGGCTCGTACCACGCCGTCCAGCCCCGACGACGGGCGCGCCAGTCCACCTCGACGTCGTCGAAGTAGGCGAAGAGCGCCTCGGTCAGGACCTGACCGTCCGCCCAGCGGATGTCCTCCAGCATCGCGCGGCGGTGCAGCACGCAGGCTCCCGACGCGCCGAACACCTCGCCGGGGGCGATCGCGTCCCGATCGATCGCTCCCTCACCTCGGTTGCGGTACAGCCGTGCCGTGGTCAGCTCATGGCCGGTGGTGTCCAGCAACGCCTGCCCATCGGGCCCGGGGACGGACCGACGGACCCTCGGCTGGACGCTGCCGCACCGTGGATCGCTGGCGAGACGTGCGACGCACCGGCGGACCAGGTCCGGGGCCGCGACGACATCGGGGTTGACCAGCAACACCGCTTCGACAGCGTCGTCGAGGAAGCCGAGCGCCGCGTTCACCCCACCACAGAAGCCGCGGTTGCGGCCCGAGCGCAGGAGGCGAACGGGGTGGGCGACGGCCCGGGCGGCGGCGGCGCGGACCACCTCGACGGCGTCGTCACCGGAGGCGTTGTCCAGCACCACCACCTCGAGGTCCGGATGGTCCTGGGCCTCCAGGCTGTCGAGCAGAGCGGCGAGGTGGTCGGCGCTGTTCCAGGAGATCGTGATCGCCGCCACCCGCACGGGTTCAGCCCTGGGCCTGGCGCCGCTGGAGGCGGGGCAGCGGGATGGGCGCTGCCTTGGTGTCCCCGGTGCGGCGCACGGGACCGTCGGCGACCACCGCGGAGGCGGACAGATCGACCAGTCCCGCTCCACCTGGCGCGGGCCGGACGGCGAAGCGGGCCGCGTCGGCCACCACCGCCCAGGTCTCCCGCCCCGACGCGTCGGTGACGGAGCAGGCGATGGCGTAGTGCCCCGCGAGCAGCCGCGCCGTGAACCGCACCTCGACGACGGCCTCCTGGTTCGGGTGCAGCGGGCCCACACCCACGCCCTGCCAGCTGGTGTGGAGCTCGTAGAGGTGGGTGCCGTCTCCCCGGGAGACGACCACGCCGACGGAGCACACCTCCACCTCGGTCAGGGCCCGGAGCCGCACCCGCAGGACCAGCTGGCTCGAGGGCGACACCTCGCTGGCCAGCTCACCGTCGCTGCAGAGCAGCTGGACGTCGTCGATGGCCACCCGGTGTACGCCACGGCGACGATCGACACGGGGTGCCGCGCTGGAGACCACGCGCTGCTTGTAGAGCTCGACACCCTCCGTGACGGGCCCGTCGAACAGCACACGCCCGCGGTCGAGCACGATCGCCCGGTCGCACATCTCGCGGACGGCGTCGAGGTCGTGGCTGACCAGCACGAAGGTCTTGCCGTCGTCGCGGAAGGCCCGCATCCGCTCCAAGGAGCGTTCCTGGAACTCCGCATCGCCGACCGCGAGGACCTCGTCGACCAGCAGGATGTCCGGGTCGACCATCACCGCGACGGCGAAGCCGAGCCGGACCTCCAGTCCGGAGGAGTAGGTCCTGACCGCGGTGTCGAGGAGGTGCTCGACGCCGGCGAACTCGACGATCTCCTCGAACCGTTCGGCGATCTCCGCGCCGCTGAGCCCCAGGATCGCGCCGTTGAGCCGGATGTTCTCCCGTCCGGTGAGGTCCCCGTGGAACCCCGCTCCGAGCTCCAGCAGCGAGGCGACCCGCCCGTTGATGAACACCGTGCCCGCATCGGGCGGCAGGATCCGTGCCAGCAGCTTGAGCAGGGTGGACTTCCCCGAGCCGTTGGGGCCGATGACGGCGACCGACTCGCCATGCTCGATGGTGAAGCTGACGTCCTCGAGGGCGTTGAAGTCGGTGTAGGAGGCGCGCCGAGCGCGGTAGAGGCGCTCCTTGAGGCCCGAGGGGCGCTCGTGGAACAGCCGGAAGGTCTCCGTGACACGGTCCACGACCACCGCAGGCTGGGTGGGGTCCAGCGTGGCCCCGGCCAGCTGCCCGATGCTGCGGCGCGGCTCCATGGTCACACCTCCTTGGCGAAGGTGCGCGCCCGCCGCCGGAACACGGCGTAGCCGGCGAGGAACATGGCCACGGCCCAACCGAGCGCGATCAGCACAGACCCGATCGCGGGCCAGCCCGGCGGCCCGTCCACCAGCAGCGCCACGGTGTCGTCCGCAGCCGTCACGGAGCCGTACAGGCCCATCCGGGCCAGCTCCACGAACCAGGTCGCCGGGTTGATGGCGATGAGCTGTGCGATCCAGGCGAAACGCTCCCCCATCTGTGCGGAGACCAGCGCGAGGGGGTAGAGCACCGGCGTGGCGTAGAACCACACCTGGAAGATCACCACGAACAGCTCCTGCAGGTCGCGGAAGGCCACGTTGACCCCGGCGAACCACATGGCGATACCGGAGGTGAACACCGTGAGCAGGGCGATGGCGAGCAAGGTCGTCGGGAGGTGGAGCAGGACCCCGACACCGCGGCTGTAGATCAGGTACGGGCTGAGTACCAGCAGGGCGAGCAGCAGGTGGATCAGCTGCGAGAAGACGTGCGACAGCGGCAGGACCTCCCGAGGGAAGTACACCTTCTTGATCAGCTCACCGTTGCCCACGATCGAGTGGATCGCTCCCTGGCAGGAGTTCTGCAGGAACTGCCACACCAGGTAGCCGGAGATGAAGAAGACCGGGAAGTCGTCCACGGGGATGCGCACGATCTGGGTGAACACCACGCTGAACACCGCGGTCATCAGGACCGGCGTGAGCATGGACCACAGGAACCCGAGCGCGGAGTTGCGGTAGCGGACCTTCAACTCCTTGCGGACCAGCTGCGTCAGCAGCTCGCGCGCACGCCACAGCTCGACCAGCTTGGTCGACGCCCGTCGCGTCGCGCGCAGGGACGCACCGGGCACAGGCTCGGCGTCCACGCCACCCGCTCGGGTCGTCACGTCCCAACCCCCGACCGATGCCGCCACGTCGGACACACGCGTCCCACCCTCCGCGTGGCCCGGGGAGGGACTCCGAGGTTGTAGCACAGCGCAGTGGCGGACACGGTGGGGCGTGCGGACAGTTCCAGACCGTGGCTCACAGCGCTCCCCGGCCTGCTGCGCCGCCCGCGGAGTTACCACCGCCCGGGTCCTTGCCACCGCCCGCGCCGTTGCCACCGCCACCCGCGGCGTCGCCACCGCCGACGACGTCCCCGTCCCCGACCAGCAACGGCCCCTCCACCACCCCACCGCCGACGACGCGCGCGCCGGTGCCCGTCGCACAGGCACGGACCCGCGCGCCCGCCTCCACGACCGCGCCGTCACCGAGCACGGCATCCTGCACGTGCGCGCCCTCGGCGACCCTGGTCCCGGCACCGAGGACGACGTCCGGTCCCACGCGCGCGCCGGCCTCCACGACCACGTGGTCGGCGAGCAGGGCGGGTCCGACCACCTCGGCACTCGCGTCGACCTGCACACCGACACCGCGACGCACCCCGCGCGCATCGGCCTCGGCACCGAGCCGCACGGGCCAGTCCAGCTCGCCCCGCAACGCCATCCGGTGCCCTGCCAGGTAGCGGTCCGGCGTGCCCAGATCGGCCCACACCGCGTCGCTGACCAGGCCCTGCAGGTACGCACCGTCCTCGACCAGACCGGGGAAGACCTCCCGCTCGAAGGACAGCCGGCCGAGGGGGAACCGGTCCAGCACGCCCGGGGACAGCACGTAGGTGCCGGCGTTGATCGTGTCCTGACCGGGGAGCGTTCCCGGGGGCGGCTTCTCGACGAAGCCGGTGATGCGCGTGCCCTCGAGCACGCACACGCCGTAGGCGGCGGTGTCCTCCACCCGGGTCAGCACCAGCGTCGCGTCCGCACGCTCCTCGAGGTGGCGACGCGCGACGAGCGCGAGATCCAGATCGGTGAGCACGTCGCCGTTGAGGACCAGAACGCTGCCCTCACAGGCGGCGATGGCCGACCGGACCCCGCCGGCGGTGTCCAGGGGGGACGGTTCGGGGACCGCCTGCAGCTGCAGTGAGAGCTCCTCGGCCACCGGATCGAGCACCCGGAAGGGCGTGGGGTCGGGCCCGACGACCAGCCAGACCCGCTCGACACCGGCGGCGGCGAGGCGCCGCAGCACCGAGGCCAGGAACGGCTCGCCGCAGAAGGGCAGGAGCGGCTTCGGGGTGGTGTCGGTCAACGGCCGTAGCCGCGTCCCGGCGCCGCCCGCCACGATCATCGCCTCACGTACGGTCGTCACGGTCTGCTCCTCGCTCTGCCCGTTCCCCCGTGGTGCTGCGTCCACGGGACAGCCCCTGCACCACCCCCGTCACCACGGCCCAGGCCCCCACCGCGACGGGCAGGAGGGGACGCAGGAGCCGGCCGGCGCCGGTCAGCCGGGTGGCCAGGTAGCGGTCGAGGCTCCTCGCATGATGCCCGAGCGCCCTCCAGCGTGCCCGGGAGGTGGACGCACCGACGAGGTGGCGGACCCGGGCGCGCGGCGCGTAGCCCAGACGCCACCCGGCCGCACGGAGCCGCTCGGCGAGGTCGACGTCCTCGACGTAGAGGAAGTAGCCGGGGTCGAACCCGCCGACCTCCTCGACCGCGGTACGTCGCAGGGCCATGACGCAGCCTGACAGCCAGTCGACCTCCCTCGGCACCTCCGGATCGAGGTCGCGGGCGTGGTAGCGACGGGTCCAGGGGTTCGCGGACCACACGTGCCCGAGGAGGGCGTGCAGCACCGCGGTCGTGATGTCCGGTCGGCGGCGCGCGGAGGCCTGGAGCGTGCCGTCGGGGTAGCGGACCTGTGGTCCCACCGCCCCCAGCCCCGTATCGGCATCGAGGGCCCGGACGAGGGCTGACAGGGCACCGGTCTCGAAGCGCACGTCCGCGTTGGCCACCACCACGACGGACGCCCGGGTGAGGCGCGTACCGGCGTTGGCTGCACGGGCGAAGCCGGTGTTGACCAGCGACAGGACCCGCACCTCCGGGTGGACACGGCCCACGGTGGCCACGGTCCCGTCCCGGGACCCGGTGTCGACCACCACCACCTCGACGTCGCTGCCGGCTGCCGGGCCGAGGGAGGCCACGGCGCCCAGCACCTGGTCACAGGTGTCATGGCTGACCAGGACCACCGCGACTGCCGGCGAGGTCTCGCTCACGCGGGGTCGGTGGCGTCGTCCCCCACGGCCACCAGGACGTGGACCCCCTCGGGGGCGCTCACACCCTCGGGCAGCTCCCGCTGGAGCGCACCGAGGGTCGCCGCGACCCAGCCGGCGCGCTGCTCCTCACCCTCAAGGACGTAGACCGTGGTGCGCTGCCCGGCGTCCAGGGCGGCGTCGCCAGCTCCCTGCACCCGGGTCTGGAAGCCGGTGAACCGCAGGGTCGCGTCCACCACCCCGGCGCCACCCGCCCGACCACCGGAGACCACGGCCACCACCGTCTCATCGCGCTGGTCCCGATCCCCGCGGGCAGCCAGGGCACGTCCGGCCTGGAGCTCGTCGAACAGTGACCGCGCCCCGGGGCCGTAGGGGATGAGGTAGTCGAGGTTGCCGATCCGCTGCGGGTACACGGGGACGGCGGTCATCGGCATGCCGGCGTGCACCACGCTGCGGAGCTCGTCCGCCAGGCCCAGCATCTGCCGGGTCGTGAGCTGGTCGTCGGTGGTGACCGCGGCGGCCACGTCCTCGGTGAGACGGTAGACCCGGCGCGGGTTGGCCAGCGTCCGTGTCGCGGTGAGGTCGCCGAGCACCGCGCGCACGAAGGTCTGCTGCCGGTCGATGCGTTCGAGGTCGGCGCGCGCGCCTTGACGGGAGCGCACGTAGCTGAGCGCCTCGGAGGGGCCCATGTCGTGGCAACCGACGTCGAAGTCCGCCCCGGCGCGCCAGTCGCGCAGCGGCTCGTCCAGGCAGATCTCCACGCTGCCGAGGGTGTCCACCACCTCGATGAAGCCACCGATGGTGACCTCCGCGTAGTGCTGCACCGGGAGGCCGAAGTTCTCCCGGATCGCGCGGACGAGCGGGTCCGGCCCCCCGGCGAAGGTGTCGGTCAGCTTCTCGTCACGACCGTCCAGCTCCACCAGCAGGTCGCGGGGGAAGCTGACCAGGGAGACCTGCTCGCGGTCCGCGCTGATCGACAGGTACATCACCACGTCGCTGTGCTGCCCGTCGAAGTCCCCGAGGGGCAGCGCGTCGCGCTGTTCCTCGTCGACGCCGTCGCGAGCGTCGGAGCCGACCAGCAGGAAGGACCGGGCATCGGTCCGCTCGACCGTCTCCTCGAGCTCAGGCACCGACACCCGCGTCAGGTTCGCCTCGGCCTGCTGCACCACCAGTTGGGTGGTGACGACCACGACCGGTACGGCCAGCAGGCCACCGACGCCGAGCAGCCAGGCCAGCCGACGAAGACGTCTGTACCGACGTCCTGCTGCCACGGACGGCCCCCAGGGACCGGGTTCCGCACCGCTCACGACAGGTCTTCTCCAGCACGCACCAGCACGTCGACCTCCTCGCCCTCGAAGGTCGGCCGCTGTCCGGAGCCCTGAAGCTCCACCCCGCCGAGCGCCTCGCTGATGCGGACCGCCGCGAAGGACGCCGCCTCGCTGTCCTCCTCGAAGGACACCACGGTGCGTTGGCGGTCGAAGGTCGGCTCGTTCCCCGTGTCGATGACCACGAAGCCGGCGGCTTCCAGTTCCACCTGGACCCGGCCAGCCAGCCCATCGACGCCGGCACCGTTGAGGACCACCACCTCGATGCCGTCGAGGAGGGCATCCTCGAGCTGCTCCGTGGTGCCCCCTTCGGCGGTCAGCGGGCTCCCGTCGCGCAGGTGCTCCAGGCGGACCATCACGGTCTCCGGCGGGGTGACGACCTCCCCGGAGCCCGGATGCGTGAGCACCGGGAGGGTGTCCACCTCCAGGCGAGGCGGCACCGCCAGCGCGCCCGCCAGCCGGAGGAGCCCGGTTCCACGCAGGCTCGCGTCGGTGACCACCTCCTCGGCCACGACGTCCACGACACGGCGCGCCTGCCGTGGCGAGGTCACCGCCCAACGGGTGTCCAGCTCCGCGGCGAGCGACCGCAGCACATCGGCGCTGTAGAGGGCCTGCTCCTCACCGTCGCTGCGCAGCAGATGGGTGCGGACCTCGTCACCGACGGGGGTGGTGCAGCCGTCTCGGCGGCACACCTCCACGGGCCCGACAGCGTCCACCAGCTGGGGGAGCGCGTCGATGGACAGGCTGACGACGTGGTCCACGGCCACGTCGGTGTAGTCCACCACGGCGCGAACCAGGGGGTCGGTCCCGTCCTCCGCCTGCACGTCAGCGAAGGTGCGGTCCTCCGCGACCGGGACGTCCTCGGGGAGCAGGAGCGCCGCAGGCCGTTCCCTGGGGCCACCCACCTGCAGGAGGACCAGGGGCGCCTCCAGTCGTGGCGGCCGTGGGATCGTGGGGTCGACGCTGTCGGTCAGCGCCACCAGCACGGTGGTCGCGCCGTCGGGCGCGTGGGGTCCATCCTCACTCCCGAGACCGACGAGGCCGTCATCGCGCAGCGCAGGGATGTCCTCGCCCCCCAGGCGCACCCACGCGTAGCTCCAGAGGCCACCGACCACCAGGCCCCAGACGAGCAGCAGCGCGAGCACCACCGCCGCGGCGACGCCCACGCCGCGGGCGACCCGGGCCCCGCGGGGGCGCCGGGTCTCGGAGAAGGTCAGGGAACCGGACACGGATGCGGACCTCGCGAGCAGCCGGGTGC
Source organism: Nitriliruptoraceae bacterium (assembly GCA_003565155.1). Taxonomy (GTDB): domain Bacteria; phylum Actinomycetota; class Nitriliruptoria; order Nitriliruptorales; family Nitriliruptoraceae; genus T1Sed10-7. The sequence goes on along the minus strand of PXDB01000041.1, from coordinate 48,258 downwards.
GGCCTCCAGCGCACCTGCGGAAGGCGAGCCGACCCGGGTCGGACGTCACCCGACGGTACCATCGGGGGCGTCCGATCCGACGCGTGCGAGGAAGGCCCACGGTGCAACTCGGCGGTGCCGCCGACATCGGGAACCCAGGCGATATCGCCCACGCCATCCGTGCCGGTGCGGCGGCGCTCGGGCACCGACCCGCGATCACCGTGCTCCACCCGGGTGCCCGGTACGAGCAGAGCGGCGCCTCGATGGCGAACTGGGCGGCCAAGGGCGCCCATCTCCTTGAGCTCGATCACCTGGTGGGCGCCGGCCACCGGCTGGGGCTGCTCGCGCCCCCCTGCTGGACGACCGCCAGCGTGGCGCTCGCCGCCTGGTGGCTCGGCGCGGTCGTGGATCTCGACCAACCCGGCGAGGTCACCATCCGCCACGGCGACGCCGAGGTGGAGGGTGGCGGCCGCCACGACCACCCGGTCGCCGCGTCCCCCGACCCGGATACCACCCTGGTGACGGGCGACAGCCTCGATGGGACGCCGCTGCGACCCACCGATCTGCCCGCCTGGACCAGGGAGGCGCAACCGCTCCCCGATCACCCCCCGGTGGCCCAGGCCACGGCGGAACTGCCTGCGCTCGCGGTCGCGGACGTGCGGACCCAGGCGGACCTGCTCGCCGCGACCCGCGAGCTCGGCACCGGCACGGCCGGCGTCGAGGTGGGGGTCAGCGACCCCGTCACCGCGCTGCTCGCCACGACCCTACGGCCGCTCCTCACCGGCGCCCCGACGGTGGTGCTGCGCGGTGTCGGCCGTGCAGCCGCCGACCCGGAACGGGTCAGCGCCTGGCTCTGATCCAGCGACGCACGACCAGCAACGCCGCGAGCGCCACGGCCTGTGCGGCGAGGACCATCCTGACCAGGTCCACCGCCGGCTCGTAGCGCACCGTCCCGCCCTCGAGGATGTACGCACCGACGGGCCGGGCCGTGCCGCCCCAGCCGGCGCCCTGCCCCGTGGCGCCGTCCTCATCGTGGCCTGAGCCACCGCCCCCGCCACCGCTCACGCTGGCGACGGGGACGAGGACGACGCCGTCATGCTCCACCACCGGGCCGAACGCCCGTTCCGCGAGCCGCAGCACGGGGTCGGTCGTCGCCGTCTCCTCGCTCATCATGGCCTCCTGCCCGGTGCGGGCGGTCCCGGCACCGTTGCCGGTCCGGTCGATGGACGGTGGCGCGGTCACGGTGCGAGCTGTGCGGGGGTGAGGGCCCGCAGGTCCTCGGCTCCGGCGGTGACCGCGGCGGCGTGCCCACCGACGGTGGGCACGATCTGGGTGGCGAAGAACCGCGCCACCGTGACCTTCGCGGTGAGGAACCCGTCGTCGTCGGCGCCGTCGTCGAGTTGCTGCTGGGCGCCGGCGGCGCCCCGGGCGAGCAGCACGCCGGCGACCACGGTGGCGAGCACCCGCAGGTAGGGGGTGGCGCCGGCCGCGACGTCGTCCATGGCGTCGCGGTGCGCATCGAGCCAGGCCGTGGTGCGCTCCACGACGTCGAGGCCCTCGTGGAGCGGTGCCGTCAGGGCGGACAGCGTCGTCGGGAGGGCGTCCACCTCGGCGCGGAGGTCACCGAGGAAGCCCTTGACGAACGCGCCACCGTCCATCGGCAGCTTCCGGCCGACGAGGTCGAGGGCCTGGATGCCGTTGGTGCCCTCGTAGATCGGGGCGATCCGGGCGTCGCGGTAGTGCTGGGCGACGCCGGTCTCCTCGACGAAACCCATGCCGCCGTGGACCTGGACGGCGAGGGAGGTCATCTCCACACCGACATCGGTGCCCCACGCCTTGGACAGCGGGGTGAGCAGGTCGGCGAGCTTGGTGTGGTGGTCGCGGGTCGCCTCGTCCTCCGCGGCGTGGGCGAGGTCGAGGGCGTAGGCGTTGAGGTAGCACAGGGCCCTGACCCCCTCGATGTGGGCCTTCATGGTCATCAGCATGCGGCGGACGTCGGCGTGCTCGATGATCGGCGCCTGCTCACCGGGCGGGGTGGTCGGGCCGCGGCCCTGCTGGCGGTCCTGGGCGTAGGCCAGGGCCTGCTGGTAGGCCCGCTCGGCGATGGCCAGCCCCTGGAGGCCGACCCCGAGCCGGGCGTCGTTCATCATCGTGAACATCTGACGCATGCCCTGGTGGGGCTCACCGACCAGATAGCCGACCGCGCCCTCGCCCCGCTCGCCGAAGGCCATGACGCAGGTGGGTGAGGCGTGGATGCCGAGCTTGTGCTCCAGCGAGACCACCTCGACGTCGTTGCGTGCACCGAGGCTGCCGTCGTCGTTGACCAGGAACTTGGGCACGATGAACAGCGAGATGCCCTTGGTGCCGGGCGGCGCGTCGGGGAGGCGGGCCAGGACCAGGTGGATGATGTTGTCGGTCAGGTCGTGCTCGCCGTAGGTGATGTAGATCTTCTGGCCGGTGACCCGGTAGGTCCCGTCGTCCGCGGGGACCGCCCTGGTGGTCACCGCACCGACGTCCGAGCCGGCCTGCGGCTCGGTGAGGTTCATGGTCCCGGCCCACTCCCCGGAGACCATCTTGGGCACGTAGGTGTCCAACTGCGCTCTCGAGCAGTGGTGCTGCATCAGATAGACCGCACCGGTGGTCAGCAACGGCCCCAGGGAGAAGGCCATGTTCGCCGAGGTGATGAACTCCTTGACCGCGTTGGCGACGGTCAACGGGAACCCGCCACCCTCGAACTCCGGCGGATGCTGGACCGCACCCCACCCGGCCTCCAGATACTGCTGGTAGGCCTGCTTGAAGCTGTCGGGGGTGATCACCCCGCCATCCTCGATCCGTGCGCCGTGCGCGTCGCCCTCACGGTTGGTCGGTGCGATCGCGGAGGCGGCGAACCGGCCCGCCTCCTCCAGCAGGCCGGCCACCAGGTCCGGTTCGGCGTGGGCGAACCGCGAGGTAGCGGTCAGGTCCGTGAGCGGGGTGATGTGCTCGAGGACGAAACGGACGTCACGGAGCGGCGCGGTGTAGGTATCCATGTAACGATGGTAGGTCCCACGTCCCAGTGGACGGCAATCGTCGGCACCGTGTCGACCGATACCGTTCGCCTCGCACTCCGCGTTGACCGCGTCGCGCCGACCACACGCGCCGAACGGCCGTGCCGACCACCCGTCAAGAGGACGAAGATGCCCCCTCCCCGCCAGCGGGAGCGACGCGTGCGCGTTCCCAGCGCCGTCCGGGCACTCGGGCGGGCCGTCGGGGTCCCGGTGTCGCAGGTGGCCGCCTACTGGGGCCAGGAACGCCTGGCGATCCGCCGCGGGATGAGCGCGCTGCTGCTGGCGGCCTTCACGGGCATGGTCGCCGGTGGGTTCCTCGCCGGCGCGGAGGACACCCTGGAGGCGCTGCCCGGCCTGCTGCTGCTGGTGCCGGCGGCGATCGACATGCGGGGCAACATCTACGGCGCCCTGGCCTCCCGGCTGAGCACCGCGATCCACACCGGCCAGTACGAGCGCGAGATCCGCCTCAGCGGCTTCCTCGGCAGACAGATCGTGGCCACCTCGTACCTGACCGTTGGCACCTCGGTGGTCATCGCCGGGATGGCGTGGCTGTTCGCCGGCGCGCTGGGGCTCACGACCATCCCGGTGTGGCACCTGATCGTCATCGCCACCGTCGGTGGCGTGCTGTCCTCGGTGTTCCTGCTGCTGCTGACCATCGCGCTGTCCCGCCTGGCCCAGGCCCGCGACTGGAACATGGACGACGTCGGTGCGCCGACGATCACCGTTGCCGGCGACGTGCTGACCGTGCCTGCGCTGCTGCTGGCCACCCTGCTGGTGCGTGACGACACGGTGGCCACGGTCCTCGGCGCGCTGCTGGGCGTAGCGGGGGTGGTCAGCCTGATCGCCGGCTGGATCGCCCGCGACGACCTGGTGCGCCGCATCGTGCGGGAGTCGGCCCCGACCCTGGCGGTGGCGGTCGGCGTGGGCACCCTGGCCGGCACGGTGCTGGAGAGCCGGGTGGAGCAGCTGCTGGCCTCCCCGTGGCTGCTGGTGCTGATCCCCCCCTTCGTGGCGACCTGCGGGTCGCTGGGCGGCATGCTCTCCAGCCGCCTCGCCTCCAAGCTCCACCTCGGTGCGATCACCCCGACCTGGCTGCCGCGGGGCACGGCGCTGCTGGACGCCTCGCTCACCGTGCTGTTCGGGGTCTTCGCCTTCACGGCGCTCAGCCTGACCACCTGGGGCTGGGCGACGATCGCCGACCTCGGGGCGCCGCTGCTGCCGGTGCTGGTCGGCGTCGGGCTGCTGGCGGGCGCGATCTCCACGGTGCTGCTGATCGGTGTCGCCTATCTGACCGCCGCGGCGTCCGTGCGCTTCGGACTGGACCCCGACAACGAGGGCATCCCCATCGTCACCTCGGCGATGGACCTGCTCGGCCTGCTGGTGCTGGTGGCCATCGTCACCCTGACCGGGATCGGATAGACCCATGCCGCAACGAACCGTCAAGGACCTGCTCGCCGACGCGAAGGATGCGGCAGAGCTGATGGTCGACCTCGCCTACGCCGCGGTGTTCTTCGGCGATCACGCCCTGGCACGTGAGGTGGTCCGCCTCGAGGACCAGCTCGACGAGGCCCTGGTGGAGCTGCGCATCGTCTCACTGGTCGCCGCACGGACCCGCGAGGACGCGGAGCAGCTGGCGTGGGTGCTGTCCATGGCGATGTCGATCGAGGGGATCGCTGACGCCGCGGAGGACATCGCGCGCGTGGTGCTCAAGGACCTCGGGGTCCCCGCGGCGCTGCGTGATGACCTCCGGCACGCCACCGAGGTCACCGCCCGCGTGCGCGTCCGCCCCGAGAACCAGCTCGAAGGCGCCGTGCTCCGGGACCTGGAGCTGCCGCGGCGGACGGGCATGTGGATCATCGCGGTGCGCCGGGACGTGGAGTGGCTGCACGGGGTGGAGGGCGACGAGGTCCTGCGGGAGGGCGACGTGCTCTTCCTGCAGGGGCCGCGCGAGGGCGTCGACCTGATGCGGGAGCTGGCCGGGGCGCCGCCGCGCGCCCTGCCCGAGCCCGTGACGGGTGGCACGCTCTCCAACCTCGACCGTGCCGTCGACCTGATGGTGGAGCTGAAGAACGTCTCCGAGGTGGCGGTGGGGCTCGCGTACTCCGCCATCCTGCTGCGCGACGCGACCCTGTCCGCCGAGGTCGGGGTGATCGAGGACCAGTCGGACGAGCTGTTCCACCGGCTCGAGGGATGGGTGCTGCGCGCGGCGGCGGAGCTCGAGGACCCCGAGGAGCTGCGCGGGATGCTCCACCTCGCCGGTGCTGCCGAACGGATCGTGGACTCGGCCCAGTCGCTGTGCCGCATCGTCGAGGAGGACGTGGACGTCCACCCGATCGTGGCGGCCGCCTTCGCCGAGTCCGACGAGATCGTCGCCGAGGCCATCGTCGCCGAGAACAGCGAGGTGGACGGGCGCACCCTCGGTGAGCTCAAGCTGCACACGGCCACCGGGATGGAGGTCCTGGCCGTCCAGCGGGCTGACCGGTGGATCTACCGGCCGCGGCGTGACCACCGCAACCAGGCCGGCGACCGGCTGCTGGCCATCGGCCCGGAGGAGGGCCCCCCGCGGCTCAGGCGACTCGCCGGCGACGTCCGCCCCGAAGGTGAGGAAGGGTGGTTGGAGCCGGACGTGGAGGCCTGACGACGGTGGGCTACCCCCATCAGGCGATCACGGCGACCGGCCGCAGGTAGCGGCGGAAGGCGACGCAGAAGACGATCACCGACAGGCTCATCAGCGTCATGGCGTTGGCCAGCTGCCAGGAAGGGCTGCTCAGGGGCGACAGGTCCAGGGAGATCATCCACCAGAACATCGCGTGGAGCGTGTGGCCGACGATGTGGAGCAGCGCCGTCCACCGCCACCGACGCGCCAGCTCGGGTACCACCCGCCGCCCGAGCACGTCATCGGGGACCTCACGGCGCAGCAGCGACATCGCCAGACGGTGCCGGTCGATCTGGCCGAGGGTGCGCTCCCAGAGCTCTTCCCACTCCCGGTCGTTGAAGCGCATCCGTGCCTCCCTCAGGCTGCCGTCAAGCGGTCGAGCACACCCGCGAGGTCCTTGCGGTACCGGCCGAGGCGGGGCTTGTGCAGCACCGACAGGCTCGCACGTGGGCCGTCGAGACCCGGCCCCCGGTTGCGGCCCGCCCGACCCACCCCCGGCCAGTCCAGGGGGACCTCCTGCCACGCCTCGAGGACCGGCACGAGGTAGACCGGCGTGCCGTCGGTCAGGCTGAGGTCGGCCTTCAGCCCGCGGCTGAGCAGCTGCTCGTGGACGTGGGCCAGGAGCGCCGGTGCCGCCTCGGCCTGGGTCCGGTTACAGCCGTACAACTCGAGGTCCGGGACCCCGAACCTGGCGGCACCGTGGGTGCGGACCCACCGGGTGCCCTCCCCGTCGATCACGGTGACGATGCCGTCATCATGCTGGACGGCACCGATCGCGCAACGGTGCATCCAGGCGGTATCGCGCTCGGTGCGGGCCGAGAGGTCGACCACGCCCTCGATGCGGCCCTGCAGCTGCCGGGACAGGGCCTGGAGGAGTTTCGCCTGGCGCTGGATCCCCTCGGCCAGCCCGTCCTCCCCGAGGTAGGTCTCGGTGCGCAGCAGCGGCCGGTCGTTCTCCTCGTGACGCAACGCCCGCACGACGGCTTTCTGCATCCGACCGCCCCACTGGACCTCCTGGGCGAGGTGCCCCTCCTCGCGGACGGGCGCCGCCCGATCGAGGTCACCGACGTGGCCGGCGGCCTGCACGACCGCACCCACGTCGTCGACGGGCTGGTCGAGCACCAGCGCGATCTGCGAGCTGTAACGGTCGGCCACCGGGGGCTCCGGGAAGCGGGTGAACGGGGTGTGCAGGGTAAGGATGCCCTGTCTCGGCTTCGCCGGCACGCCGTCCGTTGGACCGGTGCCGTCACCGCCGTCCCGGACCCGTGGTCACAGCCCCAGGTCACGCCCGATGAGCAGGCGCTGGACCTCGCTGGTGCCCTCACCGATCTCCAGAATCTTGGCGTCCTGGTAGAAGCGGCCGACGCGGGTCTCGGTGGTGAAACCCATCCCACCGAAGATCTGGGTGGCCTCCCGGGCGGCGGTGACCGCCTGCTCGGAGCTGTAGAGCTTGGCGATGGAGGCCTCGCGCTTGTAGGGCAGGCCGGCCTGCTTGCGTCGGCAGGCGTAGCGGTACATCTGCCGGGCGGTCTGGGCGGCGACCTCCATGTCGGCGATCTTGAAGGCGATGGCCTGGTTCGCGGCGATGGGCCGCCCGAAGGCCTCGCGCTCCTTCGCGTAGCGCACGCACTCGTCCACGCACCCCTGGATGAGGCCGACGGCCAGGGCGCTGATCGCGATCCGGCCGTCGTCGAGGGTCTTGAGGAACTGCCGCAGCCCCTGCCCCACCTCCCCGAGGGTGTGGTCCACGGGCACCCGTACCCCGTCCAGGGTCAGCTCGCGGGTGTCGGAGGCGTGCCAACCCACCTTGCGGTAGGGCGGCGCGACACCGAACCCGGGCGTGTCGGTGGGCACGACGATGGCGGTGAGCTGGGCGTCGTCGGTCAGGGCGGTCACGGTGACCAGCTCGGTGAGCTCGGTGCCGGAGTTGGTGATGAACTGCTTCGTGCCGTCGATCACCCAGTGGTCACCATCACGCACCGCACGGGTCCGGGTCGCCCCGAGCACGTCGGAGCCACCGCCGGACTCGGTGAGCCCGAAGCCGGCGAGCGCCTCACCGCTGCACAGCCGCGGCAGCCAGCGCCGCCGCTGCGCGGGCGTGCCGAACTCCGCGATGGGCGCGGCGCCGAGGCCGACCCCGGCTTCCAGGGTGATACCGAGCGACTGGTCGACCCGGCCGATCTCCTCGATGGCGAGGCAGAAGGGGAGGTAGTCCGCTCCGCCACCACCGTCCTCCTCCGCGAAGGGCAGGCCGAACAGACCCAGCTCGCCCATCCGGCGGACCAGTTCGACGGGGAAGCGCCCCTCGGCGTTGTAGGCATCGGCTGCCGGCGCCACCACCTCGTCGGCGAAGGCGGCGACGACCTGCCGGAAGGCCTCCTGTTCGGTCGTCAGCTCCCCGGCGGCACCCGACGATGACGCTGCTCCCATCCACGCTCTCCCTGCGACGCACACGCTCGGACCCTCGGCCCGACGCCCCGGACCGGAACGCTACCGCCCGGACCGTCTCACGCCCCACCCAGGAGGGCCACGTCCCCCGCCCGCACCGTCACCCGTTCGCCGCCGGTGTCCACCTCGAGCAACCCGTCGGCGTCGAGGTCCACCGCACGCCCGGTGAGCTGCCCGCCACCCGGCAGGGCGACACGCACGTCGCTGCCGAGGGTGCTGCACCGCGCCCGGTAGCGCGCCAGCAGGTCGGCGGGGCCGCCGGTGACGTCGAGGTGGTCCAGCTCCCGGTCGAGCGCGACGAGGAGCGCACCGAGCACCTCGCCACGGTCCACCGGCCTCCCGAGATACTCCGCCACCGAGGTCCAGCCCGCGGTCTCGCCGACGCGCTCGACACCGCGCCAGTCGAGGTCCAGGCCGCACCCGATCACCACCACATCGCGTCCGGACACCTCGTGGCGCTCCACCAGGATCCCCGCGGCCTTGGCGCCGTCGAGCAGCACGTCGTTCGGCCACTTGAGGGCGGGGTCCGCGTCCACCGCACGCAACGCGGCCGCCACCGCCAGCCCGGCGGCCAACGGCACCAGGCCGGGTGCGTGGCCCGGGGTCGCGGCGGCCAGGGACACCGCGAGGTTGGCGGGGCCACCGGGGCCGTCGACGTCGTCGGTCCAGCCACGGCCGGCCCTCCCCCGCCCCGCGGTCTGGCGGTCAGCGGTGCACAGCTGGGCGAGGGGTGCGCCGTCCTCCACCGCACGACGTGCCAGGTCGTTGGTGGAGGTGACCCGCTCGTGGTGGGTGTGCGCCGCGATGCGGGCACTGTTCGCCACGGCGCTGCGGACCGACGGGTGGTTCGAGAGCGTCACGGCTACCTCCAGGACGACGCGCCGAGGCCGTTAGGATGCCTGCACGTGGCGGCGGACGGGAGCATGACCTCCGCCACGACGGCTGATGGGCCGCGCACCCGCGGGGCCGGACACGGCGCGAGGAGAGGGCACGTGGCGCAGACGACGCGCGAGAAGCTCGCGGAACTGCAGCGGCGCCGGGAGGAAGCCGCGACCGGTGGTGGCGAGACCGCGATCGCGAAGCAGCACGACAAGGGCAAGCTGACCGCACGGGAGCGGATCGATCTGCTCCTCGACGAGGGCTCCTTCACCGAGACCGACGCCTTCGCCGTGCACCGCGCCACGGGGTTCGGCCTGGAGGACAAGCGGATCCTCGGCGACGGGGTGGTCACCGGCCACGGCACCATCGACGGGCGCAGGGTGTGCGTGTTCAGCCAGGACTTCACCGCGTTCGGTGGCTCCCTGGGCGAGGTGTTCGCCGCCAAGGTCGTGAAGATCATGGATCTCGCCGAGCGCATGGGCGTGCCGGTGATCGGCCTGAACGACTCCGGTGGCGCCCGTATCCAGGAGGGCGTGGTCTCCCTCGGCGGCTACGGCGACATCTTCCTGCGCAACGTGCGGGCCTCGGGGGTGATCCCGCAGATCTCGGCGATCATGGGGCCGTGCGCAGGGGGTGCGGTGTACTCGCCCGCGATCACCGACTTCGTGTTCATGGTGCGTGACACCTCGCACATGTTCATCACCGGCCCGAACGTGATCAAGACCGTCACCGGCGAGGAGGTGACGATGGAGGAGCTCGGCGGTGCGATGAGCCACGCGGGCACCTCCGGGGTCGCCCACTTCGCCGCCGATGACGAGCAGCGCTGCCTCGAGGACATCGCCTACCTGCTGAGCTTCCTGCCCGCGAACAACCTGGAGCTCCCGCCGCGGGTGCCGTGCGAGGACCCGGTCGACCGCCTCGTCGACGAGCTCGACACCTTCATGCCCGACAGCGCGAACACCCCCTACGACGTCCGCGACATCGTCACCGCGGTGGTGGATGACGGGGAGTTCCTCGAGGTCCACCAGTACTACGCGCAGAACATCGTGGTGGGGCTGGCGCGGATCGACGGCCGCGCCATCGGCGTGGTGGGCAACCAGCCCCAGCACCTCGCCGGGGTGCTCGACATCGAGTCCTCGGAGAAGGCCGCACGGTTCGTCCGATTCTGCGACGCGTTCAACCTGCCGGTGGTGACCTTCGTGGACGTGCCCGGGTTCCTGCCCGGCACCGACCAGGAGTACGGAGGGATCATCCGCCACGGCGCGAAGCTGCTCTACGCCTACGCGGAGGCGACGGTGCCCAAGGTCACGGTGATCGTGCGCAAGGCCTACGGCGGCGCCTACGACGTGATGGGTTCGAAGCACCTGGGCGCGGACGTGAACCTGGCGTGGCCGACGGCGGAGATCGCCGTGATGGGCGCGAAGGGCGCCGTGTCGATCCTGCACCGCCGCGAGCTCACCGAGGCCGACGACCCCGCCACCCTGCACGCAGAGTTCGAGGCGCGCTACGCCCGGGATCTCGCCAACCCGTGGCGGGCCGCCGAACGGGGCTACGTCGACGCGGTCATCGCTCCCTCGGAGACCCGCACGGAGCTCGCCCGGGCCCTGGACCTCACCGCCTCCAAGCGCGAACCCGGTCCGGCGCGCAAGCACGGGAACATCCCCCTGTGAGCGCGGTGGAGCGCATGCCGGCCGACGCCCCCGGAGCACCCGACACCAGGGAGCGCCCGACAGCCGACGGGCTGGTGCTGCAGATCGCGCAGGATGGCGTCAGCGACGTCGAGGTGGCGGCGGTCAGCGTCGCGGTGCACGCGCTGCTCTCCGCTGGCGGGCCGCCTACCGCGCCGGCGGGCGCGCCCGCGTGGCGCCGTGCCGGTCTGCAGGAGGCGAGCAGCCCACGCCGGCTGCGCACACCCGCGGAACTCACCCAGGCCGAGGCGCGCTGATCCACGCACAGGGCCACCGTGCCCCGGTCTGCGGGCGGACCGGGGCACGCGACGTCACGCGGTCAGGTGTTGGGGTTCTCGCGGTCGCGGTCGACGTCGGTCTCGCCGGCCTCGATGGCGAGCTCCGCCTCCTCCTCGCTGGCGTAGACCGTCAGCGGGAGCTCCATCCCCGCGGCGCGGTGCCCGGGGACGTTGCACACCATCAACCACTCACCAGGGAAGAGTTCGACGGTGCCGGTGTCGGTCTCGAAGCCGTCCGCGCCGACGAAGGCCTCCCCGTCGGCGCCGCCGAGGAAGCTGCCGTCGGCCGCACCGAGGATCTCGATGTTGTGGTAGGCGTCGCTGATGTTGACCGCGGTGACCTCGACCGAACCGGTCACGGCGATGCCGTCGGTGACGTTGAAGAAGAAGTTGCCCATCTCGACCTCGACCTCACCACCGGGGCCGATGGGCAGGACCTCGTCGCAGCCTTCCTCCCCCGGCGGGCACACCAGTGCCTGCGCATCCGCGGCACCCTCGGGCACGCTCGAGCAGCCGGCGAGCAGCGCGGCGAAGGCGAGCAGGGCGGTTCCAAGGCTCAGGCGGCGCACGACGGGCTCCTGCGGTTCAGGTCGGGATCTGGGGGCGAGGACACGCACCGGAGAACGCCGGCTCTGGGGCCTACAGGCCCTGGCGGCGGACCGGGTGAAGGGTAGCGGGAGCCGTTCGGCCCCCGGTAACCGTGCGGGTCGGCCCGAGCGGCCCTGAACCCGCCCCGGGGTGGCTCACTCCACGACCAGCTCACCCCGCATCGTCGCCTCATGGCCGGGGATCGTGCACACGTAGGTGTAGGTGCCGGTGTCCAGCTCGATGGTGCCGGTGTCGGTTGCACCCGGGCCGCAGAAGGCGACCTCCTCGTCGAGCTCGTCGATCACGATGTTGTGGTTGACCGCGTCCTCGCAGACCAGTTCGAAGGTGATCTCGCCCGCGGGGGCGGTCAGCCGCTCCACGTCCCAGCGCAGGTCGTCCTGGCCGACGATCCGCAGGACACCGTCCTCCGCGGCGCGCACGTCGCCGTCGGCAGCGTCCTCGCCGCACGCCGCCAACACCACGCCCAGGGCGAGCAGCACCAGGAGCAGGACCCCTGCGGGCCGGGAACCGGGGCGGATGTCGCCTCTCACCGAGCGGGCAGCCTCCTGGGACTCCTGGGACGGCAACCACCTGTAGTGGTCAACTCAGCATATCTCCCCCGCTCGCGCGCACCGGCATCGACGGCGTCCGTCGGGGTGGCGACGTGCGCACCGAGCGACGTTCCGGGCGCGCCCGTCACTAGGCTGCTGGCTCGTGGAGGTGCCGGGCGCGGCACCGCGAGGGAGGTCGCCGCATGTTCGACGCCGTGCTCATCGCGAACCGCGGGGAGATCGCGATCCGCATCGCCCGTGCCTGCCGGGAGCTCGGCGTGCGCGCCGTGGGGGTGTACTCGGAGATCGACCGCGACGCACCCCACGTCGCGGCTATGGACGACGCGTTCCTCCTCGGGGCGGCACCCGCCAGCGAGTCCTACCTCGCGGTCGACAAGGTGATCGACGTCGCCCGGCGCGCAGGCGTCGACGCGATCCACCCCGGCTACGGGTTCCTGTCGGAGAACGCCGACTTCGCCCAGGCCGTCGCCGACGCCGGTCTGGTCTTCATCGGCCCGCCAGCGCAGGCCATCGCGGCGATGGGCGACAAGCTCTCCGCCCGGGCCGTCGCCGACGCGGCCGGGGTACCGGTGGTACCGGGCACGCGGGAACCCACCGACGATCCCGATGAGGCCGTGGCCTTCGGGGAGGAGTACGGCTACCCCGTCGCGGTCAAGGCCATGTTCGGCGGCGGCGGCCGGGGCATGAAGGTGGTCCGTGGCCGTGAGGAGATGCGCGACGCCCTGATCGCCGCCCGACGCGAGTCGGAGGCCGCCTTCGGCCGGGGTGAGTGCTATCTGGAGCGTTACCTCGAGCGGCCCCGCCACGTCGAGATCCAGGTGCTGGCCGACCTCGACGGGCACACCATCTACCTGGGCGAGCGGGACTGCTCCCTGCAGCGCCGCCACCAGAAGCTGGTCGAGGAGGCACCGGCGCCCGGCGTCACCGAGGCGGTGCGCACAGCCATGGGCGAGGCGGCGGTGCGGGTGGCGAAGGAGATGGGCTACACCAACGCCGGCACGTGCGAGTTCCTCCTCGACGAGGACGGGGAGACCTTCTACTTCCTGGAGATGAACACCCGTCTGCAGGTGGAGCACCCGGTCACCGAGCTGGTGACCGGGGTGGACCTCGCCCAGGCGCAACTGCGGATCGCCTCCGGTGACGGGATGGGGCTCACCCAGGAGGATGTGGTCCTGCGCGGCCACGCCATCGAGGCCCGGATCAACGCAGAGGAACCCGCCGCGGGCTTCGTCCCCACCCCCGGCACCATCGGCGAGTTCGTCGCGCCGCTCGGCCCGTGGGTGCGCTTCGACACCGGTGCCCGCCCCGGTTACACCGTGCCCCGCGACTACGACTCGATGATCGGCAAGCTGATCGTGTGGGCCCCCGACCGGGACGCGGCGCGTGCCCGGATGTCCCGCGCGCTCGACGAGCTCATCATCGAGCACGTGCCGACCACCGAGACCTTCCACCGCCTGGCCATGACCCACCCGCAGTTCGCTGCCGGAGAACACTCGACCGCGTCGGTGGAGCGGGAGTGGGACCTGTCGGGCCTCGAGCCGCAGACCACCGCGCCCGCAGAGGACGGGGGGGAGGTGGATCCGGCCGGACGGGAGCTGACCGTCGAGGTGGCGGGTCGCCGGCTGTCGGTGCGGGTGTTCGGTGACCTGCCGGTGGGCGGCGGCCAGACAGCGGCTGCCGGGCCGACCCCACGACGGCGACGCGGCAGCGCCGGTGGTGGTGCCGCAGCGGTCTCCTCCGAGGACCTGGTGGCGCCGATGCAGGGGACCGTCATCGAGGTCAGCGTGGCCGAGGGCGACACGGTGGCCGAGGGCGACACCCTGCTGGTGCTCGAGGCGATGAAGATGGAGAACGCCGTCAAGGCGCACCGCGCCGGGGTGGTGACCTCCCTGCCGGTGAGCGCCGGCGAGGTGGTGCAGATCGGGGCCGTCCTGGCGCGTATCGAGGACGCCTGAGCGCCGCTGCGCTACGCCTCCCGCAGCCACGCCAGCATCTTGACGTCGGGCATCGTCCGCAGCGAGCGCTTCAGTTCGGCGAAGCCGGGCCAGCCGGCGAGCAGCTCGATCGCCCGGTAGTAGGCGATCGCATCCGCGTCGGAGGGCAGCTCGGAGATGACGGGGCCGAAGAAGGCCGGGCCGTCGGGCGGGTCGAAGGCCACGATCGGGGTGCCGACGTCACGGCCCGCACGCGACCGGGCGAGCTCGGTCTCCTCGCGCAGCACCTCGTCGTAGGCATCGTCCTCCTTCGCCAGGGTCAGCTCCTCCGGCAGGCCGAGCCGGGCCAGTGCCGGTCGGGGGTCGATGGGCTGGGCGTGGATCTCCAGGACCGACCCCAGATCCCCGGGCTCGGGCGCGTCACGCTCCCACAGCTGCTCCCCGAGGGCGGCGTAGAGCAGGCCGACGGCGTCGTTCCCGGCGGACGCACGCGTAGCCGCGAGGACCCGCAGCAGCTTGGTGCCGTTGTCGTGGACCGCCGGGTAACTCGGTGGCAGGCCCTCGTAGCCCACCTCCTCGTTGACCATCTTGAGCGAGATGAAGCGCCAGCCCACGTCCAGCGACTCCAGCCGCTGCACCTGCCGTAGCCACTTGGAGGTCTGCCAGCAGAAGGGGCAGACGGGATCGACGAACAGTTCGACGTCATGCACGGCAGGACCTCGTCACGGGAGCGGGAGAGCGGTTCGCAGCTCAGCGGCGCGCGGGATCGAGCCGGACCATCAGCATCCGCGCGCACTCCGCGACCGAGCCGGCCATGGAGGGGTAGACGGTCAGGGTCTGGGCGAGCTGGGCCACCGAGAGCCGGTTCTGCACCGCGACCGCGAGCGGCTGGATCAGGTCGCTGGCACGGGCGGAGACCACCACGCCACCGACCACCGTCCCGGAGCCGACCATGGCGTGGACCTTCACGAACCCGTCGGTGCCGTGGATCATCTTGGCGCGCGGGTTCGACCGGAAGTCCAACCGTGCCGTCTGTACGGGGTAGCCGGCCGCGGTGGCCTCCTCCGGCGACATCCCGACGGTGGCGACCTCCGGGTCGGTGAAGATCGTGCCGACGATGGCGTCGTCGCGGATCGGCTGCACCGCCTCGCCCAACGCGTGCCACATCGCGGTGCGTCCCTGCATGGCGGCCACCGACGCGAGCATGACGCGGCCGATGACATCGCCCGCGGCGTACACCCAGCGGCAGCTGGTGCGCCCGACCCCGTCCACCTCGATGCCGCCCCCGGCGGTGGGTTCGATACCGCACGCCTCGAGGCCGATGTCGGCGGAGGTGGGGACCTGGCCGACGGTGAACAGCACGTGGCTGCCCACCACCTCGCCGCCGCCCTTGAGCCCGATGACGACCTCGTCGCCGCGCCGCTCACAGCTCACCGCGCGGGACCGGCGCAGGATGGTCATGCCCCGGCGCTCGAACACCGACTCGATCACCGCGGCGGCGTCCGGGTCCTCGGTGGGCAGGATCAGCTCGCGCGAGGACACCAGGGTGACCTCCGCACCGAAGCGGCGGAAGGCGTGGGCGAACTCCGCACCCGTCGCACCGGAGCCCACCACGATCAGGTGCTCTGGCACCTCCGGGAGGGAGTAGGCCTGCTGGCTGACGAGCACCCGCTCCCCGTCGGGCTCGAAGAAGGGCAGCACGCGGGCGGTGGAGCCGGTGGCCACCAGCACGTAGTCGGCCGGCAGCACCACCTCGGTACCGTCGTCCCGGGTGGCGGTGACCTCGTGGAAGTCGGAGATGCGGCCGCGCCCACGGATCAGCTCCACGTCGCCGGCCAGCACACGCCGTTCGATGTCGCGGGACTGGTTCGCGCCGAGCTCCAGCACCCCGTTGCCGACCCGCTTGAAGTCCACCACGGTGCGGTCCACCTCGTCGAGGCCGGCGATGTGGACCCCGAGGGCATCCGCGGTGTGGACCCACTCCATCGCCTCCGAGGCGACGATGAGCGCCTTGGAGGGCACGCAGTCCCACAGCACGCTGGCACCGCCGAGGCCCTCGTCGGCCACGATGGTGACCTCGGCGCCGAGCTCGTCGGCGACCAGGGCGGCCTCGTAGCCCGCGGGGCCACCGCCGAGGATCACGATCCGCTGCGCCACGGTGCCGGCCTCCCTGCCAAGGGTCGGGTGCGTCGGTGGGGACGTCGACCAGAGCTGTCCCGCCCAGCACCGTACCGCGGGACCCCGGCGGCTACGGTCGCGCAGGTGGTCGTGAGGTCAGGAGCGCCCCGTGGAGCCACACCCCTTCCGCACCGCCGTGGAGGCCGATGACGAGGCGGCCATCCTCGCGCTGCTGCACGACGAGGTGGAGTTCCGCTCCCCTGCGGTGTTCCGGCCCTACCACGGCCGTGCCGCCGTCGCCCACCTGCTCCACCACGCCAAGGCGACCCTCGAGGGGCTGACCTACATCGACGAGCTGCACGGTAGGGACAGCGTGGCGCTGGTCTTCACCGCGCGGGTCGGCGACAAGGAGGTGGAGGGGCTCGACCATCTGACCCTGGATGAGGAGGGCCGCATCATCCGGTTCCGGGTGATGATCCGTCCGGCCTCGGGGCTGCTGGCGGTCGCGCAGACCATGGGTCAGCGGCTGGAGGCGGACCCGGTACCCGAGGCGGACCCGGTACCCGAGGCGGACCCGGCACCCGGGACCGACCCGCAGCCCACCTCCGCCGACCGCTAGAACACGTCCCGGGGGATGTAGCTGCCGTACTCGTCACGCAGCACGTCACACACCTCCTGCAGCGTGGCGCGCGCCTTGAGCGCGGCGTGCATGGCGGGCAGCAGGTTGTCCGTCCCCGTGGCCGCGGCCCGCACCGCTGCGAGGGCGGTGTCCACCGCCGCCTGGTCCCGGGACGCCTTCACCGCGTCGGTCCGGGCGATCTGGTCGAGACGGATCTGCTCGTCGATGCGTTGCAGCTCCGGTTGGGGGTCCGCACCGGTCTGGTAGCGGTTCACCCCGACGACGATGCGCTGCTCGGCGTCGATCTCCTTGGCGAGGTCGTAGGCGGCCCGCTCGATCTCGGACTTCTGGTAGCCCTCCTCGATCGCGGCCACGGCCCCACCCAGGTCATCGATCCGGTCGAGGTAGCCCCGCACCTCGGCCTCGATGCGGTCGGTCATCGACTCGATGGCGTAGGAGCCGGCGAAGGGATCGACGGTGGCGGTGATGTCGGTCTCGTGGGCGATGACCTGCTGGGTGCGCAGCGCCAGGCGCGCGCTCTTCTCGGTGGGCAGGGCAAGCGCCTCGTCGAAGCTGTTGGTGTGCAGGCTCTGGGTCCCACCGAGCGCCGCCGCCAGGGCCTGGATGGTGACCCGCACCATGTTGACCTCGGGCTGCTGCGCGGTGAGCTCCACTCCGGCGGTCTGGGTGTGGAAGCGCAGCATCTGGCTCTTGGGATCCTTGGCCCCGAACCGGTCACGCATGATCGAGGCCCACAGCCGCCGCGCGGCCCGGAACTTCGCGATCTCCTCCAGCAGGGTGGAGCGGGCCACGAAGAAGAAGCTCAAGCGTGGCGCGAAGGCGTCCACGTCCAACCCGGCGTCCAGGGCCGCCTCCACGTAGGCGATGGCGTCCGCCAGGGTGAACGCGATCTCCTGCACCGGGGTCGCCCCGGCCTCGCCCATGTGGTAGCCGGAGATGGAGATGGTGTTGAACCGGGGCAGATGCGCGGCGCAGTAGGCGAAGGTGTCGGCGATGATGCGCAGGCTCGGCGCCGGCGGGTAGATGTAGGTGCCGCGGGCGATGTACTCCTTGAGCACGTCGTTCTGGATCGTCCCGCGCAGTGCCGAGGGCTCGACCCCCTGCTCCTCGCCGGCGATCTGGTACATCAGCAGCAGCAGGCTCGCCGGGGCGTTGATGGTCATCGAGGTGGAGACCTCTGCCAGGGGGATGCCGTCGAACAGCGCGTGCATGTCCTCGACGGTGTCGATGGCCACCCCGACCTTGCCGACCTCGCCCGCGGCCAGGGGCGCGGCGGAGTCGTAGCCCATCTGGGTGGGCAGGTCGAAGGCCACCGACAGGCCCGTGGTGCCCTGGTCCAGCAGGTACTTGTAGCGCCGGTTGGACTCCGCGGCGGTGGACATGCCCGCGTACTGGCGCATCGTCCAGGGCCGGCCCCGGTACATGTTGGGATAGATCCCCCGGGTGAACGGGTAACTCCCGGGTTCGCCGAGCTGCGTCCCCGGTTCGAAGGCCTCGAGGTGGGCTGGTCCGTAGACCGCCTCGAGGGGGAACCCGCTCATACTGGTGCGCTCGTCGACCACGACCATCTCGCTCCGCCGGCTGTGCGCTGCAGCTTAGGCGGACGGCGGACGCCGACCCGGGCCGGACGTCCCCGGGTCGGCGGGCCGAAATCGCGGACGCTCAGGCCGAGCGGCGCCCGCGGAACTTGGCCTTGCGGTAGTCCTTGTTCATCATCGCGATGAAGTCGATGGAGATGCCCTTGGGGCAGGCGGCCTCGCACTCCCCCATGTTGGTGCAGGAACCGAAGTGCTCCTCCATGACCTCGACCATGTGCTCCGCACGGTCGTAGCGCTCCGCCTGGCCCTGGGGCAGCATGTTCAGCTGCGCCACCTTGGCTGAGGTGAACAGCTGCGCGGCGCCGTTCGGGCACGCCGCCACGCAGGCACCGCACCCGATGCAGGCAGCCGCGTCCATCGCCAGGTCCGCGGTCTCCTTGGGGATCGGGATGAGGTTGGCGTCCGGCGCGGAGTTGGTGTCGACCGTGACGTAACCGCCCGACTCGATGATCCGGTCGAACGCGGAGCGGTCGACGACCAGATCCTTGATGATGGGGAACCCGGTCGCCCGCCACGGCTCCAGGACGATCTCGTCGCCGTCGCTGAAGGTGCGCATGTGCAGCTGGCAGGTGGCGGTCAGGGCCTGGGGGCCGTGGGCCTGGCCGTTGATCATCATCCCGCAGGTCCCGCAGATGCCCTCACGGCAGTCGTGCATGAACTCGATGGGGACCTCGCCCTGGGCGATCAGGTCCTCGTTGACCAGATCGAGCATCTCCAGGAAGGAGGAGTCGGGGCTGACGTCTCTGGCCTCGTAGGTCTCGAACCGGCCGGGGGCGTCCGGGCCGGCCTGTCGCCACACTCTGAGGGTCAGGTTCACGGTGTCGGTCCTCCGTGCGCGGGAGCATCCCCGTGCGTCGGTGCGGGCGGCGTCGTCACTTGTAGCTGCGGGTGGTCAGCTGCACTTCCTCGTAGACCAGGGCTTCACGATGCTCGTTGGGGCTGGCGGAGTCGCCCGACCACTCCCACGCGGTGACGTGGGCGAAGTTCTCGTCGTCACGCTGGGCCTCACCCTCCTCGGTCTGGTGCTCCTCACGGAAGTGGCCGCCGCAGGACTCCTCGCGGGTCAGGGCGTCGCGGCACATCAGCTCCGCGAGCTCGAAGGTGTCAGCCACGCGGCCCACCTTCTCCAGGGAGCTGTTGAGGGACTCGGCGCTGCCCAGCACCCGCACGTCCGACTCGAACTCCTCACGGAGCGCCGGGATCTCGCTGAGCGCCTTCTCCAGGCCAGCCTGGTTGCGCCCCATGCCGCAGTAGTCCCAGAGGATCTTCCCGAGCTCACGGTGGAACCAGTCCACCGACCGGCTGCCGCCCACGCCGAGGTAGTGGTCGATGCGCCCGCGTACCTCCGCCTCCGCCTCGTCGAACTCCGGCGCGGTGACCTCGACCTTCGGCTGCCCGAGCTGCGGGGCGAGGTAGTCGCCGATGGTGTAGGGCAGGACGAAGTAGCCGTCGGCCAGCCCCTGCATCAGCGCGGACGCGCCGAGGCGGTTGGCGCCGTGGTCGGAGAAGTTGGCCTCCCCGATGGCGAACAGGCCGGGGATCGTGGTCTGGAGGTGGTAGTCGACCCACAGCCCGCCCATGGTGTAGTGCGGCGCGGGGTAGATGCGCATCGGGACCTCGTAGGGGTTCTCCCCGGTGATGCGCTCGTACATGTCGAACAGGTTGCCGTACTTGTCCGCCACCGCCTCGCGGCCGAGCCGCGAGATAGCGTCGGCGAAGTCGAGGTAGACGCCGTTCTTGAGCGGGCCGACACCGCGTCCCTCGTCGACCACGACCTTGGCGGCCCGCGAGGAGATATCGCGGGGCGCGAGGTTGCCGAAGGACGGGTACTTGCGCTCCAGGTAGTAGTCGCGGTCCTGTTCGGGGATGTCCGCGACCGCGCGGGACTCGTCGGGGTCCTTCGGCACCCAGATGCGCCCGTCGTTGCGCAGCGACTCCGACATCAGCGTCAGCTTGGACTGGAACTCGTCCGAGGACGGGATCGCCGTGGGGTGGATCTGGGTGTAGCAGGGGTTGGCGAAGAAGGCGCCCTTGCGGTGCGCGCGCCAGATGGCGGTCGCGTTGCAGCTCATCGCCATGGTCGAGAGGTAGAAGGCGTTGGAGTACCCGCCGGTACCGAGCACCACCGCGTGGGCGGAGTGGCGGGTGATCTCACCGGTCACCAGGTCGCGGGTGACGATGCCGACGGCGTGGCCGTCGACCACGACCAGCTCCAGCATCTCCTGGTTGGTGTGCAGCTCGACCGAGCCGGCCTTCACCTGACGGGAGAGCGCCTGGTAGGCCCCGAGCAGCAGCTGCTGGCCGGTCTGCCCCCGAGCGTAGAAGGTGCGCGACACCTGTGCCCCCCCGAAGGAGCGGTTGTCGAGCAGCCCGCCGTACTCGCGGGCGAAGGGCACCCCCTGGGCGACGCACTGGTCGATGATGTTGTTGGACACCTCAGCGAGCCGGTGGACGTTGGCCTCGCGGGAGCGGTAGTCGCCGCCCTTGATGGTGTCGTAGAACAGCCGGTAGACCGAGTCACCGTCCCCGTGGTAGTTCTTGGCGGCGTTGATCCCCCCCTGCGCGGCGATCGAGTGGGCCCGACGGGCCGAGTCGTGGTAGGTGAAGGCCTTCACCCGGTAGCCGAGCTCCCCCAGCGTCGCCGCCGCGGAGGCACCGGCGAGCCCGGTACCGACGACGATGATCTCGAACTTGCGCTTGTTGTTGGGGTTGACCAGCTTCATGTCGAACTTGTGATCCTCCCACTTGGTGGCGAGAGGACCGTCCGGGACGCGGGAGTCGAGCACCGTCATCGTCTGCTCCGTTGCGGGTGTGCGAAGGTTCGTACCGTCGAGGACGGGTGGACGATGGCACGCCAGCGGCCTGTGCGGGCCGCCCGACGGGGCCGCATCGGTCAGCTGATCACGCCCGTGAGCACGGCGATCACGAAGGACAGGTTGCCGCCGATGACCACCACGGTGAAGGCGACCGCCAGGGTGCGCCGCCAGTGGTTGAAGCGCCGGTTGTTCCATCCCATCGACTGGAACAGGCTCCACACCCCGTGATAGAGGTGGAAGCCGAGCGCCAGGTTGGCCAGGATGTAGAAGCCGGCGCTGGCAGGGTTGTTGAAGCTGTTGAGGACGCGGTCGTAGACCGTGTCGCCGGCTTCGTGCAGCGGGGTCACCGCCCAGGTCAGGTCGGCGAGGTGGTAGAAGAGGAACAGCAGCACGATCACGCCGGTCCAGCGCATCGTGCGGGCGGCGAAGTCGGCGGCGACGTAGTCGCGCTTGGAGCGGTAGCTCTCCGGGCGGGCGCGGCGGTTCATCGCCGTCAGCTGTGCCGCGGCGACCACGTGGCCGACGAGCGCCAGGATCAGCACCCCGCGCAGCAGGTTGAGCACCAGCCCCTCGGGCGCGATCGGGTAGAGCAGCTCCCGCAGCGTCTCAGCGTAGAGGTTGAAGTCCTCCGCGCTCTGGTAGAGCTTGAGGTTGCCGATCATGTGGGCGAGCACGTAGCCGAGACCGACGATGCCGGTGATGGCCATCACGTACTTCTTGCCGAGCGCGGAGCGGTAGAGCTCCACGATGAAGGGGCTGCGCTTCGATCGCTCCGGCGCGGTTGCTGCCATCTGGACTCCCACTTCCTCGAGGTGGTCCGAGGAGGCGGTGCCTGGCACCGTCGCCGCGGGCCGCTCCCGGCTGTATGTGGACGTTCGGACCCTGGCCACCGAGGGTAGCAGCGCCCCCCGAACGCTCCGTCAGCGCGGCGGCAGCAGGCCCATCGCCGCCTTCGCCCGCTCGAGGGTGGGCACGGCCACCGCACGCGCCCGGTCCGCGCCGTCCTCGAGGACGCGGTGCACCTCGCCGGGATCCGCCGCCAGCTCGGCGTAACGGGCCTGGATGGGGCGCAGCAGCTCGATGACCGCCTCGGCCACGGCGAGCTTGAACGCGCCGTAGCCGCCCCCGTCGTACTCACTGGCCAGGCTCGCCACCTGACGGCCCGTTGCCGCGGCGAGGATCTCCAGCAGGTTCGACACCCCCGGCTTGCCTTCACGGTCGTGCCGGATGTCGCCGGCGGAGTCGGTGACCGCGCTCTTGATCTTCTTCTCGATGCGCTTGGGCTCGTCGAGGACGGAGATGATGCCCTTCTCGCTCGACGCCGACTTCGACATCTTGACCGTGGGCTCCTGCAGGTCCATGACGCGGGCGGCAGCCGGCGGGTGGACGGCCTTCGGCAGGGGGAACACCGGGTCCTCCGGCGCGGCGTAGCGGTGGTTGAACCGCTGCCCGATGTCACGCGCCAGCTCGATGTGATGGCGCTGGTCGTCGCCGACCGGGACCTCGTCGGCGTGGTACAGCAGGATGTCGGCGGCCTGCAGGACGGGGTAGTCGAACAGCCCGACGCTGACCGAGTCCCCCTTGCCGGCGGACTTCTCCTTGAACTGCGGCATCTTGCGCAGCTCCCCGAACCCGGCCACGCAGTTGAACAGCCAGGTGCACTCCGCGTGCTCGGGCAGGTGCGACTGCACGAAGAGGATGGAGCGCTGCGGGTCGACGCCGACCGCGAGCATCCCCGTGGCCAGCCCGACGGTGCGCTCCGCCAGGGAGGCCGGATCGTGCTCGGTGGGGCTGGTGATGGCGTGCAGATCCACCACGCAGTAGACGCACTCGCGGTCCTGCTGCATCGACACCCAGTTGACCCAGGCCCCCAGCAGGTTGCCGAGATGGGGGTCACCCGAAGGCTGCATACCGGAGAACACGCGCGTCACAGGAAGCCTCGCTGGGGGTGCCGGGTTGGGGGGCCGCGTCGGTGGCCGGTGCTCTCGCGGGGCCTTCGGCCGCAGCCGCCACGGTAGCGTTGCGAGGAGGTCGGTCCGAGGCCAGGTCGATCCGAGGCCAGGTCGGCCTCAGGCGAGGTGGGACGGACCGTGACGCGACGCACACCCCCGAAGGGCCCGCTCGCGCTGCCGCAGCACCCTGCGGCGCATCTCGACCTGCGGGTTCCGACGCTGGACGACGTCCCGCGCATCGTGCAGGTGTGCCAGGACCCCGAGATCCAGCGCTTCACCCGGGTGCCCTCGCCCTACACCGAGGAGGACGGCCGCGCCTTCGTCGCCTTCGCGGCAGCCGGGGCCGAGGAGGCGACGGGGCTGCACCTCGTGGTTGTGGACACCGACACCGACCGGGTGATCGGCGCTGTGGGCGTCGGCATCGACCGACGTGATGCGTCCGGGGAGATCGGGTACTGGGTCGCACCCGAGGCGCGCCGGCGCGGCGTTGCGGTCGCCGCTTGCCGCACGCTGCTGACCCACGCCTTCGAGGTGCTCGGGCTCGGCTACGTGGCGCTGTGGGCCGCCGCCGCCAACCCGGCGTCCAACGCCGTGGCGACGCGGCTCGGCTTCACCCACGAGGGCACCGCGCGCCGGGGGATGCTGCTCGGCCCGACCGGGAACTGGAGCGCACCCCGCGGCGATGCCAACCTGTGGGGGCTCCGGCCGGGCGAGCTGCGCTGACCCCGCCGGAACCCTGCACGCCCGGTCAGCTGCTCACAGCATGTCCGCGACGGCCGCGCGCTCCTCCTGCAGCTCCGCCACGGTGGCCTCCAACTTGCCCTGCGTGAAGGCGGACAGCTCGAGTCCCTGGACGATCTCGTAGGAGCCGGCACCGTCGGTGGTGACGGGGAAACCGGAGATCAGGCCTTCCGGCACGCCGTAGGAGCCGTCGGAGGGCACGGCCATCGATACCCAGTCGCCCTCGGCGGTGGGGGTCCCACCGGCCCAGTCCCGGACGTGGTCGACCAGGGCGCTGGCAGCGGAAGCGGCCGAGGAGGAACCGCGGGCGTCGATGATCGCCTTGCCACGCTGCTGGACGGTGGTCAGGAACTCCCCCTCGAGCCAGCCGCGGTCGGTGATGACCTCCGTGACGGGACGGCCGCCGATCAGGGCGTTGTCGACGTCGGGGACCATGGTGGGCGAGTGGTTCCCCCACACCGCCAGGTTGGTGACCTGCTCCACGGGCACCCCGGCCTTGGCGGCCAGCTGGCTCTTCGCGCGGTTCTCATCGAGGCGCACCATCGCGGTGAAGCGACCGGCATCGACCCCCTCCACGTTGGCGGCGGCGATCAGGGCGTTGGTGTTGGCCGGGTTGCCGACCACGGCGACCTTGAGGTCGGCGGCCGCACCACCGAGCGCGCGCCCCTGCCCGGTGAAGATGGCGCCGTTGTCCTTCAGCAGGTCCGCACGTTCCATACCCGGGCCGCGCGGCTTGGCGCCGACGAGGCAGGCGACGTTGGTCCCGTCGAAGGCGGTGTCCGCGGCGTCGGTGAGCTCGATGCCCGACAGCAGCGGGAAGGCGCAGTCGTTCAGCTCCATCGCCACCCCCTCGAGGGCAGGGAGCGCAGGCGTGATCTCCAGCAGGCGCAGCTCCACCGGGGTGTCCGGGCCGAACATCTGTCCTGAGGCGATCCGGAAGACGAGCGCGTAGCCGATCTGGCCGGCGGCGCCGGTGACGCTGACACGGACGGGCGAGGTCATGGCGACTCCTGGTGAGTGCTGCGGTGGACCTGCTGGAGCCTAGCTACGGTCCGTCTCCTCGTTCCATGGCCGTACCGACGGAGGGCCGGTTGCACCTGTACGCCCGCGTGTTCGCTGCCGGCTACGACCCCGTCATGCGACGGCTGGAACGGCGGCGCCTCGCACGCCGCCGCGCCGAACTCCTGGCGAACCTGACCGGACACGTGGTCGATGTCGGTGCCGGCACGGGGGGCAACATCCTCCATCTGCCCACCTCCGTCGCCCGGGCCACCCTCGTGGAGCCGGATCCTTGGATGGCCGCACGGCTCCGGCGTCGCCTCCAGGGACACCCCCCGGGGGTGGGCGACGTCGAGGTGCTGGACGCCGTCGCCGAGGCCCTTCCACTGCCCGACAGCAGCGCCGACGCGGTGCTCCTGACCCTGGTGCTGTGCAGCGTCGACGACCCGGCCCTCGCGGTCGCGGAGGCGCGTCGGGTCCTCCGCGACGACGGTGTGCTCGTGGTCATCGAGCACGTCCGTGCCGAGAGCGGCCTGGGCAGCCGCGCGCAGCGATCGCTCACGCCGATCTGGCGGCGTATCGCCCGGGGTTGCCACCTCGACCGGGATACCCGCGCCATCCTGCACCGTGGCGGGTTCGACGTCGGGGCGCTCACCGCGGGGGATCTCGGGGGACGCCGCCCGAAGGTCCCGGCGATCTCCGGCCACGCGCTGCCGCGGTAGTCATCCGACCGGGCTCCGGCCCGCCCTCCCGCGCCGGCCCAGCCCGGCGAACCGGCGTCAGCGAGGTCACCTCCTCGGCGGATCAGCGGGACAGCGACGGGGGCCGGCCGGTCAGCGGCGTGGGAGACCCCGGCGGGCGCGGGCGGCCTCCAGGGTGTTCTGCAGCAGCATCGTCACCGTCATCGGGCCCACACCGCCGGGCACCGGGGTGATGGCCCCGGCCACCTCGACGACCTCGTCGAAGGCGACGTCGCCGACCAGCTTGCCGTCCTCACCACGGTTGGTCCCCACATCGATGACCACCGCCCCTGGGCGCACCATGTCGGCGGTGATCAGCCCGATCATGCCGGCCGCCGCGACGATCACGTCGGCCCCGCGGCACACCGCGGCCAGATCCCGGGTGCGGGAGTGCGCGAGGGTGACGGTGGCGTCCCGACCCTTCAGGGTCAGCATCACCGACAGGGGACGCCCCACCAGGTTCGAGCGCCCCACGATCACCACGTTCGCTCCCGCGATCTCCACGCCGGCGTGGGCCAGCAGCTCCAGGACGCCGTACGGGGTGCAGGACAGGAAGGTCGGGTCCCCGATCGCCAGGCGGCCAGCGGTGTAGGGATTGAGCGCGTCGACGTCCTTCTCCGGGGTGATCAGCTCCTGCACCGCCCGGGCGTCGAGGTGGTCGGGCAGCGGCAGCTGCACGAGGATGCCGTCGACCGCGTCGTCGTCGTTGAGCTGTTCGACCAGGGCCTCGAGGTCCTCCTGCGCGGTGTCGGCCGGCAGGACGTGCTGTTCCGAGCGCATCCCGGCGGCCTCGCTGGCCCGCTGCTTCATCCCGACGTAGACCTGGGAGGCGGGGTCGTCGCCGACGATCACCGCCACCAGGCCCGGCTGGACGTCATGCTCGGCGCGCAGGCGGGCGACCTCGTCCGCGATGCGGCCGCGGACCTCGGTGGCCAGGGCCTTGCCGTCGATGATCGAAGCGGACACCGGTGTACTCCTTGCGGTCGACGGGCGGGGATGGTGGATCGTGGACGGTACGCGGTGACGCGTGCCGGGGGCAGGTCGGTGGCAGGCGTGCGGCGGGCCGGGTCAGTGACGGAAGTGTCGCCGTCCCGTGAACACCATGGGGATGCCGTGCTCGTCGGCGGCGGCCACCACCTCGTCGTCGCGCACCGACCCCCCGGGTTGCACGATGGCGCGGACGCCGGCGGCGGCGGCCGCGTCGGGACCGTCGCGGAAGGGGAAGAAGGCGTCGCTGGCGAGCACCGCGCCGACGTGGCGCTCCCCGGAACGCTCCACGGCCAGCCGTACGCTGTCCACCCGGCTCATCTGGCCCGCCCCGACCCCGACGACCTGACCGCCGTCGGCGAGCACGATGGCGTTCGACTTGGTGTGCTTCGCGGCGAGCCACGCGAACCGCAGGTCGGCGAGCGTCGCCTCGTCGGGCTGGACCGAGGTGACCACCTCCCAGGCGTCCCAGGGCTCCTCGGCGGTGTCGGCGTCCTGGACGAGCAGTCCGCCGGCGACCGACCGCAGGGTGCGGGTGCGGCCGGGCCGGCTGGCGTCCGCCTGCTCGAGGATGCGCAGGTTGCGCTTCGCGGTCAGCACCTCGAGCGCATCGGCGTCGTAGCCGGGCGCGATCACCACCTCGGTGAACACCTCGGCGATGCGCCGGGCCGTGGCGGCGTCGATGGGACGGTTGCTGGCGACGATCCCGCCGAAGGCGCTCACGGGGTCACCCTCGAGCGCCCGCGCGTACGCGGTCTCGAGCTCCTCGGCCACGGCGTAACCGGCGGGGTTGGTGTGCTTGATGATGGCGACGCAGGGCTCCTCGAGCTCCACCACCATCGCCCAGGCGGCGTCGGTGTCCAGCAGGTTGTTGTAGGAGAGCTCCTTGCCGTGCAGCTGCGTCGCGGCGGCGATCCCGCCGGCGTCCGGCGGGGCGTAGAAGCCGGCCTGCTGGTGGGGGTTCTCCCCGTACCGCAGCTCCTGACGGCGGGGCAGGGCGAGGTGCAGCTGACCGGGGACCGGCTGGTCGCGCAGGAACCAGTCGGCGACCGCCGCGTCGTAGCGAGCCGTGTGCTGGAAGGCCCGGCTGGCGAGCTCCCGGCGCAGCTCGGCACCCAACCCGCCGTGCTCCGCCAGCTCGGCGAGTACCCGGGCGTGGTCGGCGGGATCGACCACCACCCCGACGGAGCCGTGGTTCTTGGCGGCCGCCCGCAGCATGGTCGGCCCACCGATGTCGATCATCTCGATGACGTCGGCGTCCGGGGCGCCGGAGGAGGCGATGTCGGTGAAGGGGTAGAGGTTGACCACCACCAGGTCGATGGCCTCCAGCCCCAGCTCCGTGAGCTCGGCGACGTGGGCAGGGTCGGTGCGATCGGCCAGGATGCCGGCGTGGATCGCGGGGTGGAGGGTCTTGACCCGCCCGTCGAGGCACTCGGGGAACCCGGTCACCTCGGCAACCTCGGTGACGGGGATCCCGGCGTCCCGGATGACGCCCGCGGTGGAACCGGTGGACAGCAGCTCCACACCCCGCTGGTGGAGGGCCGCCCCGAGCTCCACGACACCGGACTTGTCGAAGCAGCTCACCAGGGCACGGGACACGGTGACGATGTCCGTTGCAGCGGTCACGGGCGCAGCTCCTGTTCGGGGGTCGGTCGGCAGGCTCTCGGGGGCCGCCTCGTCGGCGCCTACTCCGGCGGCGCCGACCGGTGGCCGGCCAGGTCGACCTCGGCGTGACGACCGAGCACGCGGACACGGTCGTGGCACAGCGCCCGGACACAGGCCGGCAGCAGGCGGTGCTCCACCACCTTGATGCGCTCGTGGAGCGTGGTCTCGGTGTCGCCGGGCAGGACGGGGACGGCCTCCTGGGCGAGGATCGGGCCGTGGTCGACCTCCTCGTCCACCAGGTGCACGGTGCAGCCGGTGACCTTCACGCCGTGGGCCAGCGCCGCGCGCACCGCGTGTGCGCCGCGGAAGGCCGGCAGCAGGGACGGGTGGGTGTTGAGCACACGGTCCGGCCACCGTTCCAGGAAGCCACCGGACAGGATCCGCATGAACCCGGCGAGGACCACCACGTCGGGGTCGTAGGCAGCCAGACCCTCGGCGAGCCGGTGCTCCCAGGCCGTTCGGGTCGCGGCATCCGCACCGGCGGTGAGCTCCTCCACGACCTCCGGCACGCCGGCCGTGTGGGCGTGCTCCAGACCCGCGGCACCTCCACGGTCCGCGCCGACCACGACCACCTCGCCGCCGAAGCCCGGATCGGCCGTGGTCGCGTCGAGCAGCGCACGCAGGTTGGAGCCACCCCCGCTGATGAGCACGGCGAGCCGCGTCGGGCGCGTAGCCGTCAGCATCGTGTTCCCCTGGGCAGCGAGCGGGCAGCGGTGGGGGCGGAAGGTGGTGCCGGGCTCGTGACCGGCGGTGGCCGGACGTCGCGCTCGCAGCCTAGCGAGCCCGCTTCCGGGGCCACGGACGGTGGCCGACAGGTCCCGGCGGTCGGGGTGTCATCGGGCCGATCACGGCTACTCTCCGCCCGACTCGGCCCGCCTGTCCGCGTGCGCTCCGCACGCGAGCGCTCCCCCCTCGTCGAGCGCGGCAGGCGTGACCACGACCCGGGCGCGACTCTCCTGTCACCACGGCGGGGAGACGCGCCCCTCATCCTGCTCCGCGAGGTCTCTGTGTCCGTGCTGCTCCCCCGCCGTACCACAGTGATGGTCGCGGTCGCCCTGCTGTCCCTCGGCCTGCTCGCCGGCACCGCGGTGGCTGACCCCTCCAGCGACGAGGTCCAGAGCGACCTCGACGCCGCCCAGGAACGCTACGACGAGCTCGACCAGCAGATCGGCGAGGCGCAGAACGCCTACAACGACGCCGCTGAGGGCCTCGAACAGGCGGAAGCCACCCTGACCGAGCTCGACGAGGAACTCGAGCGCCTCGCCGCGGAGGCCGCGACGCTGCGGGACGGGGTGGAGGACCACCTGCGCGTGCTGCACAAGCTCGGCCCGAGCGTGGAGCTGTCCACCCTCGTGGCCAGCGGCCCCGACGACGCCGGCCTGCGCTCGACCACCCTGCGCCAACTGCTGGACCGGCAGAGCGCCGACCTCGAGGCACTGACGGCCACCGACGCGGCGATGGCCGCCGCCCAACAGCGGCAGGCTGCGGCGGTGCTCGAGGCCGAGGAGCGCACCGCGGAGCTCGAGGCGCAGAACGCGCGCCTCGAGCAGCTGTTCGCGGACAGCGCGGACGAGGTCGAGGAGCTCGAGGAGCTGCTCCAGGTCACCGTCGAGCGCGAGGAGGAGGAAGCCGCCGCGGAGGCCGCCCGCCAGGCCGAGGCCGAACGGCAGGCCGAGGCCGAACGGCAGGCCGCGTCCGGATCGACCTCCTCCCAGAGTTCGGACTCCAGCTCCTCGGCTGCGGCCGGACCGGCACCCTCCACCCGCTCATCGGTGGACACGGCGGTGCAGACCGCGCTCGCCCAGATCGGCAAGCCCTACGCGTGGGGCGGGAACGGCCCTGGTTCCTTCGACTGCTCGGGGCTGGTGATCTACGCCTTCCGCAGCGCCGGGATCACCCACCTGCCCCGCTCGTCCTCGGCGCAGTACGCGGCCACCACGCGGATCTCGCGGTCCGACCTGCGGCCCGGCGACCTGGTCTTCTACCACTCGCCGGTCAGCCACGTCGCGATCTACATCGGCGGCGGCCAGGTCGTGGAGGCACCGAACAGCGGGAACAACGTGCGTATCCGCACCGACGGGCTGACGCGCAACGGGGTCGTCGGCTTCGGCCGCGTGTGAGCGAGGGCGGCGCACCGGGAGCCGACGTCGGGGTCGACGTCGGCGGGACCTTCACCGATCTGGTCCACGTCGCCGGCGACCGGGTGCAGGTCGCCAAGGTGCCCTCGACACCGTCCGACCAGGCCGAGGGCATCCTCGCCGCGCTCGCCGCCGCCGAGGTGGATGCCGCCGCGCTGCGCCGCTTCGTCCACGGCACCACCGTCGCCACCAACACCGTCCTGGAGCGGGATGGGGCACGCACCGTGCTCGTCACCACGGCGGGGTTCGCGGACCTGCTCCAGATCGCACGGCAGGACCGCCCGCATCTGTACCGCCTCGACGTCCGGCGGCCCGCGCCCCTGGTGCCACGCTCGCTGGTCGTGGAGGCCGACGAGCGCATCACCGCCCAGGGGGAGGTCCACACCCCCCTGACCGACGCCGAGGTGGCACGGGTCGCTGACGAGGTGGCCGCCCACCAGCCGGAGGCGGTGGCGATCAGCCTGCTGTTCGGGTTCCTCCACCCCGCCCACGAAGCGCGCCTTGCGGCCGCCCTGGAACCCCTCGGGGTCCCGGTCACCCGCGCGAGCGTGCTGCTGCCGGTCCTGCGTGAGGTGGAGCGGACGTCCACGGTGGTGCTGAACGCCTACCTCGCCCCCCGGATGGCCCGCTACCTCGGCTCCCTCACCGACCGCCTCACCCGCGTCGGGTTGGGCGGCGAGGTGGAGGTGATGCGCTCGGGCGGCGGGACCGCCACCGCTGCGGTCGCCGCCCGCGAGCCGGTCCGCGCGGTGCTGTCGGGGCCTGCGGCGGGCGCCTGGGGTGCGGCCGCCCTCGGCCGGGCCGCCGGCGCGAGCGAGGTGATCGCCTTCGACGTCGGTGGGACCTCCACGGACGTGACCCTGGTCGCGGGCGGACGTCCCCGCACCACTGCTGACGGTGCGGTCGGCGGGTTGCCCTTCGCCGTGACCACCACCGACATCCACACCATCGGCGCGGGGGGCGGATCCCTGGCCTGGCGCGACGACGGCGGGGCCCTGCGGGTGGGGCCGCGCTCGGCTGGCGCGGACCCCGGACCGGCCTGCTACGCCCGGGGCGGCACCCGCCCGACGGTCACCGACGCCAACGTGGTGCTCGGCCGACTCGACGCGAGCGTGCGCCTCGGCGGGTCGCTGCCGCTCGAGCCCGAGCTCGCCCACCGGGCGGTGGCGTCGCTGGCGGCCGAGCTGGGTCTGGCTCCCCGCGCCTGCGCGGAGGGCATCGTGGCCGTCACCGACGCGGCGATGGCGGGGGCGCTGCGGGTGGTCTCCGTGGAGCGGGGCCACGATCCCCGCGCCTTCGCGCTGCTGCCCTTCGGCGGTGCCGGCGCACTGCACCAGGCCGCGCTGGCCGCTGCGCTCGGCTGCACGCGGGTGCTGGTTCCCCCCAACCCCGGGGTGCTGTCCGCCCTGGGGTTGCTGGCCGCACCCGTCACCGTCGACCGGGCCCGTGCGCAGCTCGGTGACCTGTCGACCATGGCGGGCGTGGACCTGGAGGCGACCTGGCAGGAGCTGGCGGCCGACGCCCGCAGCGCCCTGCACGCCCAGGGCAGCACGGCGGAGCACGTCGTCCACGTCGCGGACCTGCGCTACCGGGGGCAGGCCTTCGAGCTGCCCGTCGCCGGCACCAGCGACCTCGAGGAGCTGGCCGCCCGCTTCCACGCCGCCCACGCCGAGCGGTACGGCTACGACCAGCCCGACGCGACCGTGGAGGTGATCACCCTGCGGGTGCGTGCCGAGGGGCCGACGCCAGCGCTGCCCCAACCACCGATCGCCACGGCTGGCAGCGGCGCGGACGTCGGCGGTGTCGAGGCGGCCCGGCTCGGCGACCGCGAGGTGGTGGGCGCCCACGGGCCGGTTCGGGCCGCGCTACTGGACCGCAGCCGGCTGGGCGCCGGGGCACAGCTGAGGGGACCCGCGATCGTGGTCGGCGTGGATGCGACGGTGTGGATCGAGCCGTGGCAGCAGGGCGAGGTGGACGAGCGTGGCGTGCTGGTGCTGGAGCAGGCGACGTGACGGACCCGGCAGCGGTGGATCCCGTCACCCTCGAGGTGGTGCGCAACGCCCTGGCCCAGCTCGCGGAGGAGGCCGGCGCGGCCCTGCGCCGCACGGCCTACTCCCCCAACATCAAGGAGCGCATGGACTGCTCCACCGCGGTGTTCGACGCCGCCGGACAGCTCGTCGCCCAAGCGGAGCACATCCCCGTCCACCTCGGCTCCATGCCGCTGTCCGTCGCTGCCGCGCGGGAGCGGTTCCCCGAGCTCGGCCCCGGTGACCAGGTCCTGGTCTCCGACGCCTACGCCGGTGGCACGCACCTGCCGGACTGGACCCTGGTCGCCCCGGTCCACGACGCTGACGGTCACCTGCTCGGCTTCGTCGCCAACCGTGCCCACCACTCCGACGTCGGTGGTGCGACACCCGGGTCGATGCCCACCGGGCGGGTGGACGTCGTCGCCGAGGGGATCCGGATCCCACCGGTCCGCCTGCACGTGGCGGGAGCGGAGCAGGACGACCTCGTACGGCTCCTGCTGACCAATACCCGCACACCGACGGAGCGGCTCGGTGACCTGCGTGCCCAGGTCGGCGCCAACCACCTCGCCGCCCGTCGCCTCCGTGACCTCGCCGGGCAGCAGGGCCGCGCGGAGCTGGCGGCCGCCATGGCCGCCACCCTGGACCACGCCGAACGCCGCGTCGTCGCGGCGCTGCGGCAGCTGCCGGAGGGCAGCGTCACCGCGGAGGATCTCCTCGACGACGACGGCGCCGGCACCGAGGACATCGCCATCCGCGCGACGGTGACCCTGCGCGACGGGCACGTGACCTGTGACCTGACGGGCAGCGACCTCCAGGTGGCCGGCAACGTCAACGCGCCCGTGGCGGTGACCCTGTCCGCGGCCGTGTACGCGCTTCGGGCCGTGGCCGCGCCGGACCTGCCGGCCAACGACGGGCTCCGCCGGGCGCTGACGCTCGAGACCACACCCGGCACCATCGTGGACGCCCGGCCGCCCGCCGCGGTGGCGGCCGGCAACGTGGAGACCTCGCAGCGGATCGTGGACGTGCTCCTGGCCGCCTTCGCCGTGCTGGCCGAAGGGCGGGTGGGTGCCGCGAGCCAGGGGACGATGAACAACACCCTGTTCGGCGGGAGCGACCCGCGGACCGGGCTGGCCTTCACCTACTACGAGACGCTGGCGGGTGGCACCGGCGCGGGCCCCTGGGGGCCGGGGGCCGACGGCACCCACTCGCACATGACCAACACCCGCAACACCCCCGTGGAGGCCTTCGAGCTGGCCTACCCGCTCCGGGTCGTCGAGTACCGCCTGCGGGAGGGCTCCGGCGGGGCGGGCGCGTCGCGGGGAGGTGAGGGCCTGCGCCGCGTCATCGAGGTGGTGACCGACGATGCGACCGCCTCGGTGGTGACCGAACGCCGCCGTCACGCGCCGCCGGGGGCCGCTGGCGGCGGACCGGGGGCGGTGGGACGCAACCTGGTGGTGCGGGCCGACGGCACCGAGGAGCCCCTGGCGCCCAAGGCCACCGTGCGCCTGGCCCGCGGTGACCGGCTGGTGGTGGAGACGCCCGGTGGGGGTGGGTACGGCACCGCCTGACGGACGTGGCGTGGCCGGACGGCGCGCGTACCGTGCGATGCTGCCCATACGCGATCCCGGAGGTCCTCGTGAACCCCCTGCTCCCCATCGCCGCCTTCGCTGCCGGCATGGGCATCCTCGCCCGTCGGCTCCGGCAACGGGAGGCCGAGGGCGACTTCGACGTGCCCTCCTCCTCGGCGGCCCAGCCGGGGCTGCGCCGGTTCTTCGACTACAGCGACGCGGGCTGGCGCCGCGACGGCGAACGGCAGCCGTAGCCCCAGAACGGGTGTGGACGACGGCAACCTCGACGCACCGGCTGCGGCGCTAGTCCCCGGTCACCTCGGCGGCGATCCGCTGCGCCTGCTCCAACGCGTCGGCGTCCACGAAGATGCGGACGCCCCAGTCCGCGGCCGACAGCACCCGGGTGAGGCCACCGGGGCGCTTCGCCCAGTGCTCGATCCCGGCCGCCTCCAGCCGATCGACGATCCGATCGGCGTTCTCGTCCACGAACTGCCCCAGCTGCACCGTGCGCGTCCTGGCCATCCTGCTCGCTCCTTCAGCCCACTGCCGCGTCACCAGCCGATCGCGGCACCGTCGCAGCGTGGATCGGATGCCGCGGCGTAGCCGTGCAGGCCCACCTCGATCAGGTGCGCGTGCCCCGCGCGGTCGTCGTAGGGTGCCAGCCCCTGGACGACGTGGCCCCGGTCCGCGAGCCCCTGGAACACCGCGGCCGTGGCGCGGGACTCCACGGCCACCGCACCGTCGGCCACGTCGACGATGTAGCGTGGCGCGTCCAACGCCGTTGCGAGCCCGGCGTCGCGGTCCAGGAGCTGGGAGAGCAGCTGGAGGTGGATCTGGGGCTGGCCGTCCCCACCCATGGTCCCGAACACCAGCCACGGCCGGCCGTCGCGCAGGGCGAGACCGGGGATGAGCGTGTGCAGTGGCCGCTTGCCGGGGGCGATCGCCGCGGGATCGGTCGCATCGAGGCTGAAGTGCGCGCCCCGGTCGTGCAGACCGATGCCGGTCCCGGGGACCACCACACCGGAGCCGAAACCGACGAAGTTGGACTGGATCAGGCTGACCAGCAGGCCGTCGCCGTCCGCCGCGCACAGGTAGGCGGTGCCGCCGGGCGCCGGCCGGGCGGGCGGCCACGCCGCCGCCTGCGCGTGGTCCACGCCAGCTGCCAGCGCGGCGATGCGGTCCGGGGCCAGGAGCTGCGCAGCCGTGGTGCGCATCGCGTCCGGGTCGGCGAGGTGCTCCTGGCGGTCGGCCATCGCCGCCCGGACCGCCTCCACCTGCAGGTGGGCGGCCAGCCCAGGGTCCTCGGGAAGGGGACCGAGGGCGTCGGCGACGGCCAGCGCCGTCAGCGCGGTCACCCCCTGGGTCGGCGGCGGCAGCTCCAGCACCTCGACGTCGCGGTAGCGCCCGCGGAGGGGGTCGGGTTCGTCGACCTCGTGGGAGGCGAGGTCCTCCACGGTCATCGTGGACCCGCGGGCCTGGAGGGTCCCGGCGATCGCCTCGGCGAGCTGGCCGCGGTACAGCACCGCCGGCCCGTCCTCCGCCAACCGGGTCAGCGTGGCCGCCAGCTCCGGCTGCGCGAACCGGGTCCCTGCGCGCATCCGCCCGTAGTGGTCGTCCCAACCGGGTTCCCCGCCGAGCCGTGTCCGGGCGTGGTCCACCCGGACGCCGGTCTGACGGGTGATCTCGAACCCGTCCGTCGCCAGCCGCCGCGCCGCGGTGGACAGCTCCCCGAAGCTGCGCGTCCCCCACCGCTCCAGCAGGTGGAACCAGCCCGCGACCGCTCCGGGCACCGTCACCGGCAGCGCCCCGAACATCGGCATCCCCGCGGTCCCCGCGTGCGCCACCGACGGATCGCCGTACCCGTCCTCGATAGCGCGGGTGACCGCGTCGACGGTGGCACCCGCCGGCGCACGTCCGATGCTGGTCACCCCGTGGGCCGCACCGTCCCATACCTGGGCCAGCAGGTCGCCGCCGACACCGCAGTAGTACGGCGTGACCACGGCCAGCACCAGGTTGGCGGCCACAGCGGCGTCCACCGCGTTGCCGCCGTCCGCCAGGACCCGCTGTCCCGCGGCCGAGGCGAGGTGGTGCGGGCTGACCACGCAGCCGTGGGGGAAGCGTCGGGTCACAGCGGGCACGCGAGCTCCTCGGGCGCGGTGCGTCGGACCCTACGCGACCGGGGCGTAGCCGCTGGCCGGCAACCGCCACACGCGACCGGTGGGCCCGTCCACCGCCGGCAGCCGGAGGATCCCATCCTGAGGGACCAGCCCAGGATGGTCCAGCAGGGCCGGCAGCTGCTCACCGGGCGTGAGCGCCAACACCCGGGCGTCCAACTCGATGGTCCGCACCGCCGCCCGGGTCAGGGCGACGAGGATGCGCTCCTCCGGGTGCTCGCGGAGATAGACGATCGCGTCGTCCTCGAGGTGGGCCCAGCGCACCCCGCCGCGGCGAAGGGCGGGGCTGGCGCGACGGATGCCGAGCAGCCGGCGGGTGAGCGCCAGGGTCGCCTGGTCCCACCGTTGCGGATCGTCCCAGGGCATCGGTTGCCGGGTCACGACATCAGGAGCGCCGGCAGATGCGGCGACATCAGGAGCGCCGGCAGATGCGGCGACATCAGGAGCGCCGAGCCCGATCTCGTCGCCGTAGAACAGCGACGGCACCCCGGCGAAGGTCAGCAACCACACCAGTCCCACGTGACGCCGGTCCCGGTCCCCAGCGACGTGTGCCCAGCGGGCCGTGTCGTGGGATCCAAGCAGGGTCATCGAGTGCACCACGCTGCGCCAGGGCAGCTGGCCACGGACCAGGTCCATCACCGCCGCCACGGTCGCCCCGGGTGTGGGTCGCACCGGCGCCGGGGGGCCGAGGAGACGGACCTCACGGGCGGGGTCGACGAGCCAGCTCCACACCGGCCGGGTGAAGCCGGTGTAGTCCATCGTGCCGTGCCACCCGTCGGCCTGGAGGTCGGCGGTGGCATCGTGGCAGTGCTCGGCCAGCAGGTAGGCGTCGTCGCGCACCTCCGCGGCGGTCGCCAGCAGGGCCGCCCGCAGTGCGGCGGAGCGGTCCACCTCGCCCTGGCGCCCCGCCATGTTCGCCGCGTCGATCCGCCACCCGTCGAGGTGGAAGGGCGCGCCGAGGTAGCGGGCGGCGACCGAGTCCGGCCCCTCGTACAGCCGCCGCCGCAGCTCCGAGTCACGGTGGTCGAACTTCGGCAGGGTCGGCACCCCCTGCCAGGCCAGGTAACGGTGCGGGTGCTCCTCGAAGTGGTAAAAGCCGGCCTCGGGCGCGTCCGGGTCTGCCTGGGCGGCGAGGAACCACGGGTGGGTGGACCCCGAGTGGTTCAGGGTCAGGTCCCCGAGCAGGCGCATCCCCCGGGCGTGGAGGGCGGAGGACAGCTCGGCCAGCGCCACGTCACCGCCGAGGAAGGGATCCACCTCGTCGAAGGCGGCGGCGGCGTAGCGGTGGTTCTGGATCGACGGGAAGACCGGGGTGAGGTAGACCCCGTCCACGCCGAGCGCGGCCAGGTGCGCGAGGTGTTCGACGATGCCGGGGAGATCACCGCCGTAGAGCTGGCGCATCGAGCCGGGGGGGCCCGTGGCGACGGGATCGTCCCAGGCCGCCGGCTCGGCCCAGTCGGGCCACGCCTGGCTGACCCCGGCCCGCGCGAACCGGTCCGGGAAGACCTGGTAGAGCGCCGCGTCCGCAACCCAGCTCGGCGGTGGCGGGCTGGCCAGCAGGCGGAAGTCGTAGGCGTCCGGGACGTCGTGGTGCCACAGCCCTGCGGCGGTCAGCCACGCGGCCCCTGTAGATCCAAGCAGCTGGAAGCGGTAGCACTGGGTCGGGGTGACCTGGGTCAGCTCCACCTCGTACACAGCGACGGCGCTGCCGCGATGGACCCGGCGCGCCTGCCGGTAGACCGGCTCGCCGTCCTCGACGCTGCGCAGGTGCACCTCGTCGAAGCCGCTGACGTGGGGCACCTCGACCCTGAGCAGGGTGCGGTCACCGATCGCCGGCGTGGCCGCGACCAGATCGGCGGGGGTCGCGACGTGGGCCGAGGACGCCGTGTGGTGGGGCTGGAGGAGCTCGTCCGGCACCCGGTCAGCCCTTGACGCCGCCGGCGGTCAGACCGGAGACGATGTAGCGCTGGAGGAACAGGAACAGCAGCAGGGTGGGCAGGGAGCCGATCAGTGCGCCCCCGGCGAAGGGACCCCACTGCTGGCCGTAGTTCTGGTCGATGAACCGGAACAGCCCCGTGGCCAGGGTCTGGTTGTCGTCAGCCTGGCCGAGCAGGATGCTGGCGAGGATGAACTCGTTGAACAGGAAGATGAAGCTGAGCAGCCCGGCGACCACCAGGATCGGCAGGGACAGGGGCAGGATGATGCGCAGGAAGATCTGGCCGTGGGTGGCGCCGTCCACCAGCGCCGACTCGTCCAGCTCCTTCGGCACGGTGTCGAAGAAGCCCTTCATCAGCCAGGTGTTGGTCCCCAGTGCCCCACCGAGGTAGACGAGGAACAGCCCCAGCTGCGTCCCGAACCCCATGAAGGGGAAGTAGTTCGAGACGTTGACTAGGAACAGGAAGATCGCCACGTTGGCCAGCAGCTGGGGGAACATCTGCACCAGCAGGATCGTCAGCAGCCCCGGCCGGCGACCGGCGAAGCGCAGCCGGGCGAAGGCGTAGGCGGCCATGGCGGAGAGGAACATGTTGGCGACCGCGGCACCACCCGCGATCTTGATGGAGTTCCACAGCCAGGTGAAGAAGGGTGTGGAGTCGAACAGCTCGCGGTAGTTGTCGAGCGTGACGGCGCGGGGTACCAGCTGCGCACCCTGCAGGGTCGCGGTCGGCGACACCGACGCCAGCGCCACGAAGTACACCGGCATCAGCGCGAAGGCGATGCCGAGCGCGCCGACGATGTAGCGCCAGCCGACCTCGCGCCACCACCGCAGGCCCTTCGGCCCGGTGTCGCTCTGCTTGAAGCTCGCCGCATCGAAGGTGGAGCGCTCGGCGGCCTGTGCCAGGGGGTCGACGGCCATCAGTTGATCTCCTCCAGCACCTTCGTGCGCTTGAAGCCGATGTAGCTGAAGATCGCCACGAGGAAGAAGATGATCGTGGAGATCGCGGCCGCGAGCCCGAAGTCCTGCCCGCGTCCGCCGGCGAAGGCCAGGCGGGAGCTGAAGCTGATGAGGATGTCGGTGTGGCCTGCCGGGGTGAGCGTGCCCTGGATGGGCGGTCCGCCGCCGGTGAGCAGGAAGACGGTGTTGAAGTTGTTGAAGTTGAAGGCGAAGGACGCGATCAGCAGCGGCCCGACCGCCACCAGCAGCAGGGGCAGGGTGATCCGCCTGAGGATCTGCCAGCCGCTGGCGCCGTCGACGCGGGCGGCCTCCTTGACCTCCTCGGGCATGGCCTGGAGCGCACCGGTGGTGATCAGGAACATGTAGCCGAAACCGAGCCACAGGTTGACCAGCAGCACCGACGCCTTCGGCAGCGCGCCCGCGAACGCCTGGCTGGTCAGCCACGGGATGTCGACGCCGAGCACCTCGTTGATCGGCCCGAAGGAGGTGTTCATCAACCCCCGCCAGATCAGTGCGGTCATGAAGGAAGGCAGGGCGTAGGGGATGATCAGCAGCGAGCGGGTGGTGCGACGCAGCTTCAGGCGTGGGTCGTTGAGGGCCAGCGCCAGGGCGAGGCCGAGCACGAAGGTGGTGATCACGCTCAGCACCGCGAAGGCGAAGGTCCACAGGAACACCCGCATGAAGGGCCCGCGGATGGCTGGGGAGGTCAGCACGCGCTCGAAGTTCGAGAAGCCGATGAACTCCCGGAAGCCGGGCCGCAGCGTCGAGCCGTCCTCGGCGGTGAAGGTGCCCTCGATGGCGGTGTAGACGGTCCCGTCCACGAGGTCGACGATCTCCCCGGTCGCCGCGTCGTGCTCGAGGCGTTGGATCGCCACGGCGGCGGTGTTGAAGGTCTGGACGCTGATCGCGTCCGCCTCCGTATCGACGGCGAGCTCCTCGACGTCCTCCGCGTCGATCGGTACGGCGAAGGCGAGCACCTCCGCCTCACGGTCGCCCACCTCGCGCAGGGTCAGGGGGCGGTAGGTGTCGAGGATGCGGCGGTCCGCCCCCTCCCCGACGATGTCGCCCTCCTCGAGGGTGGTGAGCCCGTCCCCGGTACCGAGGAAGATCTCGCCCTCGGGATCGGTGAGGAGCAGCGCGAGCTCGTCCGCGTCGTCCACCAGGGGTGTCGACTGGTAGCGGATGGCGTCGTCCGGCACCGTGATCGAGTCGGCGATGATCCGATCGATGGCCTGCTGCTCGTTGAGGACGTTGCCGGTGCCGTAGTTCGTGAGGCCGATGTAGCCGGTGTAGAGGACCGGGTAGACCTGGAAGATGAGCAGGGCGATGGTGCCGGGGATCAGGAACTTGAGCGGGATCCGCCGGGAGGAGAGGTAGACCCAGTCGATGGCGACGGTGGCGAGCACCACGACCACGAGCGGGGTCCACTCGCGCATCGGCAGCAGGGTGAGGACGGCGTACAGCGACAGCCCGTTGACCACACCGAGGAAGAGGAGCTTCAGCAGCAGCCCGGTGACGCTGCCGGCTCCGAGCCGGTCCGCCAGGCGGTCGGCGTAGCTCACCCGCGCTGCGGGCGCCTTGGACATGATGTGCTCCCGTCATCCTCCGGTGCACCCGAGGGTCGCACCGCGCCGCCGGGCAGGCCCCTGGACGGCGCCGGGGGCGGTGCGGTCACCGCACGGCCCCCGTGTCGTTCACCTCCGGCTGCTCACAGTCCGATCAGCTCACGGATCTGGTTCGCCGCCTCCTCGAAGGACTCCTCCGGATCGGCGCCGGAGAAGATGTTGGTGTAGGCCAGCGTCCAGGCCTCCCACACCGATCCCATCTCCGGGATCGCCGGCATCGGGCGCCCGTCCTCACCGGCGGCACCGAAGCCCGCCACGGCCGGGTCGTCCTGGACCTGCTCGAAGGCGTCCACCAGCGCCGGCGGACGGTTGCCGGCCTCGTACAGCTCGAGCTGCGCGTCGGCCGTGCCCATGAAGTCCAGCACGAAGGTGCGGGCCGCGAGCTCGTTCTCCGCGAAGGCCGACAGCATGAAGCCCTGGACACCCACGAAGGGACCGGCCGGGTTGCCATCGATCGCGGGCAGCGGCTCGACCTCGAAGTCGACGCCCTCGAAGTCACCCAGCGCCCACGGACCGGTGACGGCGAAGGGGGCACGGCCGGAGCTGAAGGTGTCGATCATGATGTCGTAGGAGATGTCCTGGTTGAGCACGTCCTGCTCGTACAGCTCACCGAAGATCTCCGCGGCCCGCAGACCACCCTCGGAGTCGATGCCGATGTCGTCGGCGAGGTAGGAGCCGTCGTCGGCCTGACCGAAGACGTAGCCGCCGGCCCCGGTCACGACCCAGTAGTTGTGGAAGGGGTCACCGGGGTCCTGCTGCCAGGCGACGGGCAGGTCGGCGTCGCCGGCCTCGACCGCGGCCAGACCCACCTCGACCATGTCGTCGAGGGTCTCGACCGGCTCGGGGGCGAGCTCGGTGTTGCGGATCAGGGCGATGTTCTCGATCGCGTAGGGCAGGCCGTAGTTGGTGCCGTCGTAGGCGAAGGCCTGGGTCGCGACCTCGAGGAAGTCATCCGCCGCGCCACCGAGGTCCAGGGGTGCGACCACGCCGCTCTCGACCATCTCGCCGAGCCAGTCGTGGGCACCGATGAAGATGTCGGGACCCTGGCCGGCGGGGCCCTGGATCACGACGTTCTCACGGATCTGGTCGAAGGGGACCTCCTGCACGGCGACGCTGATGCCCTGCTCGTCACCGAACTGCTCGGCGAAGGGCTCCACCACGTCCCGGCGGGTGTCATCGGCCCAGATGACCAGATCGGCGTCCGCACGCACCGGTGCGGCCTCCTCGTCCTCCTCGGCCTCCTCTTCCTCCTCGACGGCCTCTTCCTCTTCCTCCGCCTCCTCGGTCTCCTCGACCTCCTCGACGGGCTCGTCCGCGGGCTCCTCGTCCGTACCGCAGGCGGCAAGGACGAGAGCGGCGACGGGGACGAGAGCGATCCACTTGCGGTACCGCTTCATCGTGTCTCCAGATGGGTAGTCGGCGGCGGGGCCTGTCGCCCCGCACGTCCGATGCTGCAAGGTCACGTCGAAGTTTGCAACATGTTTCAGAGAGATGTCAAGATTTTCCGGAACTTCTTGCAGTGAAGGGGGGTGAGCCCTACTGTCCACCCCGTGAAACCTCGTCTGAAGCACGTCGCAGACCACGCCGGTGTCAGCCAGGCGACGGTCAGCCGCGTCCTCAACGACCGGCCCGGGGTCGCCGAGCCGACGCGGCTTGCGGTGCTACAGGCCCTGTCGCAGCTCGGCTACGAGCATGGACGCCTGCGTCCGGCGCGGCGCACCGGGCTGGTGGGCCTGATCGTCCCCGAGCTCGACAACCCGGTGTTCCCCCGCTTCGCCCAGGCGCTCGAGTCCCGCCTCGCACGCGAAGGGCTGACCACGGTGCTGTGCACCTCGACCCCGGCAGGGATGGGGGAGGCGGACTACCTCGAGGTCCTGCAGGACCACGCCGTCACCGGCATCGTGCTGATCTCCGGCGAGCACGCCGACACCACCGCGGACCATCAGCGCTACCACGACCTGCGGGCCGGCGGGCTCCCGCTGGTGCTGGTCAACGGCCGGGACGAGGATCTCGGCGACATCGCCGCGGTGACCGTGGACCACGCCGAGGTGACCCGCCTGGCCGTCGCGCACCTCGCCTCGCTCGGCCACCGCAGGATCGGCCTGGCGCTGGGGCCGTCCCGCTACGTGACCGCTGCACGGCTGCGGCTCGGGTACCTGGACGGCATGGCCCGGGCCGGCCTGGTGGTCGATCCGGCGCTGATGACCGACACGATCTACGGCATCGAGGGCGGGCACGCCGCCGGGGCCGCGCTGCTGCCGCTCGGGGTCACCGCGGTGGTGTGCGCCAGCGACCGGATGGCGCTCGGGGTGATCCGGGCGGCCCGGGAGCAGGGGCTCGAGGTCCCCGCCGACCTGTCGGTGATGGGCTTCGACGACGCCGGCCCCAACAACTTCATGGATCCGCCCCTGACCAGCGTGCAGCAGCCCTTCGAGTCGATGGGCTCCGCCATCGTGCAGCTGCTGACCGCGCAGATCACCGACGCCGGCGCGGCGACACCGGAGCTGACCTTCCGCCCGGAACTGGTCGTACGCAGCTCAACGGGGCCGGCGGCGGAGACCGCCGCACCCAGCGAGACCGACACCGGCACCGACGACGTCACGACGGCATCCGAGCCGGGGACCCGGACCGGCTGAGGCGGGTCGGCTGCCATCACGGCACGCGGTCCACCGCGTCGCGGGGTCAGCCGAGCAGCGTGCGGGCGATGATCATCTCCTGGATCTCCGTGGTCCCGCCGCCGATCCCGGCGAGCTTGGCGTCGCGCAGCGAACGCTCGACGTGGAACTCGTCCACGTAGCCCCAGCCGCCGTGCAGCTGGATGGCATCGAGGGCCGACTCCACGCCCGCCTCGCCGATGTAGGCCTTGGCCATCGCCGCCTCGGTGGAGTGCTCCAGCCCCTCGTCCTTC
Source organism: Nitriliruptoraceae bacterium (assembly GCA_003565155.1). Taxonomy (GTDB): domain Bacteria; phylum Actinomycetota; class Nitriliruptoria; order Nitriliruptorales; family Nitriliruptoraceae; genus T1Sed10-7. The sequence continues at coordinate 4,600 of PXDB01000041.1, read as the reverse complement.
ATCCACGCCGCCTGGCGCTGGAGCAGCCGGGCGATCTCCAGGCGCAGGCGCATCTGGGCCACCTTGTGCTGGATCGCCCCGAACCGGCCGATCGGCTTGCCGAAGGCCTCCCGCTCCTTCGCGTAGCGCACCGACTCCTCGAGGTCGCGCTGCATCCCGCCGATCGCCGAGGCGACCATCACGCACCGCTCCCAGTCGAAGCACTCGAACCCGACCTTCCACAGCGCGCTGCCGACGTCGCCGAGGATCTGGGACTCGTGCACCTCGACGTCGGTCATCGACAGCTCGTTGGTAGGGGAGGTCCGGTTGCCGAGCTTCTTCAGCTCCTTCGACACCTCGAAACCCGGCGTGCCCTTCTCGACCAGGAAGGCGGTGAAGGCCTGACCCGCCGGAGCTTCGGGATCGGTGCGGGCGATCACCGTCACCACCTCGGCGAGCGAGCCGTTGGTGATGAAGGTCTTGGTGCCGTTCAGCACGTAGGTGTCGCCGTGCTGCTCCGCGCGGGTCTTCATCCCGGCGGTGTCGGACCCAGCCTCGGGCTCGGTGATGGCGAAGGCACCGACGGTCTCCCCCGCGGCGAGCTTCGGCAGCCACCGCTGTTTCTGCTCCTCGTTGCCGTGGAGGGCGATGGGCATCGCGCCGATGGTCAGGTGCGCGCCGAGGGAGAGGTTCAGGCCCGCGTCCCTCCCGCCGTAGGCCAGGCCCTCCAGCGCCAGCCCGGTGGTGAGGACGTCGGCGCCGGAGCCGCCGTACTCCTCGGGCACGGGCAGCCCGGCCAGCCCGAAGCTCGACACCTGCTTCCACACGTCCCAGTCCCAGGTACCGGCGCGGTCCCGCTCCAGCACGCCCGGTTCCACGTGCTCGCGGGCGAAGGCCCGCACGGAGTCCAGGAACGCCTCCTGCTCCTCGCTCAGACGGAAGTCCACGACCCACTCCCTTACGTCCTGTCCGGACCTCGCCGTGGCTGCGGCGACGGATCCGGTCCTCGGCTCGGACGACGCCACCTCGGCGGCGCCGCGACCGTGCGCCCCGCCTCCCGCGGGGCCGGGGGAAGCGTGCCACCTCGGTACCGGAACGGCAAAGCTGGAATCGTTCCGGTCAGCGTCCCGTGGCCTTGCGGAGCAGCACCCGGACCGCCTGCCTGCCCCGCACATCGCGGATCCGGGCGACGTCGATCACCTGGTGACCCGCGCGGTCGGCCCACCGGGCGTAGCCCGCGGGTGCCCCCTGCCCGTCGGTGAGGACCTCCAGGTGACCCCCGGGCCGCAGCGGGACCATGGCGCGCATGGCGGACACGACCCCCCGCTCGAAGGGCAGGCCCCGGGCGTCCACGGTCCCGGTCGGCGCCGGCAGCACCGGCTCCCCCGCCGCGTCGAGGACCGCGGCCGGGGACAGCGTGACCCGGCCCACCTCGGCGTGCGCCTCGACGGGGAACCCCGCTGCGCTGACCGCCCCCCGCACGAACCCTGCGGCCAGCGCGTCACCGACCTGACCGTCCACCTCGCCGATGAGTCGGAGCCCGACGTCGAGCCCCTCCACGACCGCGCCGGCGTCGGACACCTCGGCGAGGCGGACCTCCGGGAAGGCGGTGCGCAGGGCCTCCACGGCCACCACCGCCGCGGCGGACAGGTCACGGACCGAGGCACGGCCGGCCGCCACGTGGACGAGTCGGCGCCCCTGCTCCTCCGCCAACAGGGCCAGCTTGTCTCGGTGCTCGGCGAGGCCGGCGATCAGCTGGACCAGCGCGTGGACGGCGAGCTGACTCCCCGCCGGCACCTGCGGCGTCGTCCCCGTGGCCGCCTGCTCCCGTGCGACGTAGACCCTCGCCGGCCGTCCACCACCGGGGTGCTTCCGGGTCCCGGTCACCACCAACCCGGCATCGGCGAGCACATCGAGGTGGTTGCGGGCGACGTTGGGGTGCAGCCCGAACATCTCTGCCGCCTCGCGCGCGGACACGGGCTGACCCTCGGACCGCAGCCGCCGATAGATCCCTGCGCGGGTCGGGATCGCGAGGGCCTGCTGGACGGCTGCATCCTCGTGCGGCACCCGGCTCGCTCCCCTCATCCGGCGGCGGTGATCGCACCCGGCACGGAGGTGGTTGGCGGGTCGACGATGTCCACGGTCCCATCAGCCTACGTCCCGTCGGTGCGCAGCGATCGCCGGCCCGTGAGCGGACACCCCTGGCACCGTGACGGGGCGGCGCCGGGGCGGCAGAGCTCCGGGCACGTCCGCGCAGCCTGTGCCGTGCGGGGCGCGCTGCCACAACCCGAGGTGGACGGACCACCTCGACGGTGGCATCCTTCGCACCGCTGGCCCCGGCGACGACGCCTCCACCGACGGACGACGTCGATCCCGGGGCGTCGACGTGTCCGGGCGCACTCCGGCCCGGACCCCGCACACGCACCGTGGCCGGACCCTTCCTGGCGGTCGGACCGGGTGACACGGACGAGGAGACACGGTTGCACCTGCTGGTGCTCACCGAGCGATCCGGCGGCAGTGCTGTGCTGCTGCCGGGGCTGGAGTTCCTCGACCACTCCGTGCAGGATGCACCGCTGCAACCGGACTCCCTCCAGGCGATGCGTGCCTGTGACGTGGTGCTGATCGACGCCACCGCGGACCTGCGGTTGGCGGCGGGGGCCTCGCGGGCCGCCTCGCTCCACGAGCCGAACCGGCCGGTGGTGGTCGTGATGCCGGAGGGTGGCCTGGCGGCGATCAAGGTGTCCTGGGGGTTCGACGACTGGGTGCTGCCCCAGGCCTCCCCCGCGGAGCTGGAGACGCGGTTGCGCCTGGCCCGCGACCGCGTCAAGGCCGAACACCCGCAGCGGGCCGCGAACGTCGGTGACCTGGTGGTCGACGAGGACAGCTACCAGGTCCGTCTGCGCGGCCAACCCCTGGACCTGACCTACAAGGAGTTCGAGCTCCTCAAGGCCCTGGCGAACGCACCGAACCGGGTGTTCACCCGGGAGCTGCTCCTCCAGGAGGTGTGGGGCTACGACTACTTCGGTGGTTCACGGACCGTCGACGTGCACATCCGACGGCTGCGCGCGAAGCTCGGCCCGGAGTACGAGTCGATGATCGTGACCGTCCGTGGCGTCGGCTACAAGCTCGTGCCGCCCGGGCAGCGCACGCAGCGCGGCCCGGAGGATGACGACACCCCCGCCGAGGTGCGCCACGGCGCATCAGCCGTGTCCTGAACCGACGGTCCGGTCACGCCGGACGGGGCGTCGCGCACCGAGGTGGCGGTCCGCACCGGCGCACCCGTCATGGCAGCGCGGTCCCCACGGCGACGTCCTCCCAGCGGGTCCGGAACCCCTGGGCGCGGTAGAGGTGCACCGCCCGTTCGTTGGCGGTATCGACCCACAGGAGCACCTCGGTGCAACCGACAGCGTCGAGGTGGTCGAGTCCGGCGCGCAGCAGCGCCGGGCCCGCACCACGTCCCTGCGCCCGCGGATGGACGGCGAGGTTGTACACCTCCCCCACGCCGCCGCCGCGGCGCTTGAGCCAGTGGATGCCGGCCAGATGGCCGTCCGGATCCTGGGCGACCAGCAGATCCTCCGGCCGGAACCAGGGGAGCCCGCGCCGCTCGGCGAAGCGGGTGCGGTCCCACCCCCCGTCGTCGGTGCCGTCGTAGGCCGCCGCGAGGACCTCGACCACCGCCGCGTCGTCGTGGTCGGGCACGTAGGCGCGGACGCGTGTCCCGGCGGCGGTCAGCCGATCGAGGGCGGCTGCCCCACGCTCATCCTCGGCAGGTAGACCACGACCGAGGACCGCCAGCCGACGCTCGAGGTCGAAGCCGGCGACCTCGGCGGCGGCCACCTCGGCAGGACCCACCGCACGCATCCACACCTGGAGCCGGGCCACGTCGAAGGCCGTGGCCGCGTCGCGGGCGGCGAGCAGGGCCGCACACGTCGCCTCCTGCGCGTCGCGCACCGGGCGGGCCACCGCGACGTCGCCGGTCGCCGTATCGTCGGACGCACCGGCCGCGACACCCGCGTAGGCGATCACCTCGTCGTCACGGCACAGGAGCAGGGCCTGCCAGCCGGTGGGGCGCTCGCACGTGCTGCGCCACCGCGCGAGCCGGTGCGCCTCGGCCTCGTCGAGCAACGGGACACCGGCGGCACGCTCGGCCTCGTCCAGCAGCCGGGTCGCCGTCCGCACGTCGTGCTCCCCGTCGAGGGGCACCGACCGGTACGGGCCGTCGGAGGTGGTCATGCCGGGCTCCTGTGCGGTGGCGGTGCTGCGGCGGTGCTGCGGGCGGTGCTGCGGCGGTGCTGCGGGCGGAGCTGCGGCGGTGCTGCGGGCGGAGCGCCGCACGGTAGCCAGCGGCGGTTGGCGGGGTCGCGAGCCGAGGGGTAGTCTTCGCTCGCGCTGCTCCGCTCGCGGAGTCGTCACAACCTGGGCCGCTAGCTCAACTGGCAGAGCATCGGACTTTTAATCCGCTGGTTGCGGGTTCGAGTCCCGCGCGGCCTACCAGCGGCTGCAGAGGTGACGGTACGCTCGCGGCCGGCAGCCCATCGCAAGGACCTGTGGAGCAGTTAGGAGTGCTCGCCACCCTGTCAAGGTGGAGGTCGCGGGTTCAAATCCCGTCAGGTCCGCTCCC
>PXDB01000024.1 GCA_003565155.1 Nitriliruptoraceae bacterium | reverse complement strand
GAACTGGTCGGTGGGTGTCGATCTCGCCCTGATCGCCCGTACCGCCGCGGTCGTTGTCCTGCGCAGCCTCACCGCAGCACTCCCACACAAACGCCACGACCCACAACGAGTCATGGAGTGAACGGTTCGGATGAGACCGGGGGCTCTGAGACGTCGGCTGAGCGACGGGTCCTGGCGGTGGCCTCCGGTGGGGGGCATTTCAAGCAGTTGTTGCGCCTGGTCCCGCGGCTGCCGCGGGTCTCCCGGGTGACCTGGGTCACCCAGGACACCGGGCTGGCGGAGGACCTGCTCCGTGCCGTGGGTCGCGGCCATGAACCCCTGCATCATGTGCCCTACACCGCACCTCGGGATCTGGTCAACCTCACCCGGGATGCGGCCGAGGTGCGACGCCTGCTGCGACGTGAACCCCACGACCTCGCACTGAGTACCGGTGCCGGCATCGCGGCCACGGTGCTGCCGACGGCCCGGATGATGGGGTTGCGGGCGGTGTTCGTGGAGAGCGCCACCCGCGTGGAGGGGCCATCGCTGTCGGGGCGCATCCTGCAGCGGCTACCCGGGGTCGAACTCTGCTCACAGCACCCGGACGGTCGAGGCTTCGGGCCACGATGGCGGTCGGTCGGCTCGGTCCACGACGAGTTCACTCCCGGTCCCACGACCGACGTGGGTGCACTCCGACGTGTCGTGGTCACCCTCGGCACGATCCGACCCTACGGCTTCCGACGCCTGGTGGAGCGCCTGTTGACGGTCCTTCCTGACACCACCGAGGTGCTGTGGCAGACCGGCGCCACCGATGTCGCTGATCTGCCCATCGACGGTCGGGCGTCGGTCCCGGCCCCGGAGCTCGAAGCGGCGATGCAGGCGGCGGACGTCGTCATCGCCCATGCCGGTACCGGGACGGCGTTGACCGCGTTCGAGCTGGGTCGCTGCCCGGTCCTGGTGCCACGCCGGGCACGCTACGACGAACACGTCGACGACCACCAGGTCCCGACCGCGGTTTCCCTGGCGGCACGCGGCCTCGCCCTCCATGCCGAGGTCGAGGAGATCACCGAGCAGCTGTTGCGCACGGCGGCCGGTCGCAGCGTGCGGCAGCTGGAGGCTCCCCCGGTTCTGGCGCTGTGAGGTGCGCACTGCCGGCGCACGGACGCAGCGGGCCCAGGCTGCGGTCCACCACCCCGGCCGGGTATCTTGCCGCGGATGACTGCAACCATGGCGGGTGACCAGGACCAGAACCAGGGCGAGCGCTCTTGGCGGGCGGCGGCAGTGGTCCTCGCCGCAGTCCTGCTGCTGATCTGGGGCGTCACCGCCGCAGTGAGCGGTTACCGCGCCTCGCAGGAACTGGAGCAGGCTCGCGAACAGCTGTCAGACGCGGAACGCCTCCTGCGCGACGCGGAACTCCTCGAGGCCCGCGAGCAGCTCGAGCTGGCTACCACCTCCTCAGCCCAGGCCGCGGACCGGCTCACGGCCTTCCACGTCCGGCCGCTGAGGATCATCCCATGGCTGGGCCCCAACCTGCGTGCTGCCACCACGCTCAGCATCACCGCCCGGGACGTGAGTGGCGACACCGCCGCGCTGCTCGACACCGCCACCTCGCTCGTCGGTGGTGATCGATCCCGGGAGCCTGGCGAGATCTCCCTGGGGCACCTCGTTGAACTCGCCCCGCCGGCCAGGTCCTTGGTCACCACGCTGGAGACGGGTCTTGAGGAGGTCGCCGCGCTCGACCCGCAACCACTGCTCGGGCGGCTCGTGCAGGCCCGGGAGTTGTTCCTGGACCTGGTTGAGCCGACGCTCGCGTCGGCTCAGGTCGCTGCGGACCTGCTGGAGGTCATGCCGGAGTTCCTCGGAGAGGACGGTCCACGCACCTACCTCGTCGGTGCTGCTGCCCTGTCGGAGTTGCGAGGAACGTCCGGGCTGATCGGTTCCTGGACCCTGCTGACCGCGGACCAGGGTCGTTTGGATTTCGAGGAGTTCATCGACATCGATGACCTGCCCGAGGTCGAGCAGCAGGCACGTCCACCGAGTGAGGAGTTCGCCACTCGCTACAGCGGTGTCGGAGGCCTGTACAACTGGCGTAACGTCAACTACAGCCCCCACTTCCCGAGCGTCGCTGAGGTGCTGATCAGGCTGTACGAGCAGTCGAGCGGCATCGACATCGACGGCGTCATGCTGGCTGACACCGTGGTGTTCGACCGCCTGGCCACTCGTGCTGGTGGCATCGAGGTGCCCGGTGTCGGTCGTGTGCCACCCGAGGACACCCTTCGGTTCGTCGGCCTGGACGCCTACGACGCCTTCGATTCGGACGAGGAGCGTAAGCGCGTCCTGGGAGCTACCGCGACGGCGACCCTGGCGGAGCTGTTCCAGATCCTCGAGGGCGATGACGTGCCCGCGACCGCCGAGATGCTGGCCGACATCGCCCAGGGTGGCCACCTCCGCTTGTACGCCGCGGATGCGCGCATCCAGTCCGTCCTCGAACGCGCCGGAGTCGCGGGGGAGTTGCCGGATGCACCGGGCGAGAGCGTCGGGGTGTTCCTGAACAACTTCGCGCAGAACAAGCTGGATTTCTTCGCCGAACGGAGGGTGGAGCACCGCGTCACGCTCGAACCGGACGGCATCACCCGCGCCGAGGTGGAGGTGGAGCTCCATAACGGGGCGCCCACCGAGGGACACACCCGCCACGTCCTCGGCCCGTGGGTCGACGATGTGGAAGCCGGGGACACCCGTTGGCACGTGTTGTTCACGTGCGGGATCGCCTGCGAGCTCATCGAGGAGCCACGCCTCGATCATGTCGGCGGTACGGAGCGTGGCAGGACGGTCCACGACCACCTGACGACCGTGCGGTCCGGCGAGCAGGACCGCTTGCGCTACGTCACGCGCACGCCGCAGGGCTGGGTGCAGGCAGAAGGACGTGTCGAGGTGGTGGTCGAGCACCTGCTGCAACCAACCGTGGAGGGCAGCGCACTCCGGCTCAGCGTGGAGGTGCCCGAGGGGATGCGCGTCGTCGAGTCCTCCCCGGACGCGCGAGTCGAGCAGGACGAGGTCGTCTGGGAGGTCGTGGACTCCGGCCGGTTGACGTTCACGGTCGAGTTCGAGGGTGACCTGTCAACGCTGCGTATCGATGATGGAACGTAGGGTTAGCGTTCGGTGCCACAGGCGGTTCTTGTGGGCAGGTCGCTACGCACGGCGCGGGTCGAGTGCTAGGCTCACCAGTACACAGTTCACAGCGCTTCGGTTGATAGCCGATTAGCAGGGGCGCGTTGGCGGGCGCAGACCCGCAGAGCAGGGAGTTGAGAAGCCATGAGTCGTATACGTCGCATGCTGGCTGTCTCGGTCATGGTGCTGCT
>PXDB01000129.1 GCA_003565155.1 Nitriliruptoraceae bacterium | reverse complement strand
GGGAGCCGTCGCCACCGTTCGAGCAGTACCTCGGCCTTCACTGCAGGTCGACCCATCGGGTGGAGTTCCGCGACCGGCTTACCTGATCGGGTGACGGTGAGGCGTTCGCCGGCCGCGACGCGATCGACCACCTCCCCGCCGTGGTTGCGGAGCTCGCGGATGCTGACCTCTGGTGCACTCATGCACCAGACGTATCACGCGTGAGACGGCAGGCCGAGGTTCCCCAGGCGTGCGCGAGCCACGCGACAACCGCTGCGCAGAGACCCGGATGGAGGACGTCGCGGGCATTTCCCCACCGATTCCGGTGACGCAACTGGCCATCGAAAGACGCGTGGGACTGGTCTCGTCCGGAGTGCGCAACCGTGCGGACGCCTCGTGCGATCGCGCATCTGGACGCTCGGCCGGTGCTGCGCTACCTTGTTAGTGAACGTTCACAAGAATCTCCGGCACCGCCGGGTGACGCCTGGGAGGGCAACCGTGGGCAACGACGCCACCACCGCCGAACGCGAGCAGGTCGACGCACAGATCGAGGCGCTGTTCGCCTCGCACCCGCCGGCGGACACGCCCGAGAAGGAGTTCTGGGGCGCCCAGTTCGACCACGGCCTGGCCTGGGTGCAACACCCGGAGGGCTTCGGTGGGCTCGGGGTCAGCCCGCGCTGGCAGGCCGAGGTCGACCAGCGCATCAACGAGGCCGGCGGCTCGACGCGCAACCGCTACATGAACGTGCTGGGGATCGGGATGGGCGCCGGCACGATCATGGCGCACGGCTCCGAGGAGCACCAGCAGCGCTTCCTGCGCCCGATGTTCGCCATGGAGGAGATCTGGTGCCAGCTGTTCAGTGAGCCGGGCGCGGGGTCCGACCTCGCGGCGCTGGCCACCACGGCGAAGCAGGAGGGCGACACCTGGATCGTCAACGGCCAGAAGGTGTGGACCACGCTCGGCCACCTCGCGAAGTGGGGGTTGCTCGTCACCCGCACCGACCCGGACGTCCCCAAGCACGCCGGGCTGACCTACTTCATCGTCGACATGGAGGAGCGGGGTGTCGACGTGCGCCCGCTGTACCAGATCACCGGTGAGGCCGAGTTCAACGAGGTCTACTTCACCGACACGCCGATCCCCGACGACATGCGGCTCGGCGAGGTCGGTGGCGGCTGGTCCGTCGCGATGACCACGCTCATGAACGAGCGGGTCGCGATCGGTGGCAACGCCTCACCGCGCGGCACGGGCGCGATCGCCGGTGCGGTCGAGGCCTGGCAGAAGATGCACGGCGAGGACGGCGACGCGGGCCTGCGCGACCAACTGCTGTCGCACTGGGTGGAAGCGGAGGCCATGCGCCTGACCGCCGTCCGCGCCAAGGAAGCCGCGGTCAAGGGCACGCCGGGTCCGGAGGGCTCCACCGCCAAACTGCAGTGGGCCGATCTGAACAAGGCCATCACCTCGTTCACGATCGACCTGCTCGGCCCGGAGGGCATGACCTATCCCGGTGGCTACGAGTTCACCCGCCCGGAACAGACCGCCAACCGCGACGCCGGTCCGCACAAGTCCTTCCTGCGGGCCCGTGCCAACTCGATCGAGGGCGGCACCTCCGAGGTGATGAAGAACATCCTCGGCGAGCGCGTGCTCGGCCTGCCCGGCGAACCGCGCGTCGACAAGAACATCCCCTGGCGCGAGGTGCCGCGCAGCTGACCTCGGCACGTCGGCCACCACCCGCGTCAACCTGACCGTGCGCCCTACCCCGCGCCGCACCACCATCTCTGGGAGAACACCACATGTCGGCACTCACCGCCCCCGCCCCCATCCAACCCTTCGTCCTCACCGATGAGCAGAAGGCGCTGACCGAGATGGTCCGCGACCTGCTCGGCGACGCCGCCTCCTCGGAGCGTGTCCGTGAGGTCATGCTCGAGCACGGTGGGTTCGATCAGGCCCTCTACGACCAGCTCGTGCAGTACGGACTCGCCGGGCTGACCATCAGCGAGGAGCACGGCGGCGCCGGGGCCTCGTTCACCGAACTCTCCATCGTCTTCGAGGAGCTCGGTCGCCGGCTCGCGCCCGTGCCGATGCTGTCCACCTCGGTGCTCGGTACCACCGCGATCCAGGTCGGCGCGACCTCGGAGCAGCAGGCCGCGTGGCTGCCCGGTGTGGCGGATGGCAGCTCCCGGTTCGCGTTGGCACACCTCGACCCGGCCGGTCGCCTCGATGCCGACCCGGGTGTGCGTGCCATGGCTTCCGGCGACGGCTTCACGCTCGACGGCACCGCCGGCTACGTCATCGACGGTGCGTCCGCGACCCACCTGCTCGTCGCGGCGACCACGGATGACGGGCTCGCGATCTTCCACCTCGACGCCGAGGCAGCGGGGATCGAACGTCGCGCGATCGACGTGCTCGACCTGACCCGACCGATGGCGACGGTCACGTTCTCGGGCGTCGAGGTGGCGGCCGACGCGAAGCTCGGCGGCAACGCCTCCGCGGCGCTGCACGCCGCGTTGACCGCCGGTGTCGTCATGCTGGCCTGCGAGCAGGTCGGCGGTATCCAGGAGGTCCTCTCGCGCACCACGGCCTACGCCCGCGAGCGGGTGCAGTTCGGGCGCGCGATCGGGTCGTTCCAGGCGGTGAAGCACAAGCTCGCGGAGACGTTGGTCGCCTCCGAGTCGGCCCGTTCCGCCGCCTACCACGCCGCCCGGATGCTGGCCGCCCACGAGATCGAGGAGCTGCGTATCGCCGCGCCGCTCGCGAAGTCCTACTGCTCGGACGTCTACGAGAAGGCCAGCGCCGACGCGATCCAGTTGCACGGCGGGATCGCGTTCACCTGGGAGCACGACGCGCACCTGTTCTTCAAGCGTGCGAAGGCCTCCAAGCTGCTGTTCGGCTCGCCCAAGCACCACCGGGCACTGCTCGCGGACGTCCTCGAGCTGTGAGTTCCGCCCGCACGGCCGAGCCGCCCGCCCCGTCCGCGCCCAGCACCGATCGTGGGCGCCGCCGCCGCGAGGCCGTGCTCGATGCGGCCGAGCAGCTGTTCGTCGAGCGGGGCTTCCACGGGGTGTCGGTCGACGACCTCGGTGCGGCCGCCGGGATCTCCGGTCCCGGGCTGTACCGCCACTTCGCCTCGAAGGACGCGCTGCTGATGGCGGTCCTCGACCGCATCTGGGACCGGCTCCGTCCCGCCGTCGAACAGCCGGCCACGACCGATGCCGAGGTCGTGCTGGAGACCCTGCTGCAGGCCCAGCTCGACCTGGCCTTCGAGCAGCCGGCGGCGCTGGTGCTGCTGGTCCGTGAGCTCAAACACCTGCCCGACGATTACCGGGCACTGGCACGCCGCAACCACCGTCGGTACGTCGCCGCGTGGGCGGCTGCCATC
>PXDB01000045.1 GCA_003565155.1 Nitriliruptoraceae bacterium | reverse complement strand
GTCAAGCGGCACGACAGCGGTTCGCAGACAAGGTGCGAACCTGAGCTGCCGATGCGAGCCGGTACAGCGCCGGCGACACGACCCCGAGGTCCACGCCGTCCGCTGCCGCCGTCCAAATCTGCCCGCCCGTTCGACGGTCCGGACAGCGTGTACCTGCCACGATCGGTTGGCAGGTCAGCTGGGGTTGGTGTGTCCGTGATGGCGGGCGAGCCGGTTGGCGAACACCGGGGAGGTGACCATCTGGATGACGGCGAACACGACCGCGGGCAGGGCGAGCTCAGCGGGCAGGCCGGAGGTGAACACCACGAACGCGGCGATGGAGAACTCCTTCTTCGACGCGGTGAACAGCATCGCGGCCCGATCAGCCGGATCGGGTAGCAGCGGACGGCACGCCGCACCCAACAGATGGCCGACGATGTTGAGCGCGAGTGCGACGCCGGCCACGGCGAGCATCCGGACCGGCTGGGCGAGGATCGCGTCCGCGTTGGGTCCGACCACGGCGAGAACCAGCAGGAGGTAGGCCGTAGCGCCCGTGGCGGACAGGGCCGGCTCGACCGGCTCGAGCCGGCTCGGCCAGCGGGTCCGGATCGCCACGCCCACGATGGTGGGCACCAGCACCGTGGCGGCCAACTCGCCCATCAGCGCGCCCACAGGTACGTCGAGCTCCACACCGGTGTACAGCAGGAACAGGGCCTGGACCAGCACCGGCGCCAGGGCGGTGTTGACCGCGTTGAGCACCGTGGCCAGCGCGACGTTGCCGCGAGCGATCAGCACCAGCAGCGGCGAGGACACGTCGGTGGGCAGGGCACCGACAAGGGCGAAACCCAGACCGAGCGGGCTGGTTCCAAACACCAGGCGGCCCAGACCGAACCCTGCCAGGCTCATCGGGCCGTACACGATGCCGGTGGCCAACACCTGCACCCCGGGGCGACGCAGCACCCGACGCAAGGTGTCCACATCGAAGGTCATCGCCACGGCCAGCATCAGCAGGGCCAACAGCGGAGTCACCAGTCCACCGAGTGCAACCCCGACCCCCGGAACGACCAATGCGAGCACCGCAGCGGCCAGCACCAGCGGCATCAGGTTGTTCTCCACCACCCGACATCGCTCGATAGCTGCCCTCCGACCATGGAAGCGACACGAGCAAAGGTAGGTGCGAGATGCACACCCCGGCGTTCGTTCTCGCCATCGGGCCCCCGATCTCACCGAAGCTCGCCGCCCATCCTCCGATGCTCGACATGGGGAGAAAGCCGTCTCCTGCGGCGTCCCGGTGCTCACTCACGTCGAAGCGGCTGGTCACGTTCGTCGGTCAAGGCCTGCTCCGGGGCGACCGGGTCCCGTACCACCGCTTGGCCCCGTTCTGGCCCATCCGCCGCTGCGACGACCACGCGTACCAGGACCGCCCCGGGTGACTGGCACCCCTACCGTCGGGACTCGTCCGGGGGTCGACGGGCATCGGATCTGGCTGCGTGCAGGACCCGGAGCACGTCGATCTGGTCTGGCTGGTGGCGGTAGAAGACCACGTACGGGTACCCACGCACCACGGCGCGTCGGACGTCGCGGTAGCCAGCGACGAGCGGTGCACTGCGCGGGAACTCCGTCAGCCGGGCGAACATCTGTTCGACGGCCGCCACGAAGCGGTCACCGAGCCCGTCCGCCAGACCGCTGAAATGGGCGTGCGCCTCGGTCAGATCGGCGACCGCGGCGGGCCGCAGCACCAGAGCGGTCACTCGGACAGCAACCCGTCACGGACCTCCGACCAGGGCACGCCAGCGTCCGGCTGCTGCTCGGCCTCAGCGAGCGCCTCGTCCAACACGCGCCGCTCCTCGTCGGTCGGCTCGTAGACCGGCTCGCCGAAGTAGCGCCGGAGCGCCTCCTGGAACACCTCTGAGCGGGACCGGTGCTCGATCTCCCGCAACCGCTCGACCATGTCGAACAGTTCCTCCGGCAAGGTCACCGCGATCTTCCGAACGGCCACGACACATCCTCCCGCGGGTATGACATCAGCATACCGACGGGAGGTCTGGCCGTGGGGCCGGCGCCCAACACCGCACTGCAACCAGACAGACGGAACCTCGGCCCGCAGTCGCGGATACTGCTCGCGCCAAGAACGACGCCTCGAAGGACCGCCGTGCCTCGACGACGGCCCCGCCGAACGCCGCTCGTCGGCGTCCCGAGCGACGCCGCCTCGGGACCACCTCTGTCCAAGTCCGTCCAACCGACTACTGTTTCAGCGACCGTCAATTCGCTCAGTTGGCCGCGATTCGGCCATTTCGCGTCATGCTGCGTACCTGAGAATCGTGGTGTCGGCGGTTCGATCCCGCCCCTGACCACCATCGGATCCGGGCTCCTAGACCCCGCTGGGAACCCGTTTCGCGTTTCGGGTGCAAGTTGCCCACAGGCGCGCTGCCCGAAGTCCGACGCTTGTGAACCCCACCATGCCGGCGTCCGCTTCCTGGGCCACCACCCGAGGATCACGCGGCACGGACGCAACGTGGTGGTCTTGTTCGGCCCGTTCTGGGTGGTTGCCTCCGCGCTGAACGTGACGGCGTTCTCGTCATCCCTGACCGGGTGAGCGCCGCCGACGCACGCGAGCGAGCGATGGGTCAGCGGTCCACCAGGAACCGCGCGACGGCCGTCACGTAGGCGCGGTAGGCATCGATGGCTTCGGGTACCACCGCAGCCACAAGGGCCAGGTCGAGCCGCACGTACTCATGCACGATGACGTTGCGCATACCAACCGACGGCTTGAGCTGGACCGCCATGGCCATCTCGATGACGCCTGCCTGAGCCATGAGGTCGAACGACTCGCGGTACTCGCCCGGAGCCCGGCCGAGCAGGGCCACGGCGAGGTGGGTGTTGACGTTGACGGCGAGGTCGACCAGGCGCCCGATGAGTCGCTCGACCGCAGCGGAGACGACCGGGTCGTCGCGCAGTCGGTCGCCGTCGATGTCACCCAGCGACGCGAGCACGTCGCAGGTGTGCTCGATCGCCGCGAGCTTGTTGCGCACGACATCCGCATCGAGGCGTCGAGGTGTCATCGGTCCGCCAGCAGTTCGAGGTCACGCCGACGCAACGGTGCGGTCTCCATCGCGGAGGTCAACGCCGCCATCTGCGCCCGTGCCACATCACCAGCGGTCGCCTCGTACAGCGGCTCGGATGGTGGGCCGAGCGCCCGAGCCTGCGCGACCACCCCGGCGCTATCGAGTACCAGCACGTCGATGTCCGAGGTGCCCGTGAGGTCGATCAGCGCGTTGACGACGTCAACGAGGTCGCCGGCCGCCCCGGCCCGGAGACTGATCGCGATGTCGAGGTCGCCCGGCGCACGTACCCGGTCGGGGTCGACGGCACTGCCGAACACGACCAGCATGCCGACACCGAGCCGTT
>PXDB01000074.1 GCA_003565155.1 Nitriliruptoraceae bacterium | reverse complement strand
TCGACGACCCCGCCGTGCTCGACACCGAGCTCGCTCGGGTGCGCACGCTGTGGAACACGGTGAGGTTGCACGAGGCCATCGGGTATGTGACACCCGATGACGAGCACCACGGCCGCGGCCCACGCATCCGCCGGGCACGTACCGCCGGCATGAAGGAGGCACGTCGCGGCCGCATCGACTACAACAGAAACCACCCGCCCGAGCACCAAACATGAATTGGGTTAGAACACCGGCCGGCTCTATCAAAGAGTCAGATACACCTCACACCCTCGGCACCAACACCGACGGCAGCTGCAACCAGACCGTGATCGCCACCACCAGCTACAGCTACGACACCGGCGACCGGCTCACCGGCGGCACCCTCTATGACGGGCTTGGCCGCACCCTGCAGCTGCCCGACACGCTGCTCGACGGCAACGGGCCGCTGGCCGCGACCTACTACGTCAACGACCTGGTCGCCACCCTCACCCAGAACGGCGAAACCCGCACCTACACCCTCGACCCCGCGATGCGGTTCGCCACCGAAACCGACCACACCGGCGCAACCACCGGCTGGCGCTACGCCAACGACAGCGACAGCCCCGCCTGGCACGCCACCCCCGGCGGCGGCTGGACCCGCAACGTCACCGGACTGGCCGGCGACCTCGCCGGCATCCTCACCTACGACGGACAAGACACCCGACTCACCACCACCCTGACCGACCTGCACGGCACGGTCGTCATGCACATCGACGCTGACCCCACCGGCGGACCCCCAACCCCAACCACCACCCTGCTCACCGACGAGTACGGCACCCCGATCGCAGGCAGCGCCCGCTACAGCTGGCACGGCGCCAAACAACGCCACACCGCCCTACCCTCCGGCGCGATCCTCATGGGCGTGCGCCTGTATATCCCACAGCTCGGACGCTTCCTCCAGGTCGACCCCGTACTCGGCGGATCCGCCACCACCTACGACTACTGCAACGCCGACCCCATCAACTGCACCGACCACGATGGAAAGTGGGCACGGCGGCTATGGAACCGGGCTCGAGTGGGAATCCGCAGCGGGCTCCGCATGGCCGATCGCTACGGGACGGTCGGGGCTAGTACCTGCGTCTACTGGTGCGTAGCCGCTACCTATCAAGACCGTCGGCTGAGCATTGCAGCGGGCGGTTTCGGTTGGAAGCTGAGGGGACCGTTCGTAGGATTCAACACGGCTCGTGTGCAGAATCAGGGTCGGCATACTCTTCATGCTTGTGCTGCGTACAAGGTGGGGGGCTGCGGATTCATCGGCCATCGCATCGAAAACGGACGGAGAGTTGGAAACTACTACGGGGTCAGTGTAGGTCCCGGCGTCGGTGGATCCTTTGGCACGATGACAACTGTGTGGACTTCCCGCCGCCTTGGCCGCCGTTCGCGACGTTAGGGCACCTAGGGGTACGACATAGAGACAGGCACCGATAATGGCAAAGATTGTGGCCCGGTTTCTCGGGAGTCGAGCCGTTCTATGGTGGTCGGCGGCAATCCTGGTTGGCTTTGCGATTGTCGCCCTGATGGTTGCTTCGTCTGCGCTCGTTGGGTGGCCGGAGGCGGAAGAAGCTGACCCGCTCGGGGCAGTTGTAGTCGTTACCATTGTGGCGTTGAATGTTTACTGGTGGGGATTCCGCCAGGCAATGGAGCTCTCACTCGGCGACAATTTCTTGTCTTGGCGAGCTCCATTTCGCTCAGGTTCATTGCGGATCGTCGACATCCTGGCAATTGAGCGAGTTTTGCCTCTAGTGTCCGTCAAAATATCCCACAAGAACGGGAACCTCTATATCCCATTGAACATGCAAGGAAGCGAAAAGCTTATCGCCGCTCTTCGCGAAGAAAATTCGAATATCGATGATCGCCGTTGACTGTCGATTCACTCCCCACGCGGCGCGGACTAGCGAGCCACTTGCCGACAGTGACATGGCTACGAAAGAGTTTGAACTGGCGTCGGCTCGCGGCTGCGTTTTGACACCATCGTGACACCACACCACACGGAACAGGCTGGTGGAGATGCATACGGCCCGGGATGACACCGGTGTCTTTCCGCAGGTCAGAGGCATGTTGCGGCATCTGGGGAACTGGAGCGGGACGCGCCTGGCACGGTTCAGGTCCGTGTGTCCTTATGGACATGGGGGTTCAAGTCCCCCCTCGCCCACCACCTTCGTACGCCGGTCTAGCGGCCCACAGAAACAAGAATCGCCCGAACGCCCCCGCCACCCGCGGGGGCGTTTCGCATGGCGGTGACAACGGATCGACAACATGCGGCTGGCGAGCGTGTTGCCGCCTGCTGCTCCGAGGCTCCGTGACAACACGGTGACAACGGCGGTCGGACCGGGTTATCGCTACGCCCGGAAGACCTCGAGGATCGCCTTCGAGGCGAAGACCCGGTTGTAGTTCCCCTCGGAAACCTGGGTCAGCAGCCCGTAGTCGACGAGGCGTGTGACTGCTTGGTTCGCGGTCTGGTACGTGATGCCGTAACGCTGCTCAACGCCTGTGACCGTGAGTAGCGGGTACCCGACGAGATCTTCGGCCACCCGGATCGCAGCCCCCCGCACCCCGTCTCCACGAAGTCGCGCCACGGCGTCGCGACTGATCGCCTGCGCTTGCCGGATCCGCGTGAGCGACGCGGTCGCAGACTCCTCGAGGCCTCGACAGAAGTAGCGGACCCAGGGATCGAATCGTCCCGACTGCCGGACTCGCTGGAGATGCCCCGTGTACGCGGGCTTGTCGGCCTCGAAGTAGCCAGAGATCGTCATGAGGTGATCGCGGAGCAACCCACCTTCGATGAGCTGGAGCAGCGCGACCAGTCGTCCGAGGCGACCGTTGCCGTCGGTGTACGGGTGGATGGTCTCGAACTGGTAGTGGCCAAGGGCGACCCGAACCAGGAGCGGCAAATCGTCGCGGTGGATCCATCTCTCCCACGCGGACAGCAGCTCGTTGAGGTTCTCTGGTGGCGGCGGAACGAATGCGGCCTCCGTGATGCGGCAGTCCGCGTCCCCGATCCAGTTCTGCGTCGTGCGCACCGCTCCGAGTTCCCACGATTCCCCACGCACGCCATCGAGAAGGAGTACGTGGGCCTCGTTGATGAGCCGCATCGAGACCGGTAGCTCCTTCAGCCGTGCGATGCCGTGCTCGGTCGCGCGCACGTAGTTCAGGACCTCGCGAACGTCGCCCTGCTGCTCCTTGCGGCTCGCCTCGGCGCCGAGCAGGTCACCGAACCCCGTGTAGGTGCCCTCGAGTGCGGAGGTACTCACAGCCTCCCGCCTGATGAGCGGCCGAACCAGCAGTGTTGGCTCGGGCAGCTCGCTCACCGCGCCGTCGAGGCGTGCGATCGCAGCCTGGGCATCGGTGATGCTCTTCCACGTCGAAGACTCGAGCTGAACGTCGTCGGGCAGTCCGTGGGGGAGGAACGCGACGTGTTCGTAGTGCTCGACGTAGCGCCGATCGTGCCCTGTGACGGGGACAAGTCGACCGACAGGTGAGGTAACGAGTTGCCGATCCACTGCAGCCGACCCTCTTCACGGCGAACTGAGATCCTACACCGCAATTTCAGGCTGATCGTCTTTCGCCACAATTTCGCCGCTCAACTTCAGGTTCGAGTGAACAGTTCTTCGAGTGGACGGTTCTACGACTCTACGACCGGGTACAGGACGTTGGCGTCGAGTACCGCGATGAGGTCGTCGGGGTGGCTCACCGCAGGCCCAGGTCCTCCTCCGCCGCAGCAAGTCGATCGAGTTGGTCGAACTGGCGGTCTCGCCTGGTCTTGAACTCGCGCAGCGCCGTGGCAGGCACGAGGTGACGGTTCCCGGTCTTGCGGTACGGGATCCTGCCGGCCTTGAGCAGTCGCGTCAGGTACGGCCGCGAGACACCGAGGAAGTCGGCGGCCTCGGTCGTGGTCAGCATCGGCTCGGTGCCTGAAGCGAGGCCGTGGACGACCTTGCGGAGGGTCTTGAGCGTGTCCGGCGGAAGATCGACCGGCTCGCCGCCACCGACCGTGACCGCCGTCCCCTGGCTTCCTGCGGCCCGGAGGGCCACCTCGAGTTGCGCGTCGAGAGCGGCGAACCGCTCGCTCCTGGTGTTCGGCATGGTCTCCTCCCGGGTTCGTATCTGTAACAAGCGTAACCACCGAGGAGACGACCGGGCGGGCTGTCGTCACCCGCGACAACGCCGCGCCCTACCGAGAGGTTCAGGTCCGTGTGTCCTTATAGACATGGGGGTTCAAGTCCCCCCTCGCCCACCCCATCACCCTTTCCCGATATCCCACGGGAGAGGGTCGAACTGAGTACCGAGTTTCCACGTGAAGCGTCCTTCGGGGCGCTTTTCGTCGTTTCCGGGCGATCAACGGGCTGGGACGTCCGGATCGTGCGTCATCGAGGGCATGAGAACGACCCGCCGAGGGGTTCGGCGGGTCGCTAGTGGGGTCGGGTGGTGCACGTCTACCCGAGCGCGCACGCTCGGGTGTCTGGGGCGGTCAGCAGGGTGGGTCGCTGGTGCTCACGGTGATGATCGGGGTGGGTGTCGGATGGTCGTGTTTGCTGTTGGAGCAGCTGGCGGGGTCGAACTGTTTGCGGACGCGGGCGCGGGACTTGAGCAGGCGTTGCAGTGCGCCTGCGGCGTGCTCGGGCATGTCGAGCACGGCGTCGTTGCTCATGTCGAGGGTGCCGTGGTCGACGGGGAAGTGGCCTTGGCGGGTGAGGTTGTAGGCGACGCCTCCGGCGATGACGAACAGTTGGATGACTTCGAAGCTGCGGGCGAGGAACCCGCGGTGTCCGCCCCAGATTCCGTGGTGGCCGGTGAGGGTTCCGAGCGCGCCTTCGGTGCGGGAGCGACATGGGCCGTAGACGGCGGCGTGTTCCCATGATCCGTAGGGCAGCGGCTGGTAGGTGGGGATGTCGCCGGTCCGGTTGGCGCGGGGGATCTCGAAGTCGTCGCGGTCGAGTTGGACGGTGCTGCCCTTGCAGATGTCGTAGGTCGGTCCGGCGACGGGCAGGGACGGGTAGATCGGCTTGCCAGGCTTGCCGAGGTCGGGTCGGATTGCGCAGTTGACGCTGTCCCGGACGCAGTTTCCGACGACACGGAAGATGCCGTGGATGTCGGGTTGAGTGTGCAGCTTGAGGCGGTAGGGGCCGAGCACTTTCTCGCGTGCGGTCAGCCAGGCGTTGATGGGTTCGTGCTGCTTGCGGCGACGCAGCCGGAACAGCTCCGGTGGGGTGGCCGGGTCGTAGGCGGCACCGTTGAAGATCCAGATGCCACTGTCGAGCCGGTGGGGCTGTTCGTGGTAGCTGTTGAGGTCCATGACGAGGTCGCCGTGCATCTCGTGGATGACCTCACGGAGTGTGGTGGACTGCGAGTAGGCGCGGTCCCCGACGACGAGGTCGATGAGGGGCTCGCGCAGGCGTGCGTCGATCTTGAGCTGGTGTGCTGCGGTGCCGGGCTCGGAGACGTTGCCGGGCGTGAGTTTCAGTCCCCCGATCCACAGGATGGGGTCGGCACCTGTCGGGTCGATGCGCGCGTCGAGGTGCATGCCGTAGCCGTAGAGTTCCTTCTTGATGGGTTCACCGTCGTCGGTGGTGTAGGTGCGGTATCGCATGGCGGCCTGGGTGCGGTCGATGTCCCGACGCTTCTTGCGGCCGGTTGTCGTGTCGGCGCTGTCGACGAGGTCTCGGTCTGGTTTGTCGCCTCCGTCGTAGGGCGGTCGACGGCGTGATGCCTTGATACCTGCGGAGTCGAACGCGTGGCTGCGGTAGGCGCGGACCACGGGTGGGACCGACGCGAGCAGGAGCGTGTGGGCGAGCCGGTCGATGTTGGCGATGCCGTCGGTGGTGCCGCTGCCCCACGTGCCGATCGCCTCCAGGGTGCGCAGCATCCGACGGTAGAAGCTGCGGACGAGTCGCCGTCGCTCTTCGGGGTCGTTGGTGCGGCCGAGTTCGTGGAGCAGGTCGGTGGGAAGCCCATTGGTATCGGTGTAGTGCCCGTCGCGGAGCAGCGCGGCACAGCGGTGCAACCGTGCGGCGTGTCCGGCTCCCTTGCCTGCTGCAGCGATCAACGCGAACAGTGCGGCCTCGACGCTGACCGAGAGGTTGCGTCCGCGACGGCCGTCGAGCGTCTGTTGGATCTCGTTGACGATGGGTGAGAGGCGCAGCACGCGGAGCACTGCGGCACGGTCGGAGATGTTCATCGAGGTGTCCCGCCGTTGGTGAGCCAGCGGGCAGTAGTCGCTTCGTCCCACATGGGCCAGTGGTCATCGACGAACCGGAACCGGGCGGAGTCTTTGAGTCCGGCGTAGTGCCGGATGATCCGTTCGGGCACACCCTCTGCCATCCGTCCGACGAGCCAGGTCACCCGCATCCGGTCGAAGTCGAGGCCGTGGCCGGTGAACTTCCTCAGCGGGTAGGTCACCCGTTGGGTGAAGTTGCGGTTGTCGTCGGTCGTGCCCGAGATCAGCAGCGCGTCAGCCATGAGTGCCGCTGCGTGCTCCAACAGGTAGGCCCACTCGGGCTGCGTCGGGATGCGGCGAGCCTGCGGCGGGCTGTCGGCACGGACGGTGACCCACAGCCGTCCGTCGTCGCGACGCTGCACGTGGTGGCCGCGTACCAACCGGAAGTCGTGGGGTGAGAGGCCCGCCCCGAACCCGGCTGCGACCGTCGCTGCGATCCGGGCGTCGCCGTACACGCCGAGGTAGTCGGTCGCTGCGGTGCGGAAGAACGCCTGCTCCTCGACGGTGTAGCGCGTCTTGGTCGTCCGGTCACGCAGCGTCGGTACCTGCCCTGGCCACAGGTGCGGCTGGTAGGCCCGTCCGATCTGGGACAGCTTCGCAAGCGAGGTGTCCGCCCCGTTGCGCCGGAGGGTTCGGTGGCGGTGATCGGCGTAAGCGACGACGTAACGGTGAGCGAACGGGATCGGATCGCCCGTCGAGCGTGACCATGCGCCGACGTTCTCCAGGTACAGCGCGTAGCGAACGGTGAGCCCTGCGGCGGTCCGTGCCGCGTTCGCATCGTCGAGGTCGATGCACGCCAACGCTTCGAGGACGACATCGTGTGCGTCGTCCCACATCTGCGAGGCATGCTCGTCGCGCGGCCGGTAGGAGGAGAAGACGTCCGCAGCCTTCCGTCGCTGCGCACCTGACGGCACCCGCCGCTCCTTTCCCCAACGGTCGGTCGGCACCGACCAGAGCTGCCCCGCATCGAACGTGTGTTCGGCCTGTTCGTTCGAACGTACGGCGCCACCCCGCACGACGTCACGGGGAAGAGCGTCGGGTGCGCGGTGATGATCGGAGCGGGGCGTGGGGTTCATGCCCAGGACGGTCTGCAGCTCGCAACCCTCGCGCTACGTTACGTAACACATGAGTTCCAGTGAGAAGTCTGGGTCGGTCTCGATGGCTCCACGGTGTGCCCGGGAGGGCTGCGCTGAGCCTGCGATCAAGCGCGGAGACACCGGCCCGCCCCGTCGATACTGCTCGGCCGCGTGCCGTCAGGCCGCCTACCGCCAACGACGGCAACGCTCACGGCCCATCGAGGAGCGCGACGTCATCGGTGACGCGATCGAGCACCTCGACAACGTCTACGTAGCGCTACCGCCCTCAGTGAAGTTCTCGCCCAAAGGCGACAGGTTGATGGATCTGGCCCTTGAACTCCGCCGGTACCACAAGGGAACATCGGGTTGATGTCGGGAACAGTCGCACGGACGAACGGGCGAGTCCTACGAGAGCGTTGTCCCGGGGTTCATGCTCGCCGACGGTGCGATGGCCATCGAACTCCAGGCTCGTCCGACCAAGGACGCCTATGCAGGAGTCGCCGACCTTGGGGGCCTGGCGAAAGCCGCAAAGCCGAGGCACACGACGGCAGCCACCAAGAACACGGCACCGACCGACAAGATCCCCAAGACCCCGATGGGGAGGAAGAACAGCGCCGCGAACACCAGCGCGACCCGCCGTTTCGCCGGATTCGTCACCGCGATGATGACTGCCACGACGCCGAGGGCAGCGCCGCCCCACAACCCTGCTGCGATGAGCGTCTCCATAGTCAGCCTTCCAGATCGTCGGTCCACTACTTCCACCGTGCCTGAGCCTCTGCCCCAAAGCAACCTTCGGGAGCCAGTCCCGTGGACTGCTCCGAAAGGGTGGCACTTTGGGCGGTGCTCAATTCTCATGGTCGACTGCCAGTGCTGTCATGCACGAACCGCGTCAACCGCTCATCGCGAGCACAGCAGCGGACGACCACGGCAGACCGCGTGGGCACGCATCGCCTGACGTGTGCCAGGGCTGACCGCGAGTTGTCGTGCGGGGCGCCACAGGGGTGTGCGTGGGTTCTCTGGTTCCGCGCTGGGTCGTTCACGCCTCGAGGTTCGAGTGTTCACAGGCGTCGTGGCGTCTCGTGACGCTCGTACCGTCGCGATGTAGCCTTCGATCATGAGCTACCGCACCCAGATCACGTTGACCGATGAACAGTACGCCCGGTTGCGCGCCGAGTCCGAGCAGACCGGCCTCGGGGTCGCGGAGCTGGTGCGCCGGGCCGTCGACACGTCCTACCGCACCGTGGGTCGCGAGGAGCGTCTGGCCGCGATCGAGGCGGGCTTCGCCGCCTGGAGCGACGAAGCCCACGACGAGGACGGTGCCGCCTACGTCGAACGCATCCGACCGGGGATGGCCAAACGTCTCGCCGACGCCAACGGGTGACGGTCCTGCTCGACACCTCCGTGGTCATCGATCTTCTACGGGGCAACCGGGCTGCGCTCGACGCCGTGCGCGGCGCCGTAGAAGCTGGACACGACCTGGCCGCCTCGGTCGTGGTCAAGGTCGAGGTCCTGGCGGGCATGCGTCCCCACGAAGAACAACCCACGCGACGGCTGTTGGACGGCATCGAGTGGATCGCGGTCGACGATCTCATCGCCGAGGGCGCGGGCATGCTGGCCAACCAGTACGCCCGGTCCCACAGCGGCATCGACCCGATGGACTACATCATCGCTGCCACCGTCCACGCCACCACCGCCAGGCAAGATCAGAACGTTCGGTTGTGGACCCGGAACGTGAAGCACTTCCCCATGTTCGCGAACCTCGTCCCACCCTACTGATTGGGGGGAGGCCGCGGATCGTTCGTCTTCTGCTCATAATGCTGACCAGAACAGCGCTCGGTCGATTATCTACCTTGAACCGACTGGCTCGACCGGGAACCGACGAGGCACGGTCGGCGTCTTACGGCACGACCAGCAACGGGGAGCAACATGATCAGAACGTCGACGGCCGCAGTCGCGGCAGCGCTCGTGTTGTTGGCGGGATGCGGCGGCACGTCCGCTGACGATTCACAGGTCGGGTCCGAGTCAGTGACGGAACGACGGGCGGTCTCGCCTGACGGTGTGTCGCTGGCCAGCCCGAGCGAACTTGGCGTCGGCGTCCCGTCCTGCAACGGCGACCCGGTCGTGGATGAACTCATCGAAGATGACGAACAGGTCAGCATCCAGATTGTCACCACGATAGTCATCAGCGGTCCCTCTGATGACTGTGCAGACGGCCTCACGGTCACATTGGAAGACCCGCTCAACGGCCGGGCCGTCGTCGATCTCGTGTCCGGCGAGACGCTCACGGTCGCAGAGCGTCGTCCGGTGTCGCTCGCTGGCTGGAACGTGTACCAACTTGGTCCGGAAGACCTGTCGTTCGAGGTTCCGTGCAGCGGCAACCCGGTCGTGGACGAACTGGTCGAAGATGGTGAGCAGATCCGCATCAAGATCGTGACCACCGTGGTCGTCAGCGGCGAAGCACCGGGTTGCCTGGGCAGCCTCGACGTCTCCCTGCGGGAACCGCTTGGTGACCGGCCGATCATCGATGGGGAGTCCGGCGAGACCCTCCCAGTCGTCCCGATGGGTGCGGACACCGACTCGCTCGCTGGCTTCTGTGAAGAGATGGAGGTGGCGCTCGCTGAGGGCGAACCGGGGAGAGACACCGCGGAGGAAGCCATCGAATCGTTCGTTGCGAACGAGAGCGGCTTCCTTGCCGAAGTGTCGTTCGACGGCGAGCAGATCATCTACGAGGGCGAGGTCGTTGGAAGGATGTCGGTCCGTTCGATGCCAGTAGGCGGCCACCTCGTGGCCAGCGCCGAATGGTGCTATCCCGACGACTACTGAACCGACCACGGCCAGGCGGGTCAGCGGCAACTCATGGCGCTCGCCGACCGGTCACATGTCGACCGGAACCGACGCAGCCCTGACGGCGTCCTATGACACGACCAACCTCAGGAACAGCGTGATAGTGATGTCGATGACTGCCGTCCCGCAGCATGTTGAGCACTGGCCTGGACGCGGCCAGAGAGGAAGACCGATGCGCTCCAAACGCCGACTCCTGACAGCGATGGTCGACGTCGTGTTGGCGATCGTGGCGAGCGGGTGTGGGCCGAGAATGTCCCAGGAGGCGGCGCCCTTCGAGAAGCCGGTGAGCGCTGACGGCGACCGCATCGAACTGACGGTTGTCGGAAACCCGTGCGTCGAGGACGTGAGTACGGAGGTGGACGAGGGCCCGGACGAGGTCGTCGTCACGGCATACCTGCACTTCCAGGGCAATGGATGTGTGGACATGGGACTGGAGTACGACACCGTGGTCGAACTCGACAGTCCGCTCGGGGAGCGCGGGCTGGTCGACGGTGCGTGCCTGACGCGCGAATCGCCGCACTCTGCCTGCATCGACCATGAGGGCGGGCGGTAGGCAACCTGCCGAATGCTGGCTGGTGCTTCCTCTTCCGGGTGGATTCCTCCGTCCAGGCTTGCGAGCAGCGACTCATGGCGATCAGCGCGCGCTACCGATGTGAAGATTCGTCAGCCTTCATGTGAACCGCGCCGCGCCGCTCTCGTGAACGAGGAGCTACGACCCTCTACGACCTTGTCCATTCAACTCGGGAAAGGGTGACCCCATCGCAGCAGGGTCTCGCGCCCCGCAGACGGCAGAATCGCCCGAACGCCCCCGCCCGCTGCGGGGGCGTTTCGAATGCCCGTGACACTGGATCGACGACATCCAGCTCGCGGGAGCGTTGTCACCGGGTGCCGCGAGGCTCCGTGGCAACGCGGTGACAACGTCGGGCTACGCGGGAATGATCTGCAGGCGCAGCTCAGCTGCGGTGCCGGGGCAGCCGCCACGGTCCAGCGCAGCAGCGAGGCCGAAGAGGTCCATGGTGGGCTCGCAGTACCCATCGACCTGCCGTTGGAGCGTGCGAAGGACCAGGCGAGGCGCCAGGTCGATCTGGTTGAGCACGAAGTCATCCGGATGGATCACATCGACCTGGAACGGTTCGGTCGCGTGGTCCGGGAAATCATCGAGGTTGAAGGTGACGATCGCGTCGGCGTCCGCCCGGACGGCTACTGCCAGGACGTGCCGGTCCTTCGCGTCGTTCGTCATCGCGGTGATGAGTGGCTCGTAGCCCGTGATGTTCGCGTCGGGGACGTGCTGGCGCATCAGCCTGGTGACCCGGCGTGCTCGCTCCGGCCCGGTCCGTTCCGCGAGGTTCCGCTGGAGCTCGTCGAGGATGCCGATCGACCGTGGCGGCCGGAAGGTGCCGGCGTTGGCGAGCCGCAGGGACGGGAAGCTGGATTCGCACGCCCAGTCCTCGTCGTGACTGCGCAGGCGGTGCTCGATCAGAGGCCGAGCGTGGTGCAGGTCGTTCCGCTGACCTCGACGATCCGCGCGTACCGGTCTGAAGTGACGATGGAGCCTGATCCGGGCAACGGTCTCGAGACGGTTTCGGCGGCGCAGTGCCAGTACATCCGCGCTATCGCCGTCTGGCGGCTCGCTGAACCGACCGGCAACGGGGTCCGCAGGTGCTGAACCAGATGCGCGAGATCCTCGCCGATCTCCTCGATCTCTGACGAACCGCTCCACAGCCGCGACTTCGATCGCCGGGCTCGACGGCCAGCGTCGCCCACAACTGCACCGCCCAGGTCGGCCGCTGGTTATGGGCATCCTGCACATACGGCGGTTATCCACCGGTCCTTGGGCGCGGTTGCCGCTGCACGCCGTCCGGCGCGTCTTGACCGGCCGCGCACAGGTCCCTGATGGTGCCGTTGCTGCGCGCTACGTGTGAGCTACACTGTAGTCGGTCCGAGGGAGGACTGGTCATGGCTGCGAGGAGTACGTCGTTTCGGCTGGACGATGAGGCGCGGCAGCGTCTGCACGAGCGCGCTGAGCGCGAGGGGCTCAGTGCGACGGCGCTGCTCGAACGGCTCATCATCGAGGGCGTGGACACCCTGGAGCACGCGGGGATCGTGTACCGGGGTCCAGGTCATGACCGTCGTGCTGCGCTGGCTGGTGGGCCGGATGTCTGGGAGATCGTCGCGCGGCTGCGGGAACTCGAAGGCAGCGAGGAGCAGCGGATCGCGGTCCTGGCGACGGAGACCGAACTGCATCCTCGACAGCTGCGGACCGCGCTGGAGTTCGCCGCCCGGCATCCAGCAGAGATCGAACACCGGATCGTCCGCAACGAGCGTGCGATCGCCGAGAGCCGTGACGCCGCCCAGCAGCGTCGGGCGCTGTTGGCGTGAGGTTCCTGCTCGACGAGATGTTCCCGCGGGCTACGGCCACCATGCTGCGCGATGGGTCCGACCATGATGCGCTTCACGTCGGCGAGGTCGGACTGTCCGGTGCCGATGACGCTGCGGTCGCGACGTTCGCGCGCAGTGAGCACCGCGCCGTCGTGACCGAGAACATCGCCGACTACGCGCCAGAACCCGACCTGGTGCTGGTATGCGTACTGAAGCGCAAGCTGCCCTCGGGCGGGGCCCAGGCGCAAGCCCTGGCAGAACTGCTCGACCGCTGGGCAACCGAAAGTCCCGATCCGTACGTCGGCCAGCACTGGCCGACATGATCGGCATGGCACCCACGACGACCAGCCGGGCAAGCTCGACGTCCCACACGATGGACGTCGAAGAAGCGCCTCAAGATGCGAATCCGTGCGCTTCTCGTCGCCTTCACCGCTGTTGCGGGCGTTGGATGTGGCGATGCCGACCAGGTCGGCGCAGCAGGCGAGGAGTACGAGATCATCCACGCCGTCCTGCGCGAGCCTGACGTCGTGAGCGTGCAGGTCGGAAGCTGCAACGCCGTCCAGCGTGAGACAGTGATCGAGGAGGACACCGAAGCCGTGGAGGTTTCCGTGCTGGTCGAGGGCGACAGCATCGACGACTGCCTGGATGCCGGCCTGAACATCGAACTCGCGGCACCGCTGGGCGAGCGAGAGCTCATCGATGGGACCACGGGTGAACCGGTCGAGGTGCACCCGAACGAGGACGCATCCATCGACCGTTGAACGCGATCCCACCGAGCCGACCGAGTCATCACGCCCGGATCCGCCACGTGCTCGTGGCGGGTGCCGCTACCGTCGAGCGCGCTAGAGGAGTGATCTGGGTGGGTGAGGACCTGCAGGACAACGCGGACAAGGTCTGGAACCGGGCCTGCGAAGCCCTGGCCACGGGCTGGACGTCAGAGGCACGGACCGGTGACATGATGTTGCTGCGCGCCATCGACTTCGATGGCCGGGTGAACAACGGCGGGCTGCTCAGCCGGGTTGAGGATGACGAAGATCTCGACGGAGCGCTCGAGGCGTTGCGATGGTTCGGGCTGGTCGAGGCGGCGACGCGGGTCGAGCGGGTTCGCGACGAGTGGCGTCGTCTCACCGCCGAGGCTGCGCCGGAGGACGCTTTCGACGAGCTCGAGGAAGTGGCGGACGAGCGGTACTTCGAGATGCCGCAGGGGCAGGTGGCCGACCAGCTCCAAGCGGCGCTTTTGGCCCGGCTCGGGGAGGATCCCGCGGCGTTCAGCCCGCTCTGAGCAGGCACCAGGCGTTGTCGAACGCTCGGGTGCGCAGGTCGCTCTCGCGCATCCACACCTCGAGGTGGACCCCGTCGGCGAACCAGCCGGGCAGCACGTCTCCCGGCACCAGCTCGGCGACCAGCCGGTGGCGGTCGCCCGGCTCGCACGGCAGCACCCGGCCCAGATGCTCCGCGACCGGCTGGTACCCCAACGAACTGTGCCCGTACAGGTGGGTGACGGCCGGGGGATGCTCCAGGATGCGGTCGTGCTGCTGCCAGTCCCACGCCCGCGCCAACGCGACGTTGACCGTGTCCGCGGCATCACGGCCGGGCACCTCGGCCGGGACGTCGCAGCTGGCCGGCACCATGAAGCCCTGGTGGGCATCCACGAGGTGGCCGTGAGGAGGCTGCGCTCCTTCGGGCGGCTCGACGAAGGCCCGCGGTTCGTCCGGCTCGATCCAGCGCACCTGCCAGGCCCCGAGCTGACCATCGTCGGGTCCGAGCCCGTCGGTACGTCGGTCGCTGAAGACCTGCAGCAGCCCCCGGTCGGGCAGCCAGAAGCGCGGCGATCCCCACGCCTCGTACATCTGGTCGTCTTCCCACTCCCATCCGTGGACCTCGCCGAGGTGGACGGAGAACACGTGCGCGAGCGGCTGGCCGTCACGACGACGCGGCCAGACCGGCGTGGGTGCCACGGCCGGACCACCCCACCAGCTCAGCTCGCAGCCCTCGAGCCAGTCCGGGCGGGTCTCGAACACCACGATGTCCGCGTCGAGACCGGCGGGCGTGAGCAGACCGGTCTCGTCCTCCGGGTAGTACCCCGCCGTCGTGAGCGCGATGACGTACGCAGTCCGCTCGGCCAACCCCGGCAACGCATCGGGAGACGAGGACAACCACTCCCGAGCTTCAGCACCTGGAGCCGCGGCGGCCGGCGCCAACCCATCGAGTCGTGGCACAGCACCCTCCTAGCCGCCGCCTGCCGACAGAGACCGTGCTCCCCTCCGAACGGGCGGCACGCTATCCCGTGCGACTGTGCGGAGACGCCCGGAGTCCAGGACTCCGGGGACCGTGAGGAAGTTCATGTAGTGCCGGGGTGGGGTTTGACGCTGTAGTGCAGGACGAGGTCGGTGCCGGGGTAGACGGTTTCGGTGTCGTTGAGCAGTT
>PXDB01000062.1 GCA_003565155.1 Nitriliruptoraceae bacterium | reverse complement strand
ACAGCTGGTCGTCGGAGACCTTCGAGACCGTGGCCTCGTGCTCGATCGTGGCGTCCTCCTGCTCGATCTCCATGTAGGGGTAGGTGTCGGTCCGGGAGGTGTCGTCCAGCATCAGCGCGTCACACTTGACCGCGGAGCGGGCGTGGTGGGCGCCCTCGTTGATGGCGACCAGGCCCCGGTAGCTGGTGCGTCCCTCTCCCTTGGAGATGGACTTGGAGAGGATGTTGGAGGTGGTGTAGGGCGCCGCGTGGACCATCTTGGCCCCGGCGTCCTGGTGCTGCCCGTCATTGGCGTAGGCCACCGACAGCACCTCGCCCTTCGCCCCCTCACCGGTGAGCCACACCGCGGGGTACTTCATGGTCAGCTTCGAGCCGATGTTGCCGTCGATCCACTCCATGGTGGCGTTCTTGTCGGCCGTCGCCCGCTTGGTGACCAGGTTGTAGACGTTGTTCGACCAGTTCTGGATGGTCGTGTACCGGCAGCGGGCCCCCTCCTTGACGATGATCTCCACCACCGCGGAGTGCAGGGAGTCCGAGGAGTAGATCGGCGCGGTGCAGCCCTCGACGTAGTGCACGTAGGAGCCCGGCTCGCAGATGATCAGGGTGCGCTCGAACTGGCCCATGTTCTGCTTGTTGATGCGGAAGTAGGCCTGGAGCGGGATGTCGACCTTGACCCCCTCGGGGATCACGATGAAGGAGCCGCCGGACCACACGGCGGTGTTGAGCGCCGCGAACTTGTTGTCGTTGGGCGGGATCACCGTGCCGAAGTGCTCACGGAAGATGTCCTCGTGCTCCTGCAGACCGGCGTCGGTGTCGAGGAAGATGACGCCCTCCTGCTCGAGGTCCTCACGGACCTTGTGGTAGAGCACGGTGGACTCGTACTGGGCCGCGACCCCGGCGATCAGCCGCTCGCGCTCCGCCTGGGGGATGCCCAGCTTCTCGTAGGTCTCGAGGATCTCCGGCGGCAGCTCCTCCCAGGAGTTGGCCTGGGCCTCCGAGGCCTCCACGTAGTAGTGGATGTCGTCGAAGTCGATGTCGTGCAGGGCCGGGCCGCCCCAGTTCGGCATCGGGCGACGCTCGAAGGCCTGGAAGGCCCTGAGCCGCAGGTCACGCATCCACCTCGGCTCGTTCTTGCGCTCGCTGATGGCAGCGACGCCGTCGGCGGTCAGCCCCTTGTCGGCGGTGAAGGCGTAGTCGTCGTCGCGGTCCGCCCAACCGAACTTGTAGTCGGCGAGGTCCTGGGCGACAGCCTCCTGGTTGCGGCGGGCGTCGCTGACCGGCAGGTCGATCTCGGTCTGGCTCACTGGTCGTCTCCTCGTCCGGGTGGACGTCGAACGGATCTCACCGGGGTTCGGTCCCCGGACGTTCCGGGGTCGGTGCGTGGTGATCGGCGCGCTGCGCCGCGGTGGCGACCGACGCCACTTCGTGCCGGTCGTCGTGCGCTGCTCGTTGTGGTCGGTGTCGCGGTCGGCCCGCGTGGCCATCCGGTGCCGCGGAGGTCTCCTGCTGCTCTGCGCCGACGCGTCGTCGCACCGTGCAGACGCAGGCGGCGGAACCGTCCGCCAGCGTTTCTCGCCGCGACAGCTGCACGTCGTCGCCGAGCACCTTGGAGAAGGTTGCGGCCTCGTACGCGCACACCTCCGGGTGGTCCTTGGCGACGTCGTAGATCGCACAGTGGTCCTGCACCAGGGAGAAGCCCTCCCCGTCCTCGTTCACCGACGCCTCGAAGCCAGCCGCGGAGAGGGCCTCCGCGAGCTGGTCGAGCCGGGTGTGGAGGTCCTCTGCCGTGACCGCTTGCTGCAGGCCTTCTGCCTCCCGCTCGACGCGCCACCGCAGGAAGGCCAGCAGGCCGTCCCGCCCGTGCTGGGCGTCCAGGAAGTCGAGGACCTCGTTGGCGAAGCGGTCGTAGCGGTGCGGGAACAACCGCATCGCCGCGGGGGTCAGACGGTAGCGGGCCGCCGGGCGGCCCCGCACCGCGTCGCCGGTCTCTGCGACGACGAGCTCCTCCTCGGACAGGACACCGAGGTGGCGACGTACCGCGACCTCCGAGACACCGAGATGCCCGGCGAGGTCGGACACCCGTGCGTCTCCGTGGCGACGCAGGTACTCCACGATCGCCGCCCGTTGCGCACCGAGCAGGGACACAAGGGACCGGGCACCGGCCTCGGCCGGCGTCCCGGTGGTGGTGGAGGTACGCATCGATGCGTCCTGGCTCGACGGGGTGGGGCGGCGTCGTTGGTGACGAACCTGTTGTTGGACGCCGTTGCGCTGCGACGGCTACGGTCCGCCCTCAGCCCGCGGTCGCTAGGGATTTCTCAACCGCGGTGTTGAGAAAGGGTAGGTCGGGCGCGGACCTGCCGCAAACACGCGCGCGGCCCGCCCACCCCGTGGGCTGACGTCGCGACCTGCGCACCGGACCGTGCTCCGGTCGCGGAACACCTCTACGGTGGAGGTATCACCGTTCCTGCCGGGTCCGACCGATCCGACGCGACCGGCATCCAGCGTGCCGATGGGCGCGCGATGTCCAGGTCAGCGCGACCGGTCGGATGACCGGCGACGGTGCGGGCACCGGGCGTCGCACACGCTCGCGGCACCGCGGACCGGTGATCGCCGAACCCGCACCCGTCCGATCACGTCTGACGGGTCCGACGGCGCGGGACGGCGGAGGGCCCCGAGGGACACGCGTGACGGCCGCTGGAGACCAGGCTGCATCGACCGGGCGGAGCGCCCGACGATCCCCGGGGTCCTCACCCTGCGCAGGAGCGGACCGGCCGGACCGGCGCCGACGGCCGTCGCAGCGGCCGGGTTCACTCCTTGGCCCGACCGCGGAACTGCTCCTCGAGCACGAAGCGGCGCACACGGTCGCTCAACTGCTCGTCCAGCCCGACGAAGCGCAGGCCGAGGGCGCGCTGGCCGTCCTTGGCATCGGCGACCCGGACCACCTCGGCATCGAGCAGCAGCTCCTCCTGGTCCTCGATCGACAGCCGCACCCGTACCTGCTGACCGGCGGCCGCGTTCACGGGTGCGGGGACCACGACCAGGGCACCGCCCTCGGAGAGGTCATCGGTCACGCCCTCGAGCTGGGCACCGTCCACCGCCAGGCGGACCAGCCGTGCGACCTGGAGCCGGTACGCGCTGCGACGCTGCACGCGCTCCACCGCGGTGGCGGTCAGCCACCACCGTGGCACGACATCCACGTCATCACCGGTAACGGTCGCTTTCGCCCGTAGCAGGGCGGTCTCCGAGTGCCACGCCACCGTCGCCTCGGTGCCGTGCGGAACGACGTAAGGGCTCCCATCTCCACGGGATGGTGCCACGACCAACAGGCTGCTCCCGTCCACGTCCTCCACCCGCGTCCGCCACGTGCGGCTGATCCCCGACACACCGAGTTCGACCACCGTCCCGGTCGTCGGCAACGGCGGGGCTGCACGACGTGATCTTCGCCCCACGGCCAACCACCTCTCCCCTGGGTCGCGGGCGGAAACCCTACTGCTGCTGGGCGCCGCGGCCAGCAGCCTGGTCGCCGAGCGGCGCCAGCGCCAGACGGCGCATCGAGACCGACACCTCCAGCTCGTGACGACGGTCGCCGACGAACACCCCCCGCAGCGGCGCAACGTCACCGTAGTCCCGGCCGCGCCCGATCGTGACGTGCCGCTCGCCGACGTGCTGGGCGTTGGTGGGGTCGACGGCGAACCACCCCCAGCCGGGCACGGCCGCCTCCACCCAGGCGTGGGTCTCCACCTCGACCTCATCGCGGTGGCTGTCGGCCCCCGTGGCGTCATCGACGGTGAACAGGTACCCGGAGACGTAGCGCGCCGGCACGGCGAGCTCCCGGAGCAGGGCGATCGTCAGGTGGGCGAAGTCCTGGCACACACCGCCGCCACTGGCGTGGACCTCGTCGACGCTGACCCCGACCTGGGTCACGCCCTGCTGGTACGCGAAGTCGGCGGCGACGTGGTCGTGCACCGCCTGCGCCAGTGCCACCACGTCGTCGCCGACCCCATCGGCAATCCGTCGCGCGGTGGCGCCGACCGGATGCGACCACCGCACGTGTGCGGAGGGCTGGAGGAACTCGAGGTGGGTGTCATGGAACCTGCTGTCACCCAGCCGTTGACGGGGCACGGCAGCCACCGGCCGCACGGGCTCCTGGGTCTCCACGGTGGCGGTGGCGACCACCTCGAGGCGGTCGTGGAGCTGGCGGACCCCGAAGGTGTCAACGCGGGTCCCCCAGTAGTCGTGGTAGGCCGCGACCCGGGATGCCGGCTCGGTGGTGACGTGGTAGTGCACGACCGCCTGACGGTGGTCGTTGGCGGGACACGCACGCAGCTCGTTCTGGGACTCGCTGACCGGCTGGGCGTAGAGGAAGCGGGTGAGGTAGCGGATGTCGAGGCGCACGGTCGTCCTGGTCTCCGGCGGTCGCCGCGGGGTGACTCACCCCGTGGCGATGGCGTGCAACGCTCCCCCGGGTTGGTGATGGAAG
Organism: Nitriliruptoraceae bacterium; assembly: GCA_003565155.1. Taxonomy (GTDB): domain Bacteria; phylum Actinomycetota; class Nitriliruptoria; order Nitriliruptorales; family Nitriliruptoraceae; genus T1Sed10-7. The sequence continues at coordinate 10,656 of PXDB01000062.1, read as the reverse complement.
AACTCGTCGGCGATCTGCTCGGCGGTGACCGCGATCTGTTCCTGGACGTCCTCGAGGAAGGGCTGCAGCCCGACGTCGAACAGCTCCCCGACGTCACGGAACTCCAGCGAGGCCGTGGTACGTCCGAGCTGGCGCGCCGCCCGACTGGGGCGGCCGTCACGCAGGGCGTCGAGCTGGTGCCGGGCGCCGTCGAGGCAGTACAGCACGCTCCGGGGCAGATCGCGTTCCAGCAGCAGGAACTCGACGACGTCGGCCGGGTCCATCGACGCGCGGTAGCGGCGACGGTAGGCCTCGAAGGCCGACGCCGATTTCAGGACCGCGATCCAGTGGTGGAAGTCGGTGCGGTCGGGGCCCCGTGCCACCTCGGCGGTGTCACCCGCCAGACGCTGGCTGGGGCCGGACATCGCCTCCAGTTGGGCGTAGCGCACGTCGATGAGTCGGCAGGTCATCTCCGCGCGTTCCAGCAACCGACCGAGCGCCATGAACCGCCACCCCTCGTCACGGGGCATGGTCTCACTGGCGACGCCGTAGATCGTCATGCTCAGCCGGCGCACGACCCGGAACAGCTCGTAGGGCTGCTCGGTGAGCTCCGCCTCCAGATCACGGTCACCGAGCACGAGGTGGAGACGGTTGACCGCTTCCCACATCTCCGAGGAGATCAGCTCCCGCACGGACCGGGCGTTCTCACGGGCACGGGCGATCGAGGCGGTGACCGAGCCCGGGTTGTCCGGGTCGAGCACCAGGAAGCGCATGACGTTCACCGGCTCGATGGGTGCACCGTAGGCCGAGCGCAGGTGGAGCACGTCCAGCAGCTGCTGCCACGCGAGCGCCACCTCGCCGTAGGGTGACTCGAGCTGGGTGTGGTAGGTGACGTCCACCATCCGGGCGGTGTCCTCGGCACGCTCGGTGTAGCGGCCGGCCCAGAACAGGTTCTCCGCGAGCCGGGCTAGCACCGGTCCACCTCCTCCTCGAGCACCCAGGTGTCCTTCGACCCGCCACCCTGCGAGGAGTTGACCACCAACGACCCCTTCCTGAGCGCTACGCGGGTGAGGCCGCCGGGGACCACCTCGACGGTCTCCCCGGTGATGGCGAAGGGTCGCAGATCCACGTGACGGCCGCCGAGGTGGTCACCGACCAGGGTCGGGTGGCGCGACAGCCCGACGACCTCCTGGGCGATGAAACCCCGCGGGTCGTCCTGGACCTGCCGGGCCATCGCCGCCACCTCGGCCTCGGTCGCGTGCGGGCCGATCAGCATCCCGTAGCCACCCGACTCCGCCACCGGCTTGACCACCAGCTCGTGGAGACGGTCCAGGACCTCCGCGCGCTGCTCGTCGTCCCACAGCAGGTAGGTCTGGACGTTGGGCAGGATCGGTTCCTCACCGAGGTAGAAGCGGATCAGGTCCGGCACGAAGGCGTAGACCGCCTTGTCGTCCGCGACACCGTTGCCGACCGCGTTGGCGATGGTGACGTTGCCGGCCCGGGCGGCGGAGAGCAGCCCCGGGACCCCGAGTGCGGAGTCCGGTCGGAACACCACCGGATCCAGGAAGTCGTCGTCGATGCGGCGGTAGATGACGTCGACGCGTTTGAGGCCCTGGGTGGTGCGCATGTGGACCACGTGGTCCTCCACGACCAGATCCCGCCCCTCGACGAGTTCGATCCCCATCTGCCGGGCGAGGAAGACGTGCTCGAAGTAGGCGGCGTTGAACACCCCGGGGGTCAGCACCACCGCGGTGGGGTGTTCGCCGGCCGAGGGTGGCGACACCTCCTGGAGTGCGCGCAGCAGCATCGGCCCGTAGTGGTCCACGGGACGCACCCGCTGCTCGGAGAACGCCCGGGGCAGCACCCGGGTCATCGCCGCACGGTTCTCCAGCACGTAGGAGATACCCGAGGGGTTGCGCAGGTTGTCCTCGAGCACCACGTAGTGCCCGTCCTCGTCACGGACCAGATCGACACCCGAGACCAGGCAGCGTGCGGCGTGCGGCACCGCGACCCCGAAGGCCTCGCGGCGGAAACCGGAGGCGGTGTGCACCAGCCAGCGTGGGACGACGCCGTCACGCACCGCGGCCTGCTCCCCGACGTAGAGGTCCTCGAGGAAGCGGTTGAGGGCGGTGACCCGTTGGATGACCCCGGCCTCGACGTGGCGCCACTCCCCTGCCGGGATCACCCGGGGGAGCAGGTCCATGGGGAAGGTGCGCTCGACCCCGGCGTCGTCGCCGTACACGGTGAAGGTGATACCGGCGGTACGGAACAGGGCGTCACGCACCCGCTCGCGGCGTTCCAGTTCCTCCGGGGTGAACCCCCGGAGGCGGTCGATAAGCGCCCGGTAGTGGGGTCGTATCGCTCCGTCGGCGTCGACGACCTCGTCGAAGAAGCCGTCAGTGGTGTAGCCAGCGAGGAGACCGCTCATGCTGCGGCACGCTAGCCGACGCTGCGCGAGGGGGCTCGGGGCGACGCCAGCACCATCCGAAACCACCCTGGGTGACGCTATGCCACTCTCCGTTGCATCAAGCGCGCGCGGCGCCCTGCCGATGTTGAGCAGGACACCCCGGCACGGCCCTGGAGCGTCGCGAGGGGCGGGCGGAGCCCGGGATGGAGCTGGCGTTGGAGCGGTCGGAACGCCAGGTCGCGGTGCCGACGCCGGGTGGTGACGCCGTGCTGGTCGACCCACGACAGCACCGGGCGCACGTGGTCCGACGGCTCCTGTGCTGCGGTGTCTCCCGGGCAACACTCCTGCACCTGCTCCCGGAGTGGGCGGAGCTGATCAGCAAGGTCGATCACGAACTCACCGCCGCGGGGGTGCGGCGCGCAGGATCCTGCCGACCTCGCTGAACCCACCACCTCGGCGCACATCGCGTCCCCCGAGGGCGTGCGCGCGAGCGCGCTGTGGCAGGCTGTCCCCCGGTCGCGGGCGCGCAGCGAGCCCGCGCGGGAGTGCACGCCATGCAGGGATCCAGCCATCGTCCGCTGGCCGGTCGCACGGTGCTGATCACCGGCGGCTCCCGTGGGCTCGGCGCCGCGACGGCTCGTCGCCTCGCCGGCATGGGTGCCGAGGTGGTGGTCACCTACCGCCAGCGTGCGGAGGAGGCGGAAGCGGTGGTCGAGGCCTGTCGGACGCTGACCGCCGGCGCGCGCGCCGAGCAGCTCGACCTGCTGGAGGAGGACAGCGTCCGTGCCCTGTTCGAGCGGCTGCAGGCCGCGGGCACGGAGCTCGACGTGGTCATCGCCAACGCCGCCGCGACGGCCTTCAAACCGCTGCTGGAGCTCAAGCTGCACCAGATCGACAAGACCTTCGCCATCAGCGTGCGCCACTTCCTGCTCCTTGCGCAGCTCGCCTTCCCCCTCCTGGAGCCCCGCGGGGGCAGGATCATCGCCGTCAGCGGCGCGGACACGGTGGGCTACATCCCGGGGCACGGGCTGCTGGCCGCCGCCAAGTCCTCGATGGAGACCCTCGTGCGCTACCTGGCCTGCGAGCTGGGGCCCCTCGGGGTGACCGCGGTCGGGGTGCTGCCCGGCTACATCGACACCGAGTCGATCCGGCTGATGGCCGGTCCGTACCACGAGAAGCTGCAGGCGGCGGAGGAGCTGACCCATCCCCTGCGCCACGCCGCATCGCCTGAGGACGCCTCGGAGGCGGTGGCCCTGCTCTGTCTCGACGAGGCGCGGTGGCTGAACGGCCAGATCGTCAACAACGATGGCGGGGGCCTGTTCGCCTACATGGGCCGCTTCGGTCACGCGTGGGCGATGGTGCCGGACGCCGCCGTCGGCACGGCCCCACCGGACACCACCGACGCCCCCATGCTCCAGCGCACCGACCCTCCGACCAGGTGAGTTCTAGGACAGCGTGGTCACCGCGGACCGCAGTCGGGTGGCCAGCCCGGTGCGCCGATCCCGGGGTCGGTCCTGCCGCGCCGCCGTCCGCAACAGCTCCGAGCGCCCGACGACGATCAAGGCGTCACGGGCCCGGGTCACCGCCGTGTACACCAGGTTCCGCCACAGCATCCCCCGGTGGCTGGGGTCCACCACCAGCACGACCACGGGCCACTCGCCGCCCTGGGACTTGTGCACGGTGACCGCCCACGCCGGCGCCAGGTTGCGCACCCTGCGGGCATCGACCACCACCTCGCCGCGGGGGAAACCCACCCGCAGTTCACCGCGCCGGGCATCGAGGTCGACCACCACGCCGATGTCGCCGTTGGCGACGTCGAGCTCCGGATCGTTGCGGGTCTGCAGCACCCGGTCACCGACATGGAAGCCGCCCACCGCCGGCCGGCCGCGCGCCGGGTTGAGGGCGGCCTTCAGACCGTCGTTCAGGGCGTTGACCCCCACCGCCCCCCGGTACACGGGGGCGAGCACCTGCACCTGGTCGGTGGCAACGCCGAGGTGGGCGGGGATGCGCTCCGCCACCGCCTGCACCACCCGCGGCACGATCCGCGCGCGGTCGGGCTCCTCCGCGAGGAAGACATCGCCGTCGACCCCCCGCAGCGGGCCGACCGCACCCGCGAGGATCTCGCGGGCCAGCGCCACGATCCGGCTATCGGCGGCCTGACGGTGGATCTCGGTCAGCTGGGTGACCGGGAGCACGTCCGCGGTGACGATGTCGCGCAGCACGTCACCGGGTCCGACCGAGGGCAGCTGGTCGGGATCACCGACCAGCAGCAGGTGGGCACCGTCATCCACGGCCGACACCAGGCTGCCCGCCAGCCACGTGTCGCACATCGACACCTCGTCGGCCACGACCAGGTCGAAGGGGAGCCGTTCGTGCGCCCCGTAGCGCAGGCTGAAGCCACCCTCACCGTCCGGACGCGCCTCGAGCAGCCGGTGGATGGTGCTGGCCGGCCGCCCGACCAGCTCCTCGAGCCGCTTCGCCGCGCGGCCCGTGGGCGCGCACAGTGCCACGGTGGCCCCCGCTCGTTCCGCGGCCAGCACCACCTCCTCGACCGTGCGGGTCTTGCCCGTCCCGGGCCCCCCGGTCAGCACCGACACCGGGGCTCCGAGCGCCGTACCGACCGCCGCACGCTGGCCGGCCGTCAGCTCGTCGTGCAGCTCCGGCTCCTGCGCCTGCTGCACCAGGCGCGGCTGGTCGGCCGTGGCCAACCGTGCCAGGTCGGCCGCCAGGTCCGCCTCGGTCTCCAGTGCCTGGGGGGTGGACACGATCGGTGCACCGGCCAGCTCGTCGGTGGCCAGCGTCCCGGCGGCACACGCCCGCTCGAGCCCATCGGCAGCCAGGATGCGGTCGACCCCGAGCAGCGCTGCCGTCGCGGCGATGCACTCGGCCCGTTCCAGGTGCTGGTGGCCGTCCCGACGGCGGGCGGCGGTGACCGCAGCGTGAGCTCCGGCGGCCAGACGAGCGGGATCGGTGGCCTCGGTACCGAGGTGGCGCGCCAGCGCGTCGACCTGGGCGAAGCGGGCCCGCTCGGCCTCCAGCAGGACGTAGGGGGCGGTGCGGGCCAACCCCACAGCGTCGGCACCGAAGCGGGCGTGCACGTTGGCGACCACCTCGCGGGGCCAGCCCACCGGTTCGACCAGGCGGACCAGCTCCGCCAGCGACCGCGCTGCTGCCCAGGCCCGCTCCAGCTCCGCGGCGTCCTCGGGACCGAGCCCGGCCTCGGTGCGCAGCCGGTGCGGTTCGTGGTCGAGCACGCGGGCCGTGCCGGCACCGAAGGTGGTGAGCACCCGGACCCGGGCCTGTTCGGAGACCGCGGCGAAGCGCTCGCCGTCGAGGTAGCTGGCCAGGCCGGCGACGGTGCTCGGCACGATCTGCTCGTACAGGACCGCGTCGAAGGTGGGGCCGTGACGGGGGTGGCGGGTCCAGCGGCCCGCGACGCGAAGGGTGTCCCCCTCGCGCACACCCGCGAGCGGCCCGACGCAGCGCACGCCGTCGCCGCTCTCGAGGAGCAGTTCGATGACCCCGAAACCCGTGCGCTCGTCGGAGAGGTAGGTGCCGACGACCTCGCCGGTGAGCTGCTCGTCGCCGAGCAGCCCGTCGCTCACCCGCGGTCCTCGTCGTCCTCCTGGGCGCGCGCATCGTCGTGCTCCGCCGCAGCCTGGTCGTCGTCCACCGCGGGCTCCTCCTGGTCGTCCGCTCCAGCCGGGTCGTCGTCCGCCGTGGGCGCGTCGTCCGACGCACCGGCATCCGGAAGGTCCGCGACCGGACCGGGGGGCACCGGGTGGGCGTCCACGGCAGGGTCGTCCGTCGCATCGGTCGTGTCGCGGGCCGGGGCGGTGCTGGCGACCGGACCTGGCGGGACCGGGTACGGATCCATGGCGGACGAGGACAGGTGATCGCCGATCCCCGCCGGCTCGTAGCTCACCGTGGTGTCATCGCGCCTACCCAGCACCCAGCCCACCAGGATGCCAGCCCCGAAACCCGCGCCCGTCCAGGCCGCGGTCCGCAGCGTGCGACGCCGACGGTCGCGACGGGACGGCGGCACCGCGGCCACCGCCTCGCGTGCCCGTTCCCCGGCGACCACGCCACGGTCGCCGAGATCATCAGCGAACCGTCCCAACGCCCCCAGGCCACGGACCAGCAGCTTCGGAACGAGCAGCAGGACGCTGAGCAGACTGCTGATGACCTGCCACACACCCCGCTCGATCTGGCGACCCACCTTCTCCACGTCGACGTCCACGGGCAGCTCCTCCTCGAGGTCGTGCCACCGCCGCGCCGCCTCATCCCGGGCCTGTGCGGCACGTTCGCTGATGACCGGCGCGGCGCGCTCGGCCAGATCGGCACCGGTGCTGCGCGCCCACGCCGCGAGCTCCGGACCGTGGGTCTTCGCGCGGTCGACCAGCACCTCACGGGCCTCCCCGGCGCGCTCCACCAGCAGTGCGCGCGCCTCCTCGAGCCGCTCTGCGGTCAGCTCGCCCGCCTCGGCGACCTGCGCACCCGCGTCGCCGACCAGTTCTCGGGCGGTCTCCTGGACCTCGTCGAGGTCGATCGGTACGGGCCTGTCCGCCACGGTGTCCTCCTCCACGTCCTGCGCTGTCGCTACCGACGTTCGCGGGCCATCCGGCCCCGTGGGGTCGACGTTAGTGACTGAACGCCTCGACCGCGCCCCGTCACCGCCCCTCCAGGGCGACCCGTGCGCGCGACCACCGCAGATCCGTTCGCTCCGCCACCGCGTCGAGGAGGACGGCGGGGTCGGTGATCTGTGCGGGGGCGCGCACACCACCGGCACCGGGGACACGTCCGGTGGCTTCCAGGCGCAGCGCCAGTTCCGTGGCGATCGCGGCGGTCGTGGCGACGGGATCGTGGCCATAGGCCCACGCCCGGCCGAGCTCGACGTCTCCCGCCAGCTCCGCGACGCAGCCCCAGCGCTGCGCGGCCCGTGTGGCTGGCCCGGCGGCGCCGCCCGGCCGCTGGAGCCGGCGGGCCAGCATCCGGTGCCCCCAGCGCGTCCGTGCCAGGTTGGACCGGGCCTGCAGCAGTTCCGCACGCCAGCCCGGCAGCGCCTCGTAGGTGCGGATGGTGGCCAGTCCGGGCAGGTGGAGCGGGACCGTGTACACCTCACCACCCGGCACGGCGGCGGCGTGTGCTGGCCCCACAGGTCGTGGGAACCACGCCAGCCGTCGGGCCTCGCCCGGGTGCTCCTCGACCCGACGGTGTGCGACGAGCGCCGTGCCCGGGACACCGAGCGCGGCGACAGCGGCACGCCGCTCCCCGGGGGTTGGGAGACGGCGACCCCCACCGCCGGTGTAGGCCACGTGCACGTCCGTCGGGTCCGCAACGTGCCCCGCAGCCAGCGCCGCGAGCAGGTCGCCGACGGCGAAGCGCACACCGGCGGCGCCGACCATGAGGACGCCGGACACGGCACCTTCGGACGCCGCGGTCTCGTGCAGCCAACGCAGGGAGCCGACCTCCCGGTCGACGTCCACGACGTGTACCCCCGCGCTGGCCGCTGCTCGGATCGCGCTGCGGGTCGCAGGAAGGTCACCGCCGGTCGCGGCGACCACGACCTCGACGCGCGCGAGCGCGGCGTGCGGCGCGGCGAGGTCGACGGGCACCACCGCACGACCCTGCGCGGCGAGGACGTCGGTGACGGCGCCGCCGACAACGCCGGCTGCACCGAGCAGACCGATCGTCATGGCCCGTCACTCCTCCGGTCCCACCGCGGCGCGGATCGACCTGGCCCCCGTGAGGACCCGGTCCGCGCCGGACGCAGCGAGCCTACGAGTCCGGCCGCAGATGCGTGACTCGTCGACCCCGAGGTGCGAGGATGTCGGCCCCCAGTTCCGATACGGACCGACGAGGTGCGTGTGGCGGCTCCGCCCCTGCTCCTGCCCACGGGCGCACTGCTCGTGCGGTTACCGGCGGCCGGTCCGACCTGGGCGGACACCCTCCCGGGGCTGCCGGAGGGAGTGGAGGTGACGGTCACCCTCGGACGGTCCGAGTTGCTGCCGATCGACACCGGCCCGTTGCGCCAGCGCGGCTACCGCGTCATCGGCGCCGCGAGCGCGCGCCGACCGATCGGCGACGTGGTGGATCTGCTGGTGACCGACGAGGTGCGTGACGCCGCGCCGGGATGGTGGTCCGCGCTGTTGACGCGTGCGGAGCGGGTGTTCGATCTCAGCATGGGACCGGTCCAGCGGATGCTGCAACCGGAACTCGCCGTCCACGTGCGCGCCATGCGAACGGATCCCTGAGCCTCGCCTGGCGACCCGTCGTTGCCCCGGCAGGTCCGGCGGCGCGCACGGAGCCGCACGCGATGCGTACTGGAGCGAGCAATAAAGGCCTGGCGTGCGTTGAGCGCGCTTTTCCGGAGGGGAAACGGGCCCCTTCCTGCCGTAGCGCTTGCCAAAGTTAGCGTTTGCCGCTTACCATCGGAAGCGATCGGTGAGGGTGGCGCCCGGCGAAGGGACAGCGCTCACGGCACGGCTGTCCAGATGACGGTCGCGCCCGGCTCCCGCGCTGTCCCTTCCCCGGACGCCATCCCGCTGCACCAGACCCATCGAGCAACGAGGAGGCCACCATGGCCGAGACCACGGCCCCGGCGAAGACCACGAAGAAGACCGCCGCCAAGAAGACCGCACCGAAGGCTGCGGCCACATCGACGGCGAAGAAGACCGCGAAGAAGACCACCAAGAAGACCGCTGCCAAGACCACGGCCCGCAAGAAGGCGGCCCCGAAGAAGGCGGCCCCGAAGGCTGCTCCCCGCCTCCACGAGCGTGAGCTGCGCACCGTCCTCGAAGACGCCGGTTACGCGACCGCCGGGATCGTGGGCGATGTCGTGGACCTCGCCAGGGAACTACCGACCCGGTTCGAGAAGCTGCGCACCGATGCCGGCAAGGCCGCCGAGGAGGCCCCGGAGCGCATCAAAGGCATCCGCGAGGTGCCGGAGCGCGCGGAGAAGACCCTCACCGAGCTCCGTGAGCGGGTGACCAAGGACGCTGAGCGCTACCTCGAGACCTTCGAGCAGCGCTTCGACGCCAAGGCCAAGGAGGGTCGCAAGCGGGCCGACGAGGTCCGCAAGGACGAGCGCCTCGACAAGGTGCTCTCCCAGGCCGACAACGCCCGCACGCAACTGAAGGGCGCCTTCACCTCGGTCACCCGCACCGCCGACGTGGCCATCGACACCGCGGTCAAGCAGGCCGACACCGTCTCCACGCAGGCGAAGGCCACGGCCACCACCGCACGGAAGGCCGTCGACTCCACCGTGGATGTCGCGCAGCGCGCCGTCGACCGCACCGCGGGCGCCGCCCGCGAGGGTGTCGAGGAGACGGTGAGCCGCGCCAAGGGCACCGCGACCGCCGCCACCGGCGCGGTCGAGAAGACCAAGGAGGCCACCGAGCCGCAGGCCAAGGCCGCCAAGGCCCAGGCCAAGGGCGCCGGCACCGCCGCGAAGAAGACCGCGGAGGCCGCCAAGGACGCCGTCAGCGAGTGACCCTCGCGCCAGGTGGGTGGCCGGGTCGGCGCTGCCCACCACCGGCCACCCGGGGACCAGAGCCCGTCCGGCGACGACCGCCGGGCGGGCTCGTCCACGTCCGCGCCGGTGCGCCGACAGTAGGCTGTTCGGCCCGCCGTCGGCACCCCCGCCCTCCCCGACACCGAGGTGACCGTGAGCCTGCACGAGCAGATCGAGACCGACCTGCGCACCGCGATGAAGGCGCGCGACAGGGAGCGGACCTCCGCACTCAGGATGGTGATCGCCGCCCTGAAGAACCGTGCCGTCGCGGACGGGCTCGGACCCCAGGGCCGGCTCGACGACGAGGTGGTGCAGCAGGTGCTGGCGACCGAGGTGAAGCGCCGCCGCGAGGCCGCGACGTCGTTCGCCGAGGGCGGCCGCGGGGACGCCGCTGCAGCCGAGGCCGCGGAAGCCGAGCTGTACGCCGCCTACCTGCCCACCCAGCTCACCGATGCGGAGCTCACCGCACTCGTCGACCGGGTCATCGCCGACCTGGGCGCCGAGGGCCCCAAGGCGATGGGACAGGTCATGAAGGCGACCATGGCCGAGGTCGGCAACCGGGCTGACGGCAGCCGCGTCTCCGCCCTGGTGAGGTCGCGGCTGGTCGGCTGAGGCGCCACGCGGCCTACGCTCGCGTCATGTTGCGTCCTGGAAGTTGCGTCGTGCCCGCGGGTGGAAGTCCCGACCGGGTAGACACCGGAGTGCCCGGCAGCAGGCCCCAGTCCGTCGTCGAGAGGCGGCGGGCCGAGCGGGGTGT
>PXDB01000097.1 GCA_003565155.1 Nitriliruptoraceae bacterium | reverse complement strand
CCCGGCACCTGCCGGGGCCCCGCCGCCACACCGTTCAGGTGAAGATGCCCGCGATCTCCTCGACCGCAGCCTCATCCAGCTGCTCGAGTACCTCGAGCGCCTTCATGTTCTCCACGACCTGCTCGGCGCGGGAGGCGCCGGTGATGACCGTGGAGACGTTGGGGTTGGCCGCCGTCCACGCGATGGCGAGCTGCGCCATGGTGGCGCCGTAGCCCTCGGCGACCTCCTTGAAGCGGTGCAGCTGGTCGTTGTAGCGGCCGTCGGTCAGCCGCTTCGCCAGCCACTCGTAGCCCTCGAGGGCCGCGCGGCTGTCCTCCGGCACACCGTCGAGGTACTTGCCGGTGAGCAGCCCGGAGCCGAGCGGCGACCAGATGGTGTTGCCGAGGCCGATGTCCTCGTACAGCCGGGCGTACTCCTTCTCGACGCGCTCACGCCACAGCAGGTTGTACTGGGACTGCTCGGTGATCGGCTTGTGCCAGCCGTAGCGGTCGGCGACGTCCCAGGCGGCCCGGATCTCGTCCGCCGTCCACTCCGAGGTGCCCCAGTAGTGGGCCTTGCCGCGGTCGATCGCGTCCGACATCGCCCGCACCGTCTCCTCGACGGGGGTGTGCGGGTCGGCGCGGTGGCAGTAGATGACGTCGAGGTGGTCGAGACCGAACCGGTCCAGGGAGTCGTCGATCGCCTCCAGCAGGTACTTGCGGTTGAGGGTGTTCCTGCTGGTGGGGCCGTCCTTGATCCCCCAGAAGAACTTGCTGGTGACCACGTACTCGTGGCGCTGCCAGCCGAGCTTGCGGATCGCGTCGCCCATGATCCGCTCCGACTCGCCCCCGGCGTACACCTCGGCGTTGTCGAAGAAGTTCACGCCGGCGTCGAAGGCGGCCGCCATGCAGTCCACGGCCCGGTCGACGTCCAGCTGGCTCTTGAAGGTGACCCATGAGCCGAAGCTGAGGACGGAGACCTTGAGGCCCGAAGGTCCCAGTCGGCGGTACGGCATCTCCACGGTGTGCTCCTGATCTGCAAGAAGGGTGCGGTGAGCGGCCTCACGAGGCGGTCGTGACCGTGACGACGGGCGCGAGCGCCCGGGCGGCGTGACCTGCTTGAGGCTGCGGACGGGTCCGAGGCTAGGGGCTCTCCCGGCCTGGCCGGGGTACGGACGGCCGATGCCTCACTACCGTGGCGGCCCGAGACCGACGCGCCACACGAGGTGTCGGAGGCCCGATGGAGGTGCCATGTCCCGCGTGCTGTTGACCGGAGCCACCGGGTTCGTCGGTGGCCGGACCGCCCACCGGCTGCTCGGTGCCGGCCATGAGGTGCTGTGCCCCGTGCGCCGGACCTCCGAGGAACTCGCCCGCCACGGCGCGGTGCAGCTCGATGGTGGACTGGAGGCCGTGACCGCGGACGCCCTGGCGGGTGTCGAGGTGGTGGTCCACGCCGCGGCCACCGTCGGACCGGACCTCGACACCGGCACCGAGGTCAACGTGGAGGGCACCCGGCGTGTCCTCGCCGCCTGCGAAGCCGCCGACGTCCCGACCCTGGTGCACGTGTCCACCACCTCGGTGTACGACCGCCCGGAGCAGGGCGACGATCCCGTCACCGAGTCGACGCCGCTGATCGCCCTGGGAACCGAGGACGGTGGGGTGTACGCGCGCACGAAGGCCGAGGCTGAGCGGGTGCTCGCCGCGGACGCGGCCGGGACCACGGCCGTGGCCGTGCTGCGACCGCCCGCGGTGCTCGGCGCGGGGCCGACCTCGACGTGGGGTCAGCGCATCCCGGACCTGATCCGCACCGGGCGGGCGGTGCCCCTGCAGCGGGGCAGCACCTTCGCTTTCGTCCACGTGGAGGACCTGGTGGACGCGATCCTCGCTGCCGGGGGTCTTGATCCCGACGCGGACCCCGGCGACGCGGGAGTGGCCGCAGAAGGCAACGGTGCCCCGGACGTGGCGCCACCGGTGCCGCGCACCGCCAACGTCGTCGGGGGCCACGTGACCGTCGCCGACTACCTCGACGCGGTCATCGACCTGCTGCCGGAGCGCCCGCCCTCGCAGCCGGGACGGGACGAGACCGGCTGGACGGGCAGGTTCTCCACCGACCGACTCCCCCGGCTGTTCCGCGTCGCTCCGTACCGCAGCTTCGCCACCGGCATGGCGGAGATCGCGAACGCGCTCACCGGCACCGAAACTGACAAGGAGCAGACCCCGTGACCGCACAGCTGCGCGACTTCCGGCCCGGCTCGCGACGGACCGTGCCACTGCGGCTCACCGAGGAGCAGTGCGAGCGGCTCCGCAACCTGGTGGAGGATCCGGACACCTGGGTGCTCCGACACGCCTGGGACGACTACCTCCTGGGAGGCGAGCCGGGCCGCGTCGTGGATCCTGCTGATCTGAGCAGGGATCACCTCGTGTCCGCGATCGAGTGGCTGCAGCAGCAGCGTCACCCGCTCTACCACGCGCTGGAGGGGGGTACGCGTGCGCCGGCCGGGTGGCTGGAGGAGCTCCCGCTCTACCGTCGGCTCGCCGGACTCCTCAGCCGCGATCCGGACCTCTGAAACGCACACCGTGCGCAGGCCCGCTGCGGACCGGAACCCGGGAGCGGAGCGGGCCGCAGCCACGCACCCGGCGTCAACCGTCGAGCGCGGCCTGGGCACGCTGGAGAGCCGCGATCCACCGTTCCGGGCGTGCGGCCTTGCCCTGCAGGTGGTCCGCCACCTCGGGGTGGGGCAGGATCAGGAAGCGGCCGTCCTGGAGACCGGCGATCGCCACGTCAGCGACCTCGGCGGGGCTGAGCACCGGGCCTGCGGCACGGACGGCCCGGCCGGGCAGCCCCGCATCGGCGGCGCGCAACAGGTCGGTCTCCACCCCCTGGGGGCAGAGCACCGCCACCTGGATGCCGCGATCGCCGTAGGTGACGGCCAGCCACTCGGCGAAGGCCACCGCAGCGTGCTTGGTGACGGCGTAGGGGGCGTCGCCGAGCATGGTGAGCAGCCCCGCCGCCGAGGCGGTGTGCAGGAACGCTCCTCCGCCGCGCTCGAGCATGCCCGGCAAGGCGGCACGGGCGGCGTGCACGTGAGCCAGGACGTTGACCGCGTAGGAGCGCTGCCACTGGTCGAGGTCCGCCTCGATGCCGGCACCGGTGCCGATCCCGGCGTTGGAGACCATGAGGTCGAGGCCCCCGAAGGCGTCCTCGGCGGCCGTGACCAGGCCCGTGACGGCGTCGCGGTCGGCGACGTCCACGGCCCGGGACTCGGCGGCGGTCCCCCGTTCCCGCAGCTGCTCTGCCACCAGCTCGGCGCGGTCGCCGTCGAGGTCGGCGAGGAGCACCCCCCGCGCACCGCCTGCCGCCAGCGCGTGACCGATGGCCGCGCCGATCCCGGCACCCGCACCGGTCACCACCGCGCTCGCGCCCGCGATCTGCACGACCTGCCTCCCCTGGCTGGACCCGTCGGTGCTCGCCACCCTCGGGGCGCGGGAGCGTAGCTGCAGGCCGCGGCAGGACCCCCCGGCGCGGCGGGACCGATGCCCAGCGACCCTCGGCCGCCTCACACCAGCGGGAACAGCACCGCCATCAGCCACGCCAACAGCACCGAGGTGGCGCCGGCCGCCGCCCAGGGACGCTGCAGCGGCAGGTACGCGACCACGGCCACGGTCAGCAGCACCGGGATCAGCGGCAGCAACAGCAGCAGGAACCGCAGCGGCTCGAGCACGTTGGCGGCCAGGGCGAGCCCCGCGGTGAGGACCACCACCAGCACGACCCACCAGCCAGCGGCGCGCACGCCCCGTGGCCCCTGGATCGTGCTGGCGACCGCCAGGCTCCAGGGCAGCACCGCGGGCACGAACGCCGCCGCCAGGGCCAGCCGGCTTCCCGATGGCACACCCGGGAGCCAGACCCGGGCGCCCAACACCCCGAAGGCGAGGAGGAGGACCGCCGCCAGCACGCCGGCCCAGGCCACGTCCCGCCAGCGGGGCGCCGGCGGTCGCGGCCCGAACCACAACCACACACCACCCGAGAGCAGGAACCACACCGCGAGGACCGGACCCACCAGCATCCCGCCCACGCCGGTGAGATCGACCGCCGCGTTCACCACGGCGAGCACCGCCGTCGCAGCCAGGGCGCCCAGGACGGCGCCGACCATGCCGCGGCCGGTGGTGGTCGCGGACGCGCCGCGATCCGCGAGCAGCGGCACGACGGTCCGCCAGAGCGTCAGCACCCCGAGCAGGTGCACCACCCACCAGCCGATGGGCGGGAGCCCGCCGGGGATCTCCTCCGCGTCGAGATCCAGGGACTCCGCGAGGAAGCCCGCTGCGGCGGCGTGCATCTGCCCGCTGAACAGGATCGTGACGTGCTCGACGCCGCCGATGAGCTCGAAGGCCCTGCGGGGTGCGTCCGCACCCGCCGGGACCGTTCCCCCGGCCCGTTCCAGCAGGTCCTCCCCCGCCGCCGCGTACCGCGGCTCGAGGGCGCCCGCGAGCAGCAGCAGGTCTCCGGGGGACTCCGGCGTCACCTCGGCGTCGGTGGGTGAGACCGCGACGACCGCACCGACGCGCCCGGGATCGGCGATCCCGGCACGGAGCACGGCACCGGAGCCCATGGAGTGGCCGAGGACGCCGATCCGTTCGGGGTCGACCGCATCGGTGCCGACCAGCAGGTCCACGCCGGCGAGCACGTCGTCGGTCAGCTGCGCGCCATCGTCGTCACGGATCAGCGGTGTCGGGTTCGCGCCGTGACCGGACAGATCGACCACGGCGACGACGAACCCGGCCTCCGCGAGGGCCAGCCCGGTGGAGCGCATCAGCTGCCGGGAGCCGGAGAACCCGTGGGCGACCACCACCCCCGGTGCGCCCTCCGCCGCTGTCGGCACCAGCAGGTCGACGGGCACCCCGGCCCGCTCGGTGGTCGTCAGCTCCACCTCGGCGCCCGCATCGATCACCTGCCACCAGGCCACCGCCAGCAACGCCGCGGCGAGCAGGGCGAGCAGCCGCCGCGGGGTACCGAGCTGTGCCGGCCGTTCGAGGTCGAGGGGTGTGAGGGTGCTCACGAGCCCACCGCCGAGGTGGTGGGGACAGCGTCGCCGGCAGCCTGGCTGCCAACCGCATCGCCCGGAGGTGTCAGCGCTGCCCGCAGCTCGTCGGGGATGGCGCACGGTCGGCCGTCCGTGTCCAGCACCGCCGCGCGGACCCGGGCCCGCACCAGCTCGCGGTCACCCCTGCGGACCGTCTGGCGGAAGCGGGCCGTGGCGCGTCGCCGCTCGACGACCTGACAGGTGACGGTGAGCCGGTCCCCGGCAACCGCCGCGCCGAGGTAGTCCACCTCGAGGCGGACGACCACGAGCTGTGCACCGGTGCGTGCCGCCAACGCGGTCAGCTCCACCCCGTGGGCGGCCAGCAGCTCGACCCGGGCAACCTCGAGGTAGGTGAGGTAGACGGTGTGGTTCACGTGCCCGTAGGGGTCGAGTTCGTTGAAGCGGACATCGACCTCGGTGGGCATCGCAGCTCCTGGCGTCACGGGCAGCACGGGCACCCGCCCGCCGGAGGGTCCAGGCTACGCGGCGTTCAACCGGCCCGGTCCGACGGGTCGGTGCCGTGCCCGTCGTGGGCGCCTGCGGGATCGCCGGTCCCGACAGCGCCATCGGCTCCGCCGCGGTCGCGGCGCGGCGCCACACCCCGGCGGCCGCCGGGCAGGATGACCCCCGGCAGGCCGTTCCCGATCGGCACCAACCGCTCGTCGCCGTGGGTCTCGAGCTGGTGCGCACGCTGCTCCAGGATGCTCGGCAGGCCCCGTCGACGCCGCACACTGTCCCGCAGCCGCTGCACCGTGACCACCAGGACCAGTTGCACGGCGAGCACGCCCAGCAGCACCAGGATGGCGAGCAACCCGCCTTCGGGCATCACCGTGCCTCCGGTCGTAGGGCATGGCAGGCTATCGAGCCGGCTGCAGCCACGTTGAGGGAGTCGACCTCGGCGACGATGCCGATGCGTACGGCGCGGTCCGCGCCGGCGACGGCCGCCGACGTCAGGCCCGGCCCCTCCGCGCCGAGCACCAGGGCGAGCCGCCCGGAGCGCAGATCGGTGACCGCCTCGAGGTCGATCGCGTCCGGTGCCGGCGTCAGCGCCAGCACGGCGAACCCGGCGCCCCGCAGCGCCTCGAGGGCGGGACCGATGGGCCCGGTACGGGCGAAGGGCACGTGCAGGACGTGGCCCATGGAGACCCGGACGCTGCGGCGGTAGAGGGGGTCCGCGCAGCCGGGGCCGAGCAGCACCGCGTCGGTGGCGAAGGCACGGGCACTGCGGAACAGGGTGCCGAGGTTCTCGTGGTCGTTCAGCCCCTCGAGGACCAGCACCCGACGAGCCCCGGACACCACCCCCGCCGGCGTCGGCAGGGGCAGCCGCTGCCCGCAGCCCAACACACCCTGGTGGAGCCGGAAGCGCACCACCGCCTCGAGCACCTCCTGAGCCACGACGTACACCGTCGGCCGTGGTGCGGGCACGCCGTCCAGCAGCGCCTCCAGGGTGTCGAGCCGTCGGTCGGCGACCAGGAGGGACCGGACCGGGTAGCGGGAGCTCACCAGCTCGCGTACCGGGTTGGGGCCCTCGGCGATCAGCACGCCCTGGTCGTGTTCGTACCGCTTGCGCAGCGCGGCGTCGGTCAGGGCCGCGTAGTCCCCCAGCCGGGGATCGGCCGGGTCGTCGATCCGGACCAGCTCCTCGCAGGTCACGTTCCGTCGGCGGTGCGGCCGCGGTCGTCGGTGCCGTGCCGGCGGCGCCGCTCCTCGGCCTCCTCACGGGCGGTGGCAGCGGCCTCCTCCGGTGTCGGTGCGCTCCCACCGAGGTGGGCGGGCTGCCACCAGGCGTCCTCGGGCCCCGCGGGCCGCTGGGGGTAGCGGCGCTGCGCGCGGTCCACCAGCGCACCGATCGCGGTCATCAGCCGCTCGTGCACCGCCAGCGGATCCTCACCCGGCTCGTAGGCCACCGGCGGGCCGAAGTCGATGCTGACGGCGGTGCCGCGGGCGGGGGTGAAGCTGCGCCCCTTGGTGAAGATCCGGTGGCTGCCCCACAGGGCACCCGGCACCAGCGGCACCCGGTTCTCGATCGCCATCCGTGCCGCCCCCGGACGGCCCGCCAGGGGCACGAAGGACCGGGAGATCGTGCCCTCGGGGAACATGCCGACCACGTCGCCCTCACCGAGCGCCGCGGCGACCTCGCGCATGGTCGCCTCCGTGTCGCCGCCGCGCTCCACGCGGATGTGGCGCATCCCGCGCATCAGCGGTCCGGTCACCGCGTGGTCGAACACCTCGGCCTTGGCGACGAAACGCACCCGCCGGCCCTGCTCGCGGGCGCCGTAGCCGGCGAAGATGAAGTCGAGGTAGCTGACGTGGTTGGTGGCCAGCACCGCCGGGCCGAGCCGCGGGACGTGCTCGGCGCCGGTGATCCGGATGTTCCACCGGAACATGGAGAACATCGAGAGGCTGGCGCCGACGGCGGTGGCGTACACCGGGTTGACTGGCACGTGCATGCTCCCAACGTCGCTCGCGTGGCTGCAGCGCGGACCTTAGCCGTCGCACCTCGACGGCTACCGTGGTGGCACCCCGCTCCCGGATCCGCAGGAGGCCCTGTGCCCTGGACCGCTGACGATCTGCCCTCCCTGCACGGCCGCACGGTGTTGGTGACCGGTGCGAGCTCCGGTCTCGGGGAGGCCTCCGCGGTCGCGCTGGCCACCCGTGGCGCCCACGTGGTGCTGGCCAACCGCTCCACGGAGCGCACCGCCGCGGTGATGGACCGCATCCACCACCGTGCGCCCGCGGCATCCTTGGAGCACCTCCAGGTCGACCTCGGCGACCTGGCCAGCGTCGCAGCGGCCGCGAGCGATCTCGCGAGCCGGCACGAGCGCCTCGACACGGTCATCGCCAACGCCGGGATCATGGCCCCGCCGCTGTCGCGCACCGTGGACGGGTTCGAGCTGCAGATGGGGGTCAACCACCTCGGCCACTTCGCCCTGGTGGGCCGGCTGCTGCCGCTGCTGCTCGCCACCGAGGAGCCGCGGGTGGTGGTCGTGTCCTCGACGGCGCACCGGGCCGCCCGGCTCGACATCGACGACCTCAACCTCGAGCGCACGCGCTACCAGCGCTGGATCGCCTACGGCAACTCGAAGCTGGCGAACCTGCTCCACGTGCTGGAGCTCCAACGCCTCGCCGAGGCGGCGGGTTCCGCGCTGACCGCGGTCGGCGCCCATCCGGGCTACGCCGATACCGCGCTGCAGACCACGGGGCCCACGATGCAGGGCGGGCTCAGCGGTGCGGTGACCCACATCGGGTCGCGTCTCGGCAACCTGCTCTTCGCCCAGCCGGCCAGCCAGGGGGTCCTCCCGCAGCTGTACGCCGCGACCGCCCCCGCGCTTCCGGGCGCGTCCTACTGGGGGCCCGACGGGCCCGGTGAGGCCCGCGGCTACCCCGCACCCGCGGGACGTTCGGCCCGGGCGAAGGACCCGGCGCTCGCAGCGGCGTTGTGGCAGGCTTCGGTGTCGTTGACCGGTGTCGACTACGAGTTCGGAACCTGACGTGACCCCTGGCGATCTGACCCACCTTCGGCGGGCGTTGGAGCTGGCCCGCGAGGCCGGCGATGCGGGCGACGACCCGTTCGGTTCGCTGCTGATCTCCGGCGACGGCGCGGCCCTGGTCGAGGAGCGCAACACGGTCACCACCGACCGGGACGTCACGGCGCACCCGGAGCTGAAGCTCGCACGGTGGGCGTACCGCAACCTCGATCCCGATGAGCGGCGCCGCAGCACCGTGTACACCTCCGGGGAGCACTGCCCGATGTGCGCGGTGGCGCACGCCAACGCGGGCCTCGGACGGCTGGTGTTCGCCTTCTCCAGCCGGCAGCTGTCGCAGCTGACCGGCGACGGCGGCTGGCGGCTGCCGGTACGCGACCTGTTCGACCGCCGTGGGATCACCTCGGTGGTCGAGGGGCCGGCGACGGAGCTGACCGCCGAGGCGACCCGGCTGCACGTCCCCGAGTAGCGGCCCTCTGCCAGAACAGCCGGTCCACCGCACCGCCGGTGGGTGCCCGAGCGGCCCCGCGCTCAGGGCGGGCCGGGCCCGATGCCGCTGGATCCGGCCCACGCGGGATCGCCCGGCCGGCCTTCAGTGCGGCGCCCAACGGCCGACGGTTGGTTGGAAGAGCTGCTGCGAGGTGATGCGGGCCTGGGCTGCGACGGCACGGTCAAAGGATGGCTGGCGTGACGACCGGCGGAAGACCACGACACCTGCTGCTGGGCGGTGTCGCAGCCATGGTGCTGTTCGGGCAGCTGGCGCTCGTCGGGTGGGCGCTGGTCCCTGCGCTGCTGCCCGGCGTGGTCCCCGTCATGGTCACCGCCGACTCGATGGCACCGAGAGCGCCCGCGGGCTCCGTGCTGCTGATCGGCTCAGCCGAAGGGGACCTGCCTCCGGGTGCCGTGGTCACCTTCGAGGATCCGACCCGGCCGGGCCGCCAGGTCACCCACCGCGTGGTCGAGCGACTCGACGACGGTGCCTACGTCGTCCGGGGCGACGCGACGGGCGTCGCCGATACCACCCCGCTCCCCGCCGACCGCATCGAGGGACGCGCCCGGTTGCTCGTGCCCTACGTGGGACGACCCCTCATCTGGCTACGCGACGGTGCGTGGGCTCCGCTGCTGGTCTGGATGACGATCACCGGCGCCGCCACGGTCACCGCCACGCGGGTCGTCCGCAGGGGCCCACCACCGGCCCGCCCGGCCCGGGCGGCAGCCGCAACCGACGAACCGGTCCGGCAGCGGTCTGCAGGTGCCCAACGGCGGGTGCTGGCCGGCTGTGCCATCACCGCCGCACTGCTCGCCCTCACGCCGGTCACGCTCACGGCCGCAGAGGCGGCCTTCAGGGCGACGTCGGAGCCCACGGCCGCGACCTGGACCACGGGCAGTTGGGTCGATCCACCGGGCACCCAGGAGTTCGCTGCGGTGGGCAGCCACACCTTCGAGGTGCCGGCGGGCCACCACACCGTCACGATAGAAGCCTGGGGCGCGCAGGGAGGTGGCCCTGGCGGCGGCCACGGCGGCTACGCCACGGGTGAGGTCGCTGTCACGCCGGGCGAGACGCTGTACGTCCACGTGGGCCAACGGCCGAGTGGCCCAACCGGTCACTTCAACGGTGGCCTCAACGGCGGCGGCGACGGCGGCGGCAGTCCGGCCACCCAGAACAGGCTCGCAGGCTTCGGCGGGGGTGGCGCGTCGGACGTGCGGCGGGGGTCGGACTCGCTCGCTGCCCGGGTGCTGGTAGCCGGCGGCGGCGGGGGTTCCAGCGAACAGACCAACACCGTCATGGCGGGTGGCGCGGGCGGCGGGTTGAGCGGCGGAGCCGGCGCGCATCAGAACGGGGGCGGGGGCGGCACGCAGGACGACGGGGGCGCGGCTGGCGGGGCCGGGAACACCGGTGTCCTGGGGGAGGGCGGCGATGGTGACGGCGAGGGAGGGAGTTGCAACTCCGGACAGAACTCGCGGGATGGGGGTGGTGGCGGCGGCGGCTACTACGGCGGCGGCGGGGGCGGTGCCTGCGGCGGAGGTGGCGGCGGCTCCAGCTACACCGGCAGCGCCCAGAACGCGGTCTTCGAGAACGGTGTCCGAACGGGGGACGGCCGTGTGGTCATCAGCTGGGGTGACTGAACGGTCCACGCACGCGAACGAGCTCGGCCGGCAGACTCAGCACCCGCCGGACCACCCGCACCGCGTCCAGAACCCGGCATCCAGCGGTCCCCGCTGACGCAGCCACTCAGGCCGGCTCGGTGCCGTCAACCGGCGTCAGCCAGCCGTGACGGTCCTCGGCCTCGGCGCGCTGGATCGCCAGCAGGGCCTCGCGCAGCCGCCGGGTGACCGGTCCGACGGTGCCGTCACCGATCGTGTGGGTCCGCCCCTCGTGCACCAGCTCGCCCACCCCTGCCAGCACCGCCGCGGTGCCGGCGAGCGCCGCCTCACCGGGCCAGGCGAGGACCTCCTCGAGGCGGACGGGTCGCTCCTCCACCTCGAGGCTCGCGTCACGGGCGAGCTGCAGGACGGAGTCCCGGGTGACGCCGTGCAGGAAGGACCCGTCGAGGTTGCGGGTCACGAGCCGGTCCTCGGACAGCAGGAGGAAGTTGGCCGCACCGGCCTCCTGGACGTCACCATCGGGGGCGAACAGCACCTGGTCGACACCGTGCGCCGCCCGGGCCTGGCGGGTCACCCCGAGTGCCAGGACGTAGTTCGCGCCCGCCTTGGCCTCACCGAAGGCCGGTGTGGTCCGCGGGATGTCGGTCTCCACCTTCAGCCGCAACGCGCGGTCCCCCCCGGCGAAGTAGTCACCCACCGGCGAGGCGAGCACCAGCAGCAGGGCGTCGGCGGAGGGTGCCGCAGCTGCCCCGATGTTGGGGTCGGTGCCGAGCAGCAGCGGCCGCAGGTACAGCGCGCCGGGGCTCGCGGGTGCCAC
The DNA here is from genome assembly GCA_003565155.1 of Nitriliruptoraceae bacterium. Lineage (GTDB taxonomy): Bacteria > Actinomycetota > Nitriliruptoria > Nitriliruptorales > Nitriliruptoraceae > T1Sed10-7. The sequence goes on along the minus strand of PXDB01000097.1, from coordinate 34,057 downwards.
CTCGAGGTTGGCGGCGACGGCGTCCCGGATCATCCCCGCCAGCAGCGCCTCCGGTGGGACGGGCAGGTGCAGCAGCTCCGCGGTGCGCCGCATCCGGGCCACGTGCCGCTGGTAACGGAACAGCCGGACCGTGCCGTCCACCCCGCGGTGGGCCTTGAGCCCCTCGAAGCAGGCGCTGCCGTAGTGCAGCGCGTGGGCGAAGGGGTGGATAGCCAGGGTGCCCATCGGCTCCGTGCGGGCGGGACCGAAGCTGCCCCGCACCGCCTCCGCGACGACCATCGACGGCGCCGGGACGGTGCCGAAGGGCGGGGCCTTCGCGGTCGAGGTGGGCAGGGTGGTCACGGTCGGCTCCTGTCGCGGTCACGGCACCGTAGCCGCGAGGCCACCGCACGCTCTACGGTCCGGCCCCGAACCTGACGGCAACGTCGTCAGGACGTCCCCGCCCGCCACCTCGACCCACGGCCCCAGGAGCGACCATGCACGAGGAACGGACCTACGATCTGGTGCTGCTCGGCGCCACCGGCTTCACCGGACGTCTGGTCGCCGCACACCTCGCCACCCGGACCGAGGGGGTGCGCTGGGCCGTCGCGGGTCGCAACCGGGAGCGACTCGAGGAGCTCGCGAGCAGCGTCGCCGGGCTGCCCGGCGCCACCCGACCCGACGTCGAGGTGGTGGACGTCGCCGACCTGGTCGGCCTGCTCGCGCTCACCTCCCGCAGCCGGGTACTGGCCACCACCGTGGGGCCCTACGCGGAGCTCGGGGAGCTGGTGGCCCAGGCCTGCGTGCGGTCCGGGACCCACTACGCCGACATCACCGGGGAGCCGGGCTTCGTCTCCCTCCTGCGGGACCGCTACGACGCCGACGCCGCCAACCGGGGTGTGAAGCTCGTGACCTGCTGCGGGTTCGACTCCGTCCCCCACGACCTCGGGGTCCGCTTCACCGTCGACCACCTCCCCGACGACGTACCGCTGACCGTGCGCGCCTACGTGTCCGGGCAGGGACGGTTCAGCGGCGGCACCGCCCACTCCGCCCTGGCCGCGATCGGCGCCCGCACCCTGCCCCGTCCCGACCGCGGGGACGACCCGGACCCCCGGGTGCAGCGACGGGTCGCGCCGCTGCCGGCCCGCATCCACCGCATCGAGCAGCTCGGCGGCTGGGGGGTGCCGCTGCCGACGATCGACCCCGTGATCGTGCTGCGCTCCGCCCGGGTCCTGGAGGGCTACGGTTCCGCCTTCCGCTACGGCCACTTCGCTCGGGTGCGGCGGCTGCCCACGGTCGTCGGGGGCGTTGCGGCGGCCGGATCCGCGGCGGCTCTGGCCAGCTTCGGTCCAACCCGCGGGCTGCTGGAGCGGGCGCTACCGGCCCGGGGCGAGGGTCCGGACGAAGCCACGCGCCAGCGCAGCAGCTTCTCCGTGACCTTCCTCGGCCGTGGTGGCGACACCGAGGTGACCACCCGGGTCTCCGGTGGCGACCCCGGCTACGACGAGACCGCACGGATGCTCGGGGAGGCGGCGCTGTCCCTGGCGCTGGACGAGGGCCCCGATGCAGCAGGGGTGCTCACCCCCGCGGTGGGTCTCGGCCGGCCCTACCTGGACCGCCTCATGGCGCACGGACCCCGCTTCGAGGTGGTGCACGCCTGACCGTCGCCCGCGGCATCGCCGGTCGTGCACCGCTGGCGATGGCGAGCAGCAGTCCGAGCAACGCCCCGGCGGCGTTCGCCAGCACGTCCGCGGTGTTGGCGACCCGGCCGGTGGGTACCAGGTACTGGAAGGTCTCGATCCCGACGCTGAAGGCCACGCACAGCAGCCACACGGTGACGATGCTCCGCCGGCGCAGCGCCGCAGCCACCATGGCCCCGATCGGCACGAACAGCGCCACGTTGTCGAGCACCGGCCGCCACGCGATGCTGTCCCACCCCCACGCACCCGCCATGGGGTCGAGGAACAGCTTGGGCTCCGCCAGCTCCCGCGGCTCCTGGCCGTAGAGCGTCAGCGACAACACCCCGGCGACCGCGACCCCGAGCCCCGTCCAGGCCACGACGCCGGCCGTGACCGCTGCGCCACGACGACGCAACCAACCGACGAGCACGAGCACCACGAGCAGGGCCCCCACCACGCTGGTCACGAACAGGGGCCGACCGAGCAGGCGCTGTAGCTCAGGGATCGACGGCGGCATGACGGGACTCCGGGACGGCCCGCGGGACGCGGGACCGGTCGTGGAGGACCGTACCGACTCGCCCCGACGCACCGGGCGGGGCACGCTGACCGGTCGAGCGGTGCACGCTGATCGGTGGAACGGGCACCCTGAGCGGTGGCGCGGTCCACGCACGGCCGCTCACCCCGCACGCGGTGTCGAGGCAACCGCACGGGGCCCAGGGGCGACAGCACAGGGAGGCAAGCGGTGACGCAAGGAGAGCAGCGCTGCGACCTGGTGCTCGGCGGCGGCGGGGTGCGCGGTGTCGCCCACATCGGGGCGCTGACGGCCCTCGAGGAGGCCGGCTACCGGGTCGCGCGGGTGGCCGGCGCCTCCGCAGGGGCCCTGGCGGGGTCCTTCGCGGTCGCGGGTGTGGGTTCCAGTGCCCTGAAGGAGCTGTTCGACGAGCTCGACTTCACCCGGTTCGCGCTGGCCGACGTGCTCGGCCGCCTCCGGGACAACCGCGCCATGGCACGGCTGCTGTCCCGGCTGGGCGACGGCGATGACACCGACCCGATGACCTGGATCACCGAGATCCTGTCCTCCCAGGGCATCGAGACCTTCGGCGACCTCAAGGTGACCGACGTCGACCCCGACGCACCGGTCGAGCAACGCTACCGCCTGGTGGTGCGCTGCCTGGACGTCCTCAACCGCCGCGTGGTGCGCCTGCCCTGGGACTACGAGCGCTTCGACCTCGACCCGGACGCCCAGCCCGTCGCGCAGGCGGTGCGCGCGTCGATGTCGATCCCCTTCGTGTACGACCCCGTGCGCATCGGCAACCGCGACACCGGCGCGCAGGCGCTGCTGATCGACGGCGGCCTGACCTCCGGGTTCCCGGTGGACGTGCTGGACCGCGTGGACGGTCGGCCGCCGCGGTGGCCCACCTTCGGGATCCGGCTCCTGCCTCGCCCACCGGTGGACCCCGAGCTGCCCTCCTCCACGCTGTCCCTGGCCCGCCTGGTGGTGGATGCCCTGCTCGACACCAGCGACCAGCTGGCACCCACCAGTTCCTGCGACGAGCTGCGTACCGTCCGTGTGGACCTCTCGGAGGTCGGCACCCTCGACCTCGACGCGGACGAGGAGTACGACCTGTTCAGCGACGGCTACACGACGATGCGCGACTTCCTGTCGGGGTTCTCCTTCGAGGACTACCTCACCCGCTGCGGTCGGGGTGGGGACGCCCCGGGAGCGGTCGCCGCGGGGGCGGATGCTGCGGGGACGGACGCTGCGGGTGCGGTCGCCGCGGGGACGGACGGCGACCACGCCGAGGTGGCACGTTCAACCGTGGAGGTGGTCGACGACGCCGTCACCGAGCTCGCCGGGGAGCCGGCGGATCCGTGACCCGCGCCGCAGCCCTGCCGCCCGTAGGCGTCGCACGAGCTCCACGGCGCTGACCGGCTCCGCGCCGGCGGCGATGGCGGCCGCCCGTAGCGTCGTCGGGACGTCGTAGTGATCCCCCTGGAACCACCGCCGCTCGATACCCAACCGCGCCGCGAAGGCGTGGAGCTCCTCCTCGGAGTGGTCGCTGACCAGGTGCGCGAACCGGCGGCCACGATGGCGCCAGATCGCCGGATCCACCAGCACCGCCATCAGATGCTCCTCCGGGGTCGTAACGGCCACCACAGGTTCGCCGGCAGCGCACGAGCAGGATGCCCGCCGGCGGCGCTGCGTGCCGCCAACCTCGGCGCCAGCCACCGACGGAGCAGCACCGCCGCCACGGCCGCTGCGGCCGCCGCGGCCACGAAGGTCGCGCCGAAGCCGGCCCGGGCTGCGGCGACCCCGAGCAGGGCCGGCCCAACCGCCGACGCCAGGTCCAGGAACAGGGTGAAGGTCGCCATGACCTGGGCCCGCTCGCCCGCCGGCACGCCCTGGACCGCCGCGAGCGCCATCGCGGGGGCGAACACCGCCGTACCGGCCGCCAGTACCAGGACACCGAGGTAGAGCCCCAGCGGCGTGGCCAGCACCCCCATCACCAGCAACCCGACCACGACCAGGCCGAGCGCCGCGCTGCCAGCGGTCACCGCGCCCAGCCGGTCGGGGATCCGCGCACCGATGATCCGGATCGCAACGATGGTGCCGGAGCAGAGCAGGAACACCGGGGCGACCGCTGCCAGGCCGAGCCGGTCGGCGTACAGCGGCGCGAAGGCCAGGAGGCCGATGAAGCCGAGCGACCCGATCCCGAACACAATGCCCGGCACCACCGCTGCGGGGTGGAGCAGGGTGCGGATGGTCACCGCCTCGGGCCGGTCCGTACGCGGGATGCGGGTACCGAGCAGCACCACCAGCCCGGAGCCGGCGGCCGCCGACGCCCATACCGCGCCGTAGCCCGCGCCGCGCAGGGCGAGTTCGCCGAGCAGCGGTCCCAGACCGAAGCCGAGCTGGACCGCGACCATCACGTAGCTGGAGACCTCACCGTGACGGGAGGCCGGTGCGAGATCCAGGGCACGGGTGGAAGCGCCGACCACCACCGCCGCCTGGCCGACCCCCGCCAGCGCCCGGAGCACGAGCAGCGCAGCGAGACTGGTGACAGCGAGGTGGCCGAGCAACGCCACGGTGGTGACCGCCCCGCCGACCAACACCAGGCGACGTCGCCCGTACCGGTCGCCCGCACGCCCCACCGCCGGGCGGATCGCCACCGCAGCGAGGGCGTGCACCGCGAACACGAGACCGACGGCGACCGGGCCGTACCCGAGGTCGTCCACCACGAACCGCGGGATCACGGGCAGGGTGGCGCCGAAGGACAGGAAGCAGGCGAGGGTCACGGCCACCACGACCTGGAAGGGCCGGGTGAACAGGCGGGCGTCCGGGTCCATAGGGATCACCCAGCGCACGCTACCGAGCACCGCTCGCGCGTCACCGGGCGGCGCGGGGGGCGCGCGCCGCCCGGCCCGTGACTGCCGCACCACCGGCCGCCCGGCCCGTGACACCCCCGGCACCACCGGCCGCTCGGTGGGCCCGTGACTGCCGCACCACCGGCGGCACCGTCGGTCCGCGCCCGCGGGGACTCAACGATCGACGACCGCCGGGAAGTGGCCGTCGCCGTCCGGCCGGTAGGGACGCGCATCGCGCACCGCGTCGCGCGGTAGGTGTCCGTAGAGGTGCGGGAACCGCTCGCCGGCCGCGTAGCAGTCCTCCCACCGCAGCGGCGCCTCGAGGCGATCCGGGTCGATCTCGACGAGCAGCAGGTCGGTGCGGGCCGCGAACAGGGCCGCGGCGACCCGGGGGACCTGCCCGGCGGTGGAGCAGTGGATGAACCCCTCCGTCGCCAGCGAGGCCGGGGCGTAGACCTCGCCGGCCTGCTGCCACTCCCCCGCAGCCACGAGGTGGTAGATCACGGTGGCCATATCCGTCCTCCGGTGCCGTCCGGCCCGCCGTCGGTCTGCGCGGACCGCGCAGCCTGCCCGACCCGCCACCCGGCGGCGACCCGCGACCCACCCTCGTGGTGCCGCGGCTACGGTCCCGGTCCATGGGACCGCGACGTCGTGATGAGCCGCAGGGTGCGGCGGCCGGCCGCTCACCTGAGGTGATCCGTGCCGAGCTCGCGGAGGCGCAGCGCTACCTCAGCGAGGCCCCGCCGCACCACGGCGCGGGGGTCCGCACCGCCCTCGAGGCGCGGATCGCCGCGCTCCACCGGGAGCTGCAGGCGGCCGGCGGGTGACGCCGGCACCGTCAGCCCCGGTCACGACGGCCGGGCCTGAGGGGCGCGCGGTCCCTGACACCCGCACAGCGATCACACACACCAACGAGGAGGACCCGTGAGCTTCGACACCCAGGGCAAGGTCGCCGTGGTCACCGGGGCGTCCAGCGGCATCGGCGCCGCCACGGCCGCCCGGCTGTCCCACCTCGGCATGACCGTGGTCGCCGTGGCCCGGCGCGGGGACCGGCTCGACGAACTCGCTGCGGAGCACGCCGGTGTGCGGCCCTACGTCGCGGACGTGACGGACACCGAGGAGGTGGACGCGCTGGCTGCCTGGGTGGAGGACACGCTGGGCGCCTGCCACGTGCTGGTGAACAACGCCGGCGTCGGTGGCGGCAGCTTCGAGGGCCGCGACGACCTCGACGACGCGGTCCGCACCATCGACGTGAACCTGCTCGGCCCGATCCGCTGCATGGCCGCCTTCGCGCCGTTGCTGGAGGCCAGCGCACCGGCCCGGGTCGTCAACATCGCGTCCGTGGCCGGCAAGCTCGGCGTGGGCCCGGCGGCCTACGCGGCGTCGAAGTTCGGGCTGGTCGGTTTCAGCGAGGCGACCGGTTTCGCGTGGGCGTCGCGGGGTATCACGGTGTGCGAGCTGAACCCCGGGTTCATCGAGACCGAGGGCTTCACCCAGTCCCAGATCAAGCGGACCCCGCTGGGCAGGATCGTCGGCCGGCCGGAGGACGTCGCCCGCGCGGTGCACGACGTGATCGACTCCGGAGCGGCGGAGCGGACCGTGCCCCGCTGGTACCGGGCCTTCGTGGTCACCCGGCACGTCGCGACCCCCCTCTACCGCGCCGCCGCCGGGCGGATGGAACGCGCCACGGGCTCCCGCGACTGACGCGCCGCCTCGACGCGACGCTCCGTCACCGTCGCCGCTGAGGACCTGTGGCACGCATCGAGGAGCTCACCACAGCGACGCTCTCCGCGACCAGGTACCCGGCGACCGCCACCACCCCGACGACGAACCACCCGCGCTGTGCGGTTCCGGCGGCGACGAGGCCGCCGACCAGGCCAGCCAGGACGACCACCGCCACGAGGATGCGTGACGGCCGTCGACGTGCATCCTCCGGCACCCGGACCCTCCAACCGCGGCGACACGCCGCAACGTACGAGGCCACACGCTGGCAGGCCACCCCTCGCGGCCGCGGGGAGTGCAGGGTCGCCGGAACCCGTGCCCACGCACAACTCGGGGCGTGACCCAGGCCCCGATACCCGGTAGCCGGACCCCGGGCCGCCGGAAGTTGTGATGGAGCACAACCTGCGGCTTGTCAGACGTCCGGACCGCAGCGCGGGCCCAAGCCGTCGGACCGCAGCGCGGTCCGACGGCGACGGGCGGCCACCGTCGGGACATCGACGCAGCGGGTGAGCGGGGTCAGGCGCCCGGCGCCTCCAGGCCGGCGGCGCGCAGCGCCGCGGCGACGTGACCCGGGCTGGCACCGTCGCCGGTGGGCGGGAAGTCACAGGCCGCCAACCCCTCGGCCAGCGCGGTGGCCACCCGCTGCGGATCGAACACCCCGCTGGAGCAGGTGAGCAGGTGCAGACGGCACCCCGCCTCGACCGGATCCTGCAGGTGGAACCGCACTCCGGCGGCGTCCCACACCACCTCGGGATCGCGGCCGGTGTCGAACCAGATGTCGGCGGTCTCGCGCAGCTGCGGCGCCGGCACGCGCCGCGCCGACCGGCCGCCGACCGGCTCAGTCGTCATCGACCACAGCGTTGAGGTCGATCAGACCGCCCGCGGCGGCCAGGGCACCGGCGGTCGCCACGGCCCGCTCGTAGACCACGGTGAAGTAGTGCTCGGCCACCGCCTCGTGCCCCGGCAGGGGCGGCACCCCGAGGGACCTCGGCACGGCGGCCGGATCGTCGGTGATGCGGACGTCACGGTGGAGCGTGGGCAGCTGCTCGGTCTCGCCCCAGAAGCCCGCCGGGTCGTTGCGACCCGCGGCCTGCTCCCGCTCGGGGGCACGCTGGCGCTGGGGCTTGTTGCCCCGCTTGCGGCCACGCTTGTCGCGGCGCTGACCCCGCGGCTGCTCCGGGGTGCCGCCGCCCTGCTGTTCCAGGCCCCGCTTGGGGCCACGGCCGCGACCGCGCTTGCGACGGCCACGCTGGCGGCCCCCGGGGCCGTCGCTGCCGGACTGGTGCTGGTCGTTGCTCACGCGGCATCACCTTGGGCGGTCGCGCTGACGGGGACGTCCTCGGTGAGGACGGCGTCAGGATCGATACCCAGCGCCCGGCGGAGCTGGGACTCGTCCAGATCACCGACGGAACTGGACTTCGGCAGGGCGATGTCGGCGATGCGCCGTTTGCCGGCGACGACCTCCTCCACCCGCTCGTCGACGGTTCCGGGGCAGACCAGTCGGTGCGCGACCACGGTGCGGGTCTGGCCGATGCGCCAGGCACGGTCCCGGGCCTGGTCCTCCACAGCCGGGTTCCACCAGCGGTCGTAGAGCACCACGTGGCTGGCGGCGGTGAGGTTCAGCCCGGTGCCACCGGCCTTCAGCGACAGCACCAGCGCGCCGGGGCCCTCCGTGGTCTGGAACCGCTCGATCATCCGGTCGCGGGCGCCGCGCGCCAGGCCACCGTGGTAGCACTCGATGTCGATGCCGGTGCGGGCCGAGAGATGCTCGGCGAGCTGCTCCCCCCAGCTCGCGAAGTGGGTGAAGATCAGCATCCGCTCGCCGGACTCGAACACGTTGTCGACGATCTCCTCGAGCCGTGCGAGCTTGCCGGAACGCTCCTCGAGGGGGCCCTCGTCACCGGTGTAGGCGGCCGGGTGGTTGCAGATCTGCTTCAGCGCCGTGATGGCGGCGAGCACCGCCCCCTTGCGCTTGGTCGTGTCATCGTCCGAGGACTTCACCACCAACTCGTCGAGCACGGCCTGGTAGAGCCCGATCTGTTCCGTGGTCATCGGGCAGTGGTCCAGGGAGTCGATGCGGTCGGGCAGCTCCTCGGCGATGGCCGGCTCGGCCTTCGTGCGACGGAACACCAGGACGCCGTTGAGGGTCGCCAGCGCCGACTCGGCACCGTCGGCCTTGGTGGTGATCTGCTGCATCTGGCTGACGAAGGTCGCCCGGTCGCCCAGCAGCCCCGGGTTGGAGAAGTCCAGCAGCGCCCACAGGTCACCCAGCCCGTTCTCGATCGGCGTCCCGGTCAGCACCACCCGGGTGTCGCCCTCGAGGCGACGCAGCTGCTGGGCGGTCTCGCTGGCGGGGTTCTTGATGACCTGGGCCTCGTCGAGGATGATCCTCGACCAGGAGAGGCGGGCCAGGGCGTCCACGTCGCGCAGTGCCGTGCCGTAGGTGGTGAGCACCACATCAGCGCGCTCGGCCTGGACCGCCACCTCGTCGGCGTCGCCACGGTTGGTGCCGTGGTGCACGACGACCTTGAGATCGGGGACGAACCGCGCCGCCTCGTTCGCCCAGTTGCCGACCACCGCCGGTGGGGCGATGACCAGGGCCGGGCGGCCGTCCTCGGGGCGGTCACGCAGGAAGGCCAGCATGGTCGGGGTCTTGCCGAGCCCCATGTCCAGGGCGAGGATCCCGCCCAGCCCGGCGCTGGCGAGGAAGTGCAGCCACGCCAGGGCGTCCGCCTGGTAGCTGCGCAGCTCACCCTCGAAGCCCTCCGGCGAGGTGGGCGGTTGCTCGGGGATGGACGCGGCGCTGTGCAGCAGGTCGGCGGCCCAGCCCTCACCCTCGAGCTGGATCGGCCGCCCGAGCGCCGTCCCGTCGAGCCCCAGGGCGTAGCGCAGCATGTCCGCGCCGGACAGCCGCGTGCGGTTCGCCCGCTCCTCGAGCGCCTCCGCGGCCGCTTCCAGGTCGGCGTGGTCGACGGCGACCCACCGGCCCTGGGAGCGCACCAGGGGACGCGACTGGGAGGCGAGCTCGCGGATCTGTGCGGCGGTCAGCTCCTGGTCACCGAAGACCGCGGACCACCGCACGTCGCTGAGCTGCTGCGCGCCGACCGCCCGCTCCTGCGAGGCCAGGGAGGTGAGCTTGAGCTGGGAGCTGGCCTTCTTGGTGGACAGCGGTGGGACCCGCACCTCGAAGCCGGCGTTGGTCAGCACCGACCCGGTCTGGGTCATCAGGTCCCAGGCCTCGTCCTGGCTGAGGATCACCTCGCCGCGGCGGCGGTCCTTGCCCCGCTCCAGGGGCGAGTAGAGCCCCTCGAGGCGCTCGAGCTCGCGCTTGATGAGCTCCTTGCGTTCGTGGTTCGCCCGGGACATGGCGGCTTCGACGGCCTCATCCCGGCGACGTCCACCGGGTACCAGGGTCCTGAGCAGCCAGGCGTCGCCCTCGTCGGGTGGGTCGAGTTGGACGATCAACTCCAGCTTCGAGGCGCCGGTCACGCCCTCCGCCCACGACTCGAGCCCCCGTCGGATCTCCGTGCCCTGCGCGTGGGGTGCCTCGAAGGTGGAGCCGTCGAGGCGACCGAGAGCCGCCTCGGCGATCTCCGCGGGACGCTGGGGCTGCGGTGGGGGCGCGGGTACCTCCACCCGGCCGGCGGCGTCACGGCAGATCGCGTCCACGAAGCCGGCCACCACCGATCGGGTGACGGTCCGGGCGTCGCGCCGACCCTCGAACGCGGCAACGGCGCCCGGCATCGCCTTGACCAGGCCGGTGAGCTCCTCGTGGTCGATCAGCGTCGGCTCCCAGCGCACGGCGAAGTAGGACCGGTTCGCGGGCGCGTCACCGACCTTGCGCAGCTGCGGGACCATCCGCCCCTGACCGACCAGGCGCACCGCCAGGGCCGCCGCCATCCCGAGCCACGTCACGCTCGGGCCGAGGTCCTCGTCGTCGGCCGTGTCGGCCAGCGCCACGAGCCAGCCGAGGGTGTCGTGGATGTCGGCCTGCAGGGTCGGAGCGCTGGTGCCGTCGGGCAGGGTGACCTGCTCGCCCTCCGCGAAGGCCGGACGCGGCGCCCCGGCGGCGACGAGGCGGGCGGCGATCGCCTCGAGGTCCTCGGGGGCGCTGCCACGTCCCGCCGCCCACGCGATGACGGTCCCACGGTGCCAGGACAGCTGCAGCACCGGCGGGCTCGGTTCCTGCGGTTCCGGGGCGTCAGGGGCGTCGGCATCGCCTGGTTCGTCGTCCTCCACCTCGGTGCGCCTCCCGCCGCCGCTGGACGCGCCCCCGTCGTCGCGCTGCCCCTTCCCCGCGGTGCGCGGATCCTCACCGGTCAACGCGGTGAGCTGGTCGTCGATCCGTTCGCGCTCCTCCTCGAAGTCGGCGAGCACCATCGAGCGCTCCGGGCCGGTCACCTCACGCTCCACACGGGCGATGGTCCGGCCGATGTCGCGTCGCAGCCAGCGCAGCGCGTCGGTCCAACCCTGCTCGTCAGCGTGCAGCAGCTCGAGGTCGGCCGCGGAGGCCATCCCGTCGAGGTGGCGCTGCGCCAGGTCGCGCAGCTCCTCGGGCGTCGGGCGGCGCCGTTGGTGGTGGTGGTCGGTGATGGTGGTCCCTCCGTGCGCTTGCAGCCCGTCGGCGTGTGACCACAGCCGAGGTGGACGGGCTGATCGGTGTGAGCGGGAGCCGGGCCCCCTACACCTCCCCCGGCACGCAGCGGCGCGCCGCAGGGATGACGTGCACAGCGACGGCGTCGGTCGGTCGTGCCGTCCGCTTGCCCGGAGGTGGGCGTCCGTTCGCGCCGTGTGACCCCTGGGCGGACGGAACCTGGCGGTCATCCGAGGAACGGCCGCCGCCGGGAGAACCCGACGTGCGCGACCCCGGTGAGCGCCTCGCGCGCCGGCAGCGAGCGGGCCATCCAGGTTCCGTGCTGCGGGCAGCGTAGCGGGCGTGACGGCGTCACGCCCGTCTCACCCGATGGCGTGCAGCGCCGGGTTGTGGCCGTCCGGGACCTGCTCACCGACCGCCACGGGCCCCGGGGGTGTGCCGTCACCGAAGGGTCGGCCACCGAGCTCCTCACGGAAGTGGGGCGTCGCCCAGCCGGTGAGGTCGGGGCCCATCGGCACGATGCCGGTGGGGTTGATGTCGGTGTGGACCTCGTAGTAGTGCCGCTTGATGTCGATGAAGTCGATGGTGTCGCCGAAGCCAGGTGTCTGGAACAGGTCCCGCGCGTAGGCCCACAGCACCGGCATCTCGGTCAGCTTGGACCGGTTGCACTTGAAGTGGTTGTGGTAGACGGCGTCGAAGCGCGCCAGGGTCGTGAACAGCCGTACATCGGCCTCGGTGATGGTTTCGCCCACCAGGTAGCGCCGTGTCGCCAACCGGTCGGAGAGCCAGTCGAGGCGGGCGAAGAGCGTGGTGTAGGCCTTCTCGTAGGCCCCGCGTGTCCCGGCGAAGCCCGCCTCGTACACCCCGTTGTTGACGTCGCGGAACACGAGCTCGATGACCTCGTCGATCTCTTCGCGGTGCGCGTCCGGGTAGAGCTCGGGGGCACCGTCACGGTGGTGTGCGGACCACTCGAGGGAGAGGTCGAGGGTGATCTGCTTGAAGTCGTTGGTGACCACGCCGCCGCTCGGTACGTCGACGATCGCCGGCACCGTGATGCCGAGCTCGTAGCCCGGCACCCGCGCCTCGTAGGCGTCCTTGAGCCGCGGGATGCCGAGCACCGGGTCGAGCCCGCCGGGGTCGAGGTCGAAGGTCCAGCTGCGCCAGTCGTGGGTCGGACCGGTGATACCCATCGGCAGGGCGTGCTCCAGCCCTAGGAGGCGACGCACGATGATGGACCGGTTGGCCCAGGGGCAGGCGCGGCTGACGATCAGTCGGTAGCGGCCGGGCTCCACCGGCCAGCCGCTGGACCCGTCCGCGGTGATGCGGTCGTCGAGGTAGCGCATGTCGCGCCGGAACTCGTCCTCGATGTAGCCGCGACCGATGCCTTGATGGTCGTCGTTGGTCGCCGGTTCGCTCATCGTGGTTGCTCCTGGCGGGGTACGGAAGGTGCACGGGGCGTGTCGTTGCTTCTGCAAGTAGTTCGGCGCCATGCCTGCGCTCGTCCGGGTGGACACCCGCACCGCGCCGACCATCCTGCCAGGCTGACGGTCGACGAGGAGCCGCCCATGCCCACCACGACGCCCGCCCACCCCGATCAGGCGCACCGACCGGACCGCGATCCCCACACCCCGGTCGGCCTGCCGGAGGGCATCGACGCAGCCGCCGAGGTGGCCCGTGCGACAGCGGGTGGCGGTGAGGTCGCCCACTACATCGCGCCACTGGCGGCGGTCGACCCCTCCCGGTTCGCCCTGGTGGCCACGGAACTGGACGGCACCGAGCACCACGTCGGCGACGTCGACGAGCCCTTCGCGATCCAGTCGATCTCCAAGATCTTCTCCCTGGTGCTGGCCCTGCGCGCCGCGGACCAGGAGGGCTTCGGGGTGGAGGACGAGCTGTGGTGCCGGGTGGGCCGGGAACCCTCCGGTGACCCCTTCAACTCCCTGGTGCAGCTGGAGCGCGAGCGGGGCATCCCACGCAACCCCATGATCAACGCCGGCGCGATCGTGGTCGACGACGTGCTCCTCGACCACCTCGACGACCCCGTCGCCGCCACCCGGGCCCTGCTGTCCGAGCTGTGCGGGGAGGAGGTGGGCCTCGATCCCGAGGTGCTGGAGGCGGAGCGGGGCGCCTCCCACCGCAACCGGTCGCTCGCGCACCTGATGGCCGACTTCGGCAACCTCAACCACGACCTCGAGACGGTGCTCGACAGCTACATCGGCGCGTGTGCGATCAGGATGACCAGCCGACAGTTGGCCCGAGCGGCACGCTTCCTCGCCAACGACGGGATGGACCCGGTGACCGGACGACAGGTGCTGGCCGCCCCCCTGGCACGGCGGGTCAACGCGGTGATGCTCACCTGCGGGACCTACGACGCGGCGGGCGAGTTCGCCTTCAGCGTCGGCCTGCCCTGCAAGAGCGGGGTGGCGGGCGCGATCCTGGCCATCGCCCCTGACCGTCTCGCGGCCTGCACGTGGTCACCGCCCCTGGATGGCGCCGGTAACTCGGTCGCCGGCCGGATCGCCCTGCACGAACTGGCGGAGCGGTGCGGGCTGTCCGTCTTCTGAACCGGGGGCGCTCCGGGCGGGCGTGCTCTGGGCGGGCGCGCCCAGCCCCCCACTACGCTGCCCGCCGTGGCCGCCCCCCTCGACCTGCGCTTCCGACTCAGCGCCGATGACGTCGCTGGACTGCCGCCGAGCCCCGCGGAGATCGCGTTGGCAGGTCGCTCCAACGTCGGCAAGTCCAGCCTGCTCAACGCCCTGGCCGGCTCGACCACGCTGGCGCGCACCTCCAAGACCCCGGGCCGGACCCGGCTGCTGAACTGCTTCGCGACACCTGAGGGCGCCACCGTGGTGGACCTGCCGGGCTACGGCTACGCCAAGGTCGCCAGGACCGAGCGTGACGCCTGGCGCCGACGCATGGAGCGCTACCTGCTGGAGCGCGACCCGCTGGTCGCCACCCTGCTGTTGATCGACGGAGAGGTCGGCCCGACGAGCCTGGACCAGCAGATGCTGGACTGGTTGCGGGACCACCAGGTGGCCTACCGGTTGGTGGCGACCAAGCATGACAAGGTGCGGTCCTCGGCGCGCACACGTCGCACGCGCGACCTCGCGGCAGGGTGTGCGGTGGCGCCCGGCGAGGTGCTGTGGGTCAGCGCGGAACGCGGCACGAACGTCGGCGGTCTGCGGGAGCTGGCCCGGCGCCTGCTGACGACGTAGGCGGACCCCCCGCCGGGTGGTCAGCCCCGCGGGATGTCCACCACCACGGTGGTACCGGGGCCGTCATCGATCCATGCACGCCCACCGTGGAGGCGTGCGAACTCCGCGACCAGGGTGAGCCCGACCCCCGTCCCGGGCTGCGGGTGGTCTGCATGGAGCCGGACGAAGGGCTCGAAGACCCGTTGCCGATCCTGCTCGGGGATCCCCGGCCCGGCGTCCGCGACCGTGAGCCGGAGCCGATCGCTGCCACGCTCCTCGACCGTGACCGCGATCCGGCCCTGCGGGGCGTACTTGTCCGCGTTCGACAGCAGGTTGCCCAGCAGGTGCTCGAACTGCACCGCGTCGACCGATGCCACCAGGCGCGCCGGCACCGTCACCTCGCAGCGGTGCGCCACCGCGGACGCAGCGACCGTGGTGCGGACCAGTTCCGCCACATCGTGCTCGACGCGGTGCATCTGCAGCGTCCCGCGCGAGAGCCGGTCGACGTCGAGGAGCTCGTCCAGCATCCGGGTGAGGCGGTGACCGTTGTGGAGCAGGCCGTCCTCGATCCGCTCACGCACCTGCGGGTCCAGGCTGCCGCGCAGTCGCACGAGGGTCTCCGCGAGGCCGCTCACCACCGCGAGCGGGGTACGCAGCTCGTGGGACACCGCGGTGAGGAAGGCGGTCTTGGTCTCGTCCAGTTGGCGGTATCGATCGGCGTTGGTGCGTTCGATCGCCGCGATGCGCTCGAGGCGCTCCTGCTGTTCGACCCGCTCGGTGACGTCGCTGAAGTAGACCACGAGCCCTTCGGGCCCCGGGTAGGCCCGTGCCTCGAACCAGTTGTCGGTCGGGGCGTAGTGCTCCACGACCGTCTCATCCTGCCCGGTCTCCAGCGCCCGGCGGTAGGCATGTTCGAACGCCGTCCCGACCGCCGCGGGGAACACCTCCCACAGCTGCCGGCCGATCACCTCGGCGCGGGTGACCTTGAGCGCCTCCTCGAAGCGCCCGTTGACGTAGGTGAGCGACCAGTCCCGGTCGACCACGAAGATGGCGTCCTGCACCGCTTCCATCGTGAGCGCGAGACGCTCCGCCGCGCGCTCGGCGGCCTGGGCCGCGAGGCGTTGCTCGGTGAGGTCGCGCACGACCCCGAGCTGGAAGCTGACCTCGCCGTGGCCGTCGCGGACCAGGGTGGTCCAGGCCTCCACCTCGACGATGCTGTCGTCCGGGCGCCGGTAGCGCTGCTCGACGCGGTAGGCGTCCCGCTGCCCGGCGTGGAGTTCGTCCAACAGGGCTTCGGCCTCCGCACGGTCACCGGCAGCGGTGAGCTCATGGACGTCCATGCCGAGGAGCTCCTCCTCGGCGTAGCCGGTGACGCGTGCCATCGCCGCGTTGACCCGCAGGATGCGGCCGTCGAGATCGGCCACGGCGATACCGAGCGGAGCGAAGTCCACGATCGCCTGCGCGAAGGCCTCGCTGGCATGGAGGTCGTGGATAGCGCGGTGCCGTTCCGCCCCCTCGTGGATGATGGTCGCGAGCAGGGTGTGACCATCGATCTCGATGAGGTTGCTGTAGGTCTCCACGTCACGAACGCCGCCGTCAGCGACACGATGGTGGAACACGGAGTAGGCGCGCTGCTCGGCACGGGCCGCCGCGACCTCGCGCTCGCACTCCCCCTCCGCCCCGGTCGTGATGTCGTCGAGGCGCAGACCGGTCAGCTCCGCCACCGACCAGCCGTAGAAGTCCACCGCTGCGGGGTTGGCACCGACGATGCGGCGCGTGTCCGGCTCGGTCAGCAGCATCGGGCTCATGTGCTGCTCGAACAGCGGACCCCCGCTGACCGGTGCGCTCACCGACGGCCCGGCAGGCGCGGCGTACCCGGCGTGCTCGTGGCCGGGAGAACGGTCGTGCGACCCCACGACGTCACCGTCGGGGTCGCTGCCGGTGCGCTGCAGCTCGGTCATCGACGTCCTCGTTCCCCGAGCACCGACCGGGCGCGGGCCGGTGGACCGGTGACCGTCCGCGCGACCGCACGTTCGGTACGCCACCCCGTGGGTGCCGGCACACGATGCCACATCCGGGTCGAGCGACCAAGCACCGACCGCACCGTGCGGTTCCAGGTGCGGCAGCGCGGCGGGACCATCGCGCTCGAGCGCGCCACGGCGCCTCCCGCCTCCCGACCCCCGTAGGCTGCCGTGCGGCTGCGCCACCCCGCGCGCCGGCAGCGACGGACCCGCCCGAGCGCAGCGAGCGACGAGATGAGCCGACCGGGAGCCGACGAGCCCGCCGCCCGCGCCGGTGGGCGCTGGCGGCGGCGGATGGCCGGGCTGGACGCCCGATACTGGCGCCTGTGGGGGGCGGTGGCCAGCTCCAACCTCGGTGACGGCCTGGTCTCCCTCGCCCTGCCCTGGCTCGCTTCCCTGCTGACCCGCGACGCGTTGGCGATCGCCGGTGTGGCGCTGGCCAGCCGGCTGCCGTGGCTGGTGTTCTCCCTCCAGGCGGGGGGGCTCACCGACCGTTTCGATCGCCGCCGGCTGATGGTGGCGGCCAACAGCCTGCGCGCGGTGATCGCCACCGGGTTGTCCGCGGCGATCCTGCTCGACGTCGCCTCTCTGCCCCTGCTCTACCTCGCCGCCTTCGGGCTGGGGATGTGCGAGGTGGTGTTCGACAACACCTCCCAGGCCCTGCTGCCCTCCCTGGTCCCGCGGGCGAACCTCGAACGTGCCAACGGCAACCTCATGGGCGCGCAGATGGTGATCGCCGACTTCGTCGCACGGCCCGTGGCCGGTGCGCTGGTGGGTGTGGCACTCTCCCTGCCCTTCGCGATCGACGCCGCCACCGCGGCGGTGTCCGCCGCGCTGATCGCCGCCATCCCCGGTCGCTTCCGCACCCCGCAGCCGGACGCCGGGGACCGACCGTCGATGCGCACCCAGATCGCCGAGGGGCTGCGGTGGCTGTGGCGCCACCGGCTGTTGCGGGTGCTGGCCCTGGCGCTGGCCGCGATGAACGGCATCGCCGCAGCGACGATGGCGACCTTCGTGCTGTTCGCGCAGGAACTGCTGCACCTCGACGGGCTCGGCTTCGGGCTGCTGCTGGCCACCGGCAGCCTCGGCGGGCTGCTCGGCAGCGTGCTCGCACCGTCGCTGACGGCCCGGCTCGGCAGCGGTCGCTCCCTGGTGCTGACGGTGGCCGCCCCGATCCTCGGCTTCGCGGTGATCGCGCTGACATCCTCCCCGGTGCTGGCCGGAGTGGCCTTCGCCGTCTACTCCTTCACCGCGGTGACCTGGAACGTCGTCACCGTCTCCCTGCGCCAGACCCTGATCCCCGACGACCTGCTCGGTCGGGTCAACAGCGTGTACCGGTTCTTCGGTTGGGGGGTGATGCCGCTCGGCACCCTGTTCGGCGGTGGGCTGGTCCGGCTGGTGGAGGAGACCGCGAGCCGGCCCGCCGGCCTGCGCGCACCCTTCGCCTTCGCGGCTGCGGTGCACGTGGCGCTGCTCGCCACGGCCTCCCCCCGCCTCACCCAGACCGCCATCGACCGGGCGAAGGCGGCCGCGCCCCCCGGGTAGGCTGCCCGCTCCTCGACGAGCCACCTCGGCTCCCGGCGCGCCCGCGCACCCACGGCGAAGGCGCTCTGCCCTCCTCACCCA
Organism: Nitriliruptoraceae bacterium; assembly: GCA_003565155.1. Lineage (GTDB taxonomy): Bacteria > Actinomycetota > Nitriliruptoria > Nitriliruptorales > Nitriliruptoraceae > T1Sed10-7. The sequence goes on along the minus strand of PXDB01000097.1, from coordinate 15,876 downwards.
CCTGGTGTTCCCGTGCCTCCTTCCACCACGGCGGTCCGCTCCGACCTGCGCAACGTCGCCATCATCGCCCACGTCGACCACGGCAAGACCACCCTGGTGGACGCCATGCTGTGGCAGTCCGGCGCCTTCCGGGCCAACCAGGACGTCGCGGTGCGGGTGATGGACTCCGGTGACCTCGAACGCGAGCGCGGCATCACGATCCTGGCCAAGAACACCGCCGTGGTCGTGCCGACGGACGGCGACGACGAGGTCACCGTCAACGTCGTCGACACCCCGGGCCACGCCGACTTCGGCGGCGAGGTGGAGCGGGCGCTGGCGATGGTGGACGCGGCCCTGCTGCTGATCGACGCGAGCGAGGGGCCGCTGCCCCAGACCCGGTTCGTGCTGCGCAAGGCCCTCGAGGGCGGCCTGCCCGTCATCGTGGTGGTCAACAAGATCGACCGCCCGGACGCGCGGATCGCCGAGGTGGTGGACGAGGCCTTCAGCCTGCTGATCGACCTCGGTGCCGACGACGCACAGATCGACCTGCCCGTGCTCTACACCAACGCCAAGGCGGGGACGGCCACCCTCGATCCGGAGGAGCCCGGCACGGACCTCGCGCCGCTGTTCGCCACGATCCTCACCCACGTGCCGGCACCCACCTACGTCCCCGACCACCCCTTCCAGGCCCTGGTCACCAACCTCGACGCCTCCCCCTACCTCGGTCGCCTCGCCCTGTGCCGGGTGAAGAACGGCCGTGTCCGGCGCGGCGAGACCGTGGCGTGGTGCCGGGAGGACGGCGAGGTCGAGCGGGTCAAGCTCTCCGAGCTGTACCTCACCGAGGCCCTGGACCGGGTGCAGGCCGACGAGGCCGGCCCCGGTGACCTGATCGCCGTGGCGGGCATCGAGGCGGTCACCATCGGCGACACCCTCGCCGACGTCGGCGACCCCCGGCCACTCCCCCGGCTGACCGTGGACGAGCCGAGCCTCGGCATGACGCTTGGGGTGAACACCTCGCCGCTGGCCGGGCGGGACGGGAAGCAGCTGACCGCACGGCTGATCCAGGCGCGGCTCGAGCAGGAGCTGGTCGGCAACGTCGCGCTCCGGGTCCTGCCCACCGAGCGTCCCGACACCTGGGAGGTGCAGGGCCGCGGCGAGCTCCAGCTGGCGGTGCTGGTGGAGACCATGCGCCGCGAGGGCTTCGAGCTGACCGTCGGCAAGCCCCGGGTCGTGACCCGGGAGGTCGACGGGCAGGTCCAGGAGCCCTTCGAGCACCTCTCCATCGACGTGCCCGAGGAGTACGTCGGGGTGGTCAGCCAGCTGCTCGGGCTCCGTAAGGGCCGCATGCAGCAGATGGTCAACCACGCCACCGGCTGGGTGCGGCTCGAGTACCGGGTGCCGGCCCGCGGGCTGATCGGCTTCCGCACGGAGTTCCTCACCGAGACCCGCGGTACCGGGATCCTCCACCACGTCTTCGACGGCTACGAGCCGTGGCAGGGGGAGCTGCGCACCCGCCCGAACGGCTCCCTGGTCGCCGACCGGCAGGGCCAGGCGACCCAGTTCGCGCTGCTGAACCTCCAGGAACGGGGGCAGCTGTTCATCGCCCCCGGCGTCGAGGTGTACGCCGGCATGATCGTCGGCGAGAACGCCCGCGCGGAGGACATGGACGTCAACCCCGCCAAGGAGAAGAAGCTCTCCAACGTGCGCTCCGCCACCGGCGACGAGTTGGTACGCCTCGCACCCCCGCGCCTGCTGTCGTTGGACCAGGCGCTGGAGTTCATCCGTGAGGACGAGGCCGTGGAGGTCACCCCCGCCAACGTGCGGCTGCGCAAGGTCGAGCTTGATCCGGCCATCCGTGCCCGTGCCGCCAAGCGCGCCAAGCACGGCGCCGCGCCGGCCTGACCGCAGCCCAGGACCGAAGGGACGGCGTGGCGGAGGGCAGCGAGGTGGAGGACGACACCGGCCCGCCCGCCCGCGAGCCCCGCGTCCGCCTGCTGGGTGACGGCGACGTCGAGGTGGCGGCCGGGCTGCTCGCCCGTGCCTTCTCCCACGACCCGCTGCTCACCGTGGCCCTGCCCGATGCCACCGCACGGCACCGCATCGCGACCCGGTTCATGGCCCACGAGGTGCGCACCTGCCTGCCGACGGCCAGCGCCTACGGCGTCGAGGTGGACGGGCAGCTCGCTGGTCTCGCGCTGTGGTACCCGCCCCACCGGCGGCCCGGTTCGCTGCCCTCCACCCTGCGCCTGGCGGTGGAGCTCGCGACCGAGGCGCGCACCGTGGTGGCGGCAGCCCCACGTCTGCTGCGCACGCTGCTGCGCGACACGGGGGCACTCGGGCGGATGACCACGCAGCGCCAGGCGGCCTTCCAACGTGCCGCAGCGCCCCCGGCCACCTACCTCGCGCTGCTGGCCACCGACCCCGACCGTCGCGGACAGGGGCTGGCGCGCCTGCTGCTCGAGCACGTGCTGCACCGGTGCGACGAGGACGGCCTGGCGGTGTGGCTGCACACCACCGACCCCGTCAACCTCGGCTTCTACGCCCGGTTCGGGTTCGCCAACCTGGCCCGGATCGGTGGGGGCCGCGTCGTGCCCGACCTGTGGGTGCTGCGGCGGGAACCGAGCTGTGCACGGTGAGATCCCCTAACGGTCGCTGCCGACCCGATCCCGGTTCGCGGCGATCACCCGGTTGACGCCGGCGAGGGCCCCGGTGAGCCCGACGGCGATCAGGGTCAGCCACAGCAGCCCCGTCAGGTTGTCGAGCAGCTGCCGGAACCACACCATCGCCACACCGAGGACGACCATCAGCGAGCCGCCGATCAGCTTCAGCCAGCGCCCGTGGCGCTCCTCGAACCGGGTGATGCGCATCGTGGCGACCACGATCCCGAACAGCACCAGCTCCAGCCCGACGTAGATCAGCAGGTAGAGGGCGAGCAGGCCCGCGAAGGTCGTGCCGTCGGTGATGCCCATGGTCTGCAGCGTGCCCGTCCACACCACCGGGAAGCCCATGGTGCAGGGCAGCTCGATCACCGCGACACCGGCCGCCAGCACCACCGTGGTCGCCAGCACCGCCGGAAGGGGTCGCTGCTCGTCGCGGATCGCGCGTCCGCCGCGGTAGATGCGGGGCTTGAAGCGGTCGGGGATGGTGAAGGACAGGCCCTGCTTGTAGGCGAAGAAGTCCTTGATGTTGACGATGCCGAACAGCAGCGCGATCGCGCCGACGACCCAGCCGATCACCGCGATGTTGGCCAGCAGCCCGACGACGGTGAACACCCCCACGATGAAGGCGCCGTAGATCAGCCCCGTCACGGTCAGGAAGGTCACCCCGACCGCGATGATGCGCCCCCGGGACGCACCGACGTTGAGGACCATGGCGAGCAGTACCGCCAGCACCCACAGCGAACAGGGGTTGAACCCGTCGACGAAGGCGATCAACGCGGTGACGCCGACGGCCGAGCGATCCGCCAGCTCGACCTCCCCGACGATCGGCATCCGGATGGAGGTGTCGCCGGGTTCGGCCACGTCGGTGACGTCCGCAGCCGCCTCGTCCTGCGCGTGACCGCCGTCCTGCGCGTCACCGTCGTCCTGCCCGGCGACCGCATCGCTCGCGGCCACGGTCGCGACCGCCCGCGTGATCTCCCGCGAGACCTGCTCGTTGAAGCCCACCCAGACACGGTCGCCGAGGATCGTAGTCGGCACCCCCGAGGCGGTGTGGCCCCGGGCCTCGAGCTCCGCCTCCCAGCGGGCGTGGGCGTGCGCCTCGGCCACCTCGTGCGTGACGATCTCGAGGTCGGCGCCGAAGGTCTCCTCCAGATCGGCGAGGTAGACCTCCATCTGCTGGCAGAAGGGGCAGGTCTCGGTGCCGAAGTACAGCAGCTCGACACGACCGTCCTCGGTGACCGCGCCGGCGAGCTCCTCGTCGACCTCCCCCGCCGCGCGTGTGGTCGACCCGGCCACGTCGTCGGTCTCCGTCGCGGCGGCCACACCGGCGGTCACCAGCGGCGCGACCACCATGGTGAGCGCGACGACGGCGAGGAGCAGCCGGCGCAGGCGGTGGTCCAGCCAGCGCGTCGGGGAGTGGGCGAGCACGACGACCTCCTGACCGGGTCAGGGTGGCCCCGACGCGCGGTCACCGACGCGGGCGAGGGGCCCTGGCCGAGAGGGCCGAGCGTCCCCTCCTGGCGGGTCCCGGCTCACCGCACGGTGCCGCGCAGCGACGCGGGGTCGCTGCGCGCCGCCCGTCAGCGCGGGGGTCAGTAGCCGCCGGCGACGTAGGCGCGGAGCTGCTCCGCGGTCTCCGAGAGGTCCTCGATCCGTGAGCGCACCACGTCGCCCACCGACACGATGCCGAGCAGCGTCCCACCGACGACGACGGGGACGTGACGGTGCCGCCCCTGGGTCATCAGCGCGGCGACGTCGTCGACCCTGGCCTTCGGTGTGCACGCGGGCACGTCGGTACCCATCACCGCGGTGACGGGTGTCGCGAGCACGTCGGTGCCGTCGTGGGCCAGCGCCTGGACCACGTCGCGTTCGCTGACGATCCCCAGCGGCAGATCCCCGTCGTCGACGACCACCACCGCCCCGATGCGGTGACGGGTCAGCAGCGCCACCACCTCGGCGATGGTGGCGGTGTCGCCGACGGTGACGACGTCGCCGCCCTTCTCCGCCAGCAGGTCCGCGATCCTGGCAGCCATGCTCCCTCCGCTCCCCCGGGGTCTCCCCTCCCCGGACGCCGATGGTCGCAGACCGTCGCCGGGCCGTCCAGCAGCCGTGGCGGGAGCTGCGTCAGTCGGTGCGTACCACCACGACGGGGCAGTGGGCGTGCTGGACGCACTGCTGCGACACCGACCCCAGGAGCAACCCCTTGAACCCGCCGAGACCGCGGGATCCGACCACCAACAGGTCCGCGCGACGGGAGCACTCCAGCAGCGCCTGCGCCGGCCGCGCCCCGGCGATGGCCTCGGTGGTGACCACCACGCGGCCGCCCGTGGCCACCACGTCCGCCGCGTCCGCTCGGACGTCCCGGACCAGATCCGCCAGCATCCCCTCCGCCCGCTCCTGTGCCATGAGGTGCTTGTCCTCACGCCACCTCGCCTCCGCTTCCGTCAGGTGGGCGGCGATACGTGCGTCCGGGGCGTAGGCGTAGGAGCCGGAGTAGGGGTTGGACCCCCCACTCACCTCGTAGGTCGTCACGAGGTGGAGGGCGTCTCCGGTCCGTGCGGCGTGGCGGTACGCCCACGCGAGTGCCTCGCGGGCAGCGGCGGACCCGTCGACGCCCACCACGATCCGGCCGTGCTCCTGCCCTGCTGCCATGGTGCGCTCCTGTCCCTGCGATGTCGGCAGGCCGGTGCGCCGGAACTGCCGCGCCCGTCCACGTCGCCCCGCGACGGTGCGGGGCCGAGATCGACGATGACACGCGTCGGCCTGGTGCAGCTACGGGCGGTGGTCCCGTCCCGACACGGCCCAAGGGTCGCTCCTGGTGCCCGTACGTCGTCGCCCGCTCCATCCGGTGATCCGAGGTCGTGCTGCCGACCGGGCTACCGCTCAGCGGTTGAGGCCGACACCGGCGCCGCGCAGGATCCCCTCGATCGCCCCGAGATGCGAGCCCGGCCAGTACACCTTCCCGCACCCACTGCAGCGGGCGTAGCGGTCGATGGCGCGCCGGGTCCTCGGCGGCACCTCGGCCACGACCTCGGCGAGGGGCACGGGTCGCAGCATGCCGTTGCACGCGGCACACCGGGTCAGCGGGGACGCGCGCGGACCCAACCGGTACCGCGCCGCCACCTCGGCGAGCTGGGTGTCGGGATGATCGGAACGGGGGCAGTACCCGTGCACGATCGCACGACGCATCAGGAGCTGTCGGTCGCGGGTGAGCAGGATCCGGGCCTCGGACACCGCGACGTCCGCGAGCAGCCGGTCCTCCGCCCGGGTCCGGTACCAGCAGTCGAAGCCCAACAGGCGCAGTCGCCGGGTGAGGGCGCCGAGGTGGACGTCCAGCACGAACCGTCGGTACGGCGGCGGCACCGGCAGCAACCAGCGACCGACCTGGTGGGCGTCCGGGTGCTCCGGCGGCCACGCGACGATGCGTTCCCCGCCGTTGACCCGGTGGGTGAGGTCGACCGGGGCGCCGTCGACGGTGATCGCGGCCACCTCGGTGTGGGGGATGCCGACCGACTCGATCAGGTCCTTCACGCTGCGGGGCGCGCCGACGGGCACGGTGCGCGCCGGGTGGCGCACGAGGTCGGCCAGCGAACCGCGGAGTTCAACCGTGGTGTCCACCGGGCCGAGGGTAGGGCCGGCGGCGGCGGTGCGACCGAGGTTGCCGGGCGACACTGCCCACGCGCGGCGCTGCCGTGCGGTCCTCCGGCCCGGACGTCCGGGTCCGCGGCCCCTGTGCGGTCGCGCAGCGCGTCGACAGGATGGGGCCCCAGGACGAGGGGAGCACCACCGCATGCGACGTCGACGCCGGCCGAAGCCGCTACCCACCTTCCAGCAATGCGAGGCGTGCGACCACGACTTCGCCTCGGGCGAGGGAGCGCGCGCCTGCAACTACGCGGAGTGCCCGTACCTCCCGGAGACGCTGGACGTGCGCTGTCCCGACTGCCTGTACAACTTCTACGCCGACGACGGGAACCCGGCGTGCGGTGACCCGCCGGACTGTGCGTTCGCACGGGAGGTCGCACCGGCCCGCGTCGCCGCGCTCAAGCAGTGGTTGGAGACCGGTCAGCTGCCCGTCTGAGGGGCGGGTGGTCGCGACCTCAGAACACCACCTCACGGCCGCTCGCACGCCGGTGGGCGTCGCCGGTGAGCCCGTGCTGCAGGAACCGGAGGACCTCCCGCCGGTAGGCGTCCGGCTGTTCGTGCCGGAGCGCGTGTCCGCCACCTTCGAGGTAGCGCACCTCGATGCGTGCACTGAAGGTTGCCAGTGCGGCCGCCTCGGCGGCTCCGAGGGCCCCGCCGAGGTCCGGTCGGCCGTGCAGGACCAGGACCGGGCAGGCCAGGGCGGACAGCAGCGCACCCCAGGGCAGGCTCCGGTTCGAGCGGTGCTGCTCGAGCAACGACGCGGCGACCTCGGGAGCCAGCCGTTGGGTCGCCTCGGCCCAGCGCTCCAACGCGCCGGGCGACCAGCGCGGTGCCGCCTCCCCCTGGAGCGACACCAGCTCGGCGTGCGTGCGCCGCTGGAGGGCGACCACCGTGCGCTGCAGGCGTCGCGTCCGGGCCAGCTGCTCCTGTTCGGGGATACCGGACCGGGCCCACCAGGCCGGTGGATCCTCGAGCACCAGTCCTCCCGGCATCCCCGGAGACCGGCCGGCGAGGACCAGCGCGGTGATGGCGCCCATCGAGTGACCGAGCAGGACCGGCCGGTGCAGGCCCAGCGCGCCGATGACCCCGACCACGTCGCTGACGTGATGGTCAGTGGTGTAGCCCTCCGCTGGCGCGTCGGAGCGACCGTGGCCCCGCGCGTCGAGGAGGACCACGTCGTGGGTCGGGGCGAGCAGCTCGCCCACCTCCTCCAGACAGCCACCGTCGTCGCCGAGCCCGTGCAGCCCGACCACGGCCGGGGCGCCCGCCGGCCCGGCGCGCCGCAGGTGCAGGCCGAGGCCTGCGACCCGGACCCTGCGGTGCTGCCAGGTGACCACGACCGTCCTCCCTGCGACGCCGGCCCGGTGGAGCCCGTGGGCGTCGCGGCGTGCGCGTCGGCCACGGTGGGACGTGCGGCCGGCTACGCGGGCTGTTGCCACCGACGGTAGGCGGCACGTCGTCGATCGGGGCGAGCGCGGGGGCGCCACGATGCATACTGCACCTATGCGTCGATCACGCTCCGAACCCCACCTGGTCGCCGCGGCCCGTGCGGCCGGGGTCAACGACCCGCGCGTGCTGGATGCGGTGGCCGCGGTCCCCCGGGAGTCGTTCGTCCCTGCTCACGCCCGCGCCGAGGCGCAGCGCGACCGTCCGTTGCCGATCGGGTCCGGCCAGACGACCTCGCAACCCTCCCTGATCGCCCGGATGCTCGCGGCGTTGGAGCTCACGGGACAGGAGCGCGCCCTCGAGATCGGCACCGGGCACGGGTACCAGACGGCACTCCTGGCCCACCTCGCCGGCGAGGTGTGGTCCATCGAGCGCTACGCGGGACTGGCGGCGCAGGCGCGCGCCAACCTCGCCGCCACGGGCCTCGATCGGGTGGAGGTCGTCGTCGGTGACGGCACCCGTGGGCTCGCGGCGCACGCCCCGTTCGACGCCATCGTGGTGTCCGCGGCCGCCCGCGAGCTCCCGGCGATGCTCGCCGACCAGCTCGTCGAGGACGGCCGGATGGTGGCACCCGTGGGACCCGAGGGGATGCAGCAGGTGGTCGTCTACACCGTACGGCAGGGCACGCTGACGGAGTTGGAGCGGCTGACCCCGGTCCGCTTCGTCCCGCTGGTGGCGGGACCGCTGCCGGTGGATACGGACTGAGACGCACCGCAAGCCGGGACGTTGGACCAGGCTTGCGACCCGGCCACGGGCTGCCCCGTGCCGTACGCTTCTTCAGGAGCTGGGTGTGACCCTGATACGGAGCGTGACATGGCTGGGTCATCCGGTACCGACGCCGAGGTTCGCGACCCCTTCGAGGTCCTCCCCGGGACGTGGAGCCGCCGGGTCGAACTGCGCGACGGCACCCCGGTGCTGCTGCGCCAGATCCGCGCTGAGGACCGTGATCGGCTCGCGGCGGGGCTCCAGCGGTTGTCGTCGACCTCTCGCTACCTGCGTTTCCACACCGACCTCGAGGAGCTGACGGACCGGCAGCTCGACTACCTCACCCGCATCGACCACGTGGACCACGAGGCGATCGTCGCCCTGGACCTGCGCCACCCCGAGGTACCCGGCGTCGGCGTCGCGCGCTACATCCGCGACCCGCACCAACGCCACGTGGCGGAGGCGGCCATCACCGTCGCCGACGAGTACCACGGGCTGGGGGCGGGCACCCTGCTGCTCGGCGTGCTGTCCTCCCACGGCCGACGGCACGGCATCGAGGTGTTCCGCAACTACGTGCTGGCCACCAACAACGCGATGCTGGAGGTCTTCGATCACCTCGGCGCCGACCGGGAGCTGGAGACCACCGGGCTGTGGCGCGTCGATCTGCCCCTGCCGCAGGACGAGGACGATCTGCCCGACTCCCCCGCCGGCCGTGCGTTCCTGCAGGCGGCGAAGGAGGGGTTCCGGTTCTCCCACCTGTTCCCGCCGGTGCTCTGCCACCTGCCGTGGCGTGCCCGTGGGGGCGCTGCCGACGCCGGCACGATCGAGGAGGAGCTCACGGGGCTCCGCGACGAACTGAGCCGGTGGTTGGCCGACCGCGAGAGCCGTGATCCGGCCTGGCCGACCGACGACGAGGAGTGAGGCGGCTGCGCGGCCCGTCCCGCGCAGCGCCCCGTGCCGAGCGACCAGTTCCTCGCCGAAGGGATCGGCGTCGCCATCCCGTTCATCGCCCGCGCCACCGTCGAGGTAGTGCAGGAGTGCTGTCACCTCCGCGCACGCCGACGTGGCCGCGTGGACCCACGTGCCGGCGCGGACGTGCTCGTTGAGCGCTCCCTCGACCTCGCGGCGGATCCGCTCACCCACCCCTCCCGCCGCTGACACCTGCGGCAGACCGCTTCCCAGGTCATGGACCGTGCGCACGCGACGCCGGCCACCGTGTGCCCTCCACCACGACCGGCAGAGGGGCAGAGCGGTACCGCCAACGCTGCTGATCCTGGTGGTCCCCCGGATCGCAGGCCATCGGTGCACTCCTCCGGGCCAGGCGAGGATCCGCAGCGCGGCGAGCCTGTCGAGGGCGACCGATACGGACCCGGTCACCGTCGAGACCGCTGAGACGGACCTCCGGGCGAGCCCGCGCCGCGGCGGGCGCACGATCCGATCCAACGTCCACGACGCCTCCCCGACCCGCCGAACCGCTGATCGCCACCGTGCACGCCCAGATGGGTGCGGTCGCCCCGTGCCACCGGCATGACCGCGCTCGGTCGCGTCAGTCCTCGCATCCAACGGCGCCATCACGCGACCCTGCCATCCACCACCGCCGTTCGATGCCGCTGGAACGACGTCGGCTGCGCGACCACACCGTTGCCCGCTGCCGTTGCGCGTCGGTTCGAAGCGCCTTCGCAACCCTGCCCGCTCCCCCGCTGCGAGCGCTCCCGCACCAGCACCGAAGAGCGCCGAGCAGCGCCGGACCGCCCATGTCTGACGCTCGAGGGACCGGCAGCTGGCGTCGGTGCCGATCAGCGCCGGAAATCCCGGTTGTGGGCGGGTTGATGGGCCGGTGCGATGCCCAAGTAGCGCGCGGAAACCCCTCGACACGAGGTGCCTGCTGGGTGTGGACGAGCCTTCCTGCCCGAGCGGCGGTGACGTACCATCGAGGCATGGCCTTCACACGGATCAAGATCGACCACCGGATCATGGGTGGTCTGCCCTGCATCGACGGGACACGCATCCCCGTTGCGATGCTGGTGCGGATGATCGCTGCGGGCATCGATATGGACACCATCCTCGAGCAGTACCCGCAGCTGACCGAGGACGACGTTCGTGAAGCCCTGCGGTTCGCCGCCGCCAATGTCGACCAGCGGGTGATCCCGCTGGATCAGACCGCGTGAGGCTGCTGGTCGATGAAGCCCTGCAGGATGCAGTGGCTCACCGGCTCGCTGTGGCCGGGCATGACACCACCCACGTCCGGATCCTCGGGCTGGCCGGGCACACCGACGACGAGGTGATGGCGCTGGCCGTCGCTGACGAGCGTGTCCTCGTCACCACTGACACCGACTTCGGCACCATCCTGGCGTTGACCGGCGCCACCGGTCCGAGCGTCCTGCTGCTGCGCGGCATCCGCGACGCGGTCGACGAACGTGTCGATGTACTCCTCGATGTCCTCCCCCGCGTCGAGCATGTGCTGTCCGAGGGCGCTGTCGTGGTCATCGAACCAGACCGCTACCGGATCCGGTACCTGCCCATCGATGACGCCTAGCAGGACACCGGACAGCTCTACCCACACGGCACTACGGGTTCTGCGCCCATGCGCGTCGCCTGTCTCCGTCCGATGTGCGAGACCAGCTGATCGGCGTGCTCGCCCACACAGCCCGACTGGCGGCCCTTAGAGGCCCATCAGGCCACAATCCCAGCCACCCGCCGCTCCACCCGCGAATGGCGGGCAATCTCCCCTTCGATACACAGTTGCGGGACTGCACCTGGGGGTAGGACGGCTGTTTCGCGACGGGCTGGCCGGGAACCTCTGCGGGATGGCTCGACAGCCGCTTCTCGCGGTCGGGCCGGCCCAAATTCGACGTGCATCCCGTCGAGGCCGTAGGGGCTGTGTCCTCCCGGCGAAGGGATCCGGTGACAGGTCCTTGTAACCGAGGTCGTGGCGGTGGCCCCCTCAGGATGCCCTGATCTACGGGAGGACCAGGGCCATGACTGAGGCCGAGACGATGGAACGGCCCCAGGAGGTCCTGCCGCCACCGGTGTCGTCGCACGAACCGGCGCGACCGCGCGATGTCCTCCGCGAGCTCTGGCGGGCCCCCGGCCGGCGGCGGTCACCGTTCGTACCGTTCGTGATGGCCAACCGCATGAGCGACGTTCCCGACTCCTCGGGTAGCTCCTCCCGTCCGACCAGACTCTTGTGGCAAGCCTGCGGGCCCTGGGCGCTCCCGTCAACGACGCCTGACGGACGCAACCAGCCCACCGCTCCGCCCCAGGTGGCGTTCGGCGGTTGGCGGTCGAAGGCGTCGACCGCCGGCGCTCGCCACGAACCACCACGGGCACGGACCCGGATCGCATGCACGACGAGGAGACAACTGGGACACCTGGCACGGCGATCATCAACGCCGTGCCGCGTCCGTTGGCGTTCACCCAGGTGTGGGGCGCCCGCCTCGTGCTCATCGGCCTGGTGTTCGCGGCCCCGCTGGTGGTGTTTGATGAGGCCCGCCGCACCGACGGCTCGACGGCGGGGCTCACCGCGGCGTTGCTCGTGATGGGGCTGGTACTGGCTGCGTTCGGCTTCCTGCGCCTGGTCACGCGGCTCGCTCGTCTGGGCGTGCATATCGATGCCGACGAGCTCGTGGGGGTCCGGCTGACCACTACCGTCGAGGTGCCGCGCCGCCGGGTGGAGGGCTTCCACACGGCGCAGGGCCTCACCGGCAATCTCCGGCTGCTCGTCGACGGCCCGGACGGGCCGCAGCGGCTCCTGTGGGACGTCCCGGGCCTGACCAGGCGCCGCAAGCAGGCCGCCGCCGAAGCGGTCATCGACCGGCTCGAACGCTGGCGCGGCGAGCGGACGTTACGACAACGCGAGACCAGCTGTGGGTGACCCACATCGCCGAACATCCCACCCGCGAGAACACGATCTACTGCGCGGTCGTACTCGACGTCTACTCTCGCCGCGTCGTGGGGTGGTCGATCGATGCCGCCCAGACCTCGGTACTGGTCACCAACGCGCTGGCGATGGTCATCGACTCGCGGACCCCGAACGAGGGTGAGGGGCCCGGTTGGTGGTCCAGGCGTTCCTGGACGACCTTCGCGTTCTCGCCGTCGGCCAGGAGCAGGTGAGGAGGTCACCTGGGCATGGCGCAGGTCCCATAGGGGCCAGACCTACAGGACGCCCCTGGCCAGGATGCCGCATGCACGGCCATGAGGTTTCGGGCGCAGCCGCTCTTCGAGCCGGGCGCGCATCATCACGGTCTCGAGCGGGTCGCTACAGGTCGAGGAGATCCGCGAGGATCTCGCGGATCTGGGTGAGGGCCTGCGGACCGACGTTGCCGATCGGGACCGCGAGTCGTCCGACGGCGATCGCGCGGATGTGCTGGCACTGTGCCGCAGAGGCCACCTCGAGCCCGTTCTCGGGGTCGGGTTCGATGGTCACCTCGGACCGGTAGCCGCGGATGGTCGAAGTCAAGGGCACGACGTGGACCACGCTCGGGTGCTGCTCGAGAGCCAGCTGTGCCGTCACGACCACGACCGGACGCGCGAAGCCGGCCTCCCGTCCTTGCGGCTCGCCCAGGTGCGCGAGCTGGACATCACCGCAGCGACGCATCGAGCCACTCGGCCTCGTCGGCCTCGAGCGGCGACGCGAGCTGCTCGCCCATCTCCTTCTGGCGGAGGGCCCGTAGGGCGGCGGTAGCGACCTCGTCGATCGTTGCGCCGCGACGCTGAGCCTCGCGGCGGAAGCCGTCGTGGGTACGGTCAGAGACCCGTAGCATCTTCGTAGCAGCCATAGCCGACAGTATACGGAACCGTAGACGCGCCGTCGAGGGTGACGCGGAGGTTGTGGGCGCTGCCGGCGGTCGGCCCGACCGCCCATCGTCACGGCTGCGTGCGGGATCGCCAGTAGCCAGGGCGCCGACGGGTGTACGCAACGGCGAGGACCCGCACCTCCTCGGAGGCGATCATGTAGACGATCCGGTAGGGGAAGCGGGAGACCGGGAGTTGGCAGGCTGACGGGCTAGCCGGCACGCCCGGCACACCGCTCCCGGACTCGGGCCACGCCGCTAGGTACTCGACGGCTACGTCGACCGCCGCGAGGAACGTCAACCCGAGACCGGACCGCTGCGCCTCGTACCAGCGTGCGGCCTCCTCGAGTTCGGTCGACGCCTCCGGTTCGACGAGGACTCGTCGGCTCACTCGTCCGTCAGGGCGCGTCGGACACGGTCACGGACCAAGGACCACTCCTCGCCCGAGGTCTCGCTCGCCAGGACCCGTCGCGCCCTCCGCTCAACCACCTCGGCCCACGCCTGCTCGACGGCCGGTTCGTCGTCATCCGCAGGCCCCTCAAGGCTGACCAGGAGCTCGGCGATCAGGTCGGCGCGTTCCTCCTCGGAGAGCGCGAGTGCCTCGCGAAGCAGCGTCTGCGCGTAATCGGTCATGAACAGATCGTACCCCTCGACCGAGTCGAGTCGGCGAGGAACACACAGCGAAGTGCCGGAGGTGTCTCCCTCGATGATGCCGCCGCTCCCGTCGAACTATGGGCGCATCACCGTGAGAGCCGCTCCGCGCAGGGACACGGTCTTGAGCGGTGTGAGCATGGCGGGCCGTGCGGTCAGGGGGTGTCGGTGTCGTGGCCGGTGCTTGTGAGGAGGTCGTTGAGGTTGTTCGTGATCAGGGTGCGCCAGCCCATCCGGAGGAACTGGGCGGTCAGGAAGCCCCGGAGGCCGTGCCAGCCGGCGTGGTGCAGGGCCAGCCGGGTGCCCTTCTTGTTGGGGGTCAGGGTCCAGGTCAGGGTGGTCGAGGAGGTGCCTTCGCGTTCGTCGGTGCGGTAGACGAGCCGTGCCGGTGCGATGCGCTCGATCAGTTCGCCGTCGAGGATCCCGGACCAGCCCTTGGCGTTCGGGTCGATCAGGGTGAACCTGCCCCCGATAGGCAGGCTCGCAAGGTCCTGGTCGCACTGCATGAACCATGCGTGACAACAGCTGAGGGTCGGTGACTGCGTGCCACACCCGCTCGGGGGTGCGGGAGGTCGCGGGTGAGGTCGTGGGCGTAGCTCACGATCAGCCCTCGAGGTCGTCAAGGACCGCGGCGAGCGCGTTGAAACGCTGGTCCCAGAAGGTGGTCAGGTAGCCGAGCAGGGGCAGCAGGCCGTCGGTCTCGACCCGGTAGCGGCGTTGCCGTCCGTCCTGGTGTGCGGTCACGAGCCGGGCGTCGCGCAGCACCCGCAGGTGGCGGGAGATGGCCGGCTGCGACACGGAGTTGGCGGCGACAAGCTCGCTCACGGTGCACTGCCCGTCGCGTTGGAGCTGGTCGCAGGGGCCGGTCACGATGCGATCTGCGCAGCGTTTCGTTGTGCAGTTGTGGGCGAATGCAATGAAGACCATGCCGGCCCATCGTCACGGCCATGCGCGGTCGTGTCGGGGATGGTTGCCGAGTTGGTCTGTTGCGGAGCGCGGCAGGGGTGAGCGGCGTTGATCATCCGACGAGCGCGAGCACGATCAGTGGCGCATCGATCACCGGGTGGACGAGGATCACCAACGGCAGGTTGCGTTTCCAGATCTCGAGCACGGTCAGGGCCGCGCCCGACGGCAGGACCACACCGAGAGCATGCGCCACACCCCAGCTGGGCAGGTGGATAACGGTGAACACCCCCACGCGGATGAGCCCGGCCAGCCACCAGCGTCCGGTGAGCTGCCGCAGCCGTTCCAGCGCGTAGCCGCGGAACAGCACCTCCTCGGTCACCGCGGCGGTGATGATCCCCAAGATGAGCACGGTCACGGGCACGCTGGCCGCCACCTCGACCAGTGCACCCTCACCCGTCCGATCCAGGGTGTGTGCTGTGTGTGAGAGCACGGGCACGAGCAGTGACAGCAGGACACCGATGCCGATTGCGAGCAGTGTGAGCCGCGCCGGTAAGGGCCGTAGACCGATGCTGGCCACCGGGAGCCGCTCCTAAGCCACCGTGAGGCCGATGACGGCGGCGGCTAGCACCCACATGATCGAGTACCCGAGCAGTGCCCGAACCTCGATGTCGAGCCGTGGCTCGAGCAGCAGCGGCCCGACAGCGAGGTGGTAGGCCAGTGGAGCCCAGAGGGCGACGACCAGACCGGCGATCGTTGCCCTCTGGATGGCCACCGCGCCCTCGCCAGCCCGCAGGTCGTTCGTTGGTGCACCATCCAAGCATCCAGGTATCGCCGCTCGCCGTTACGAGCGGCCTGGAACGACCAGGATCCGCAAGCCACCTGCGCATCGTCACGGCGATGTGTGGTCGGGCTGGCCACGGGAACGCGATCCGTCACCGGGAGGGTTCGGCTGGCCGGTGACGGGGCGCAGCGTTCATACGAGGTAGGCCCGCAACGCTTCACGAACGATGTCGGACTTGTGGACACCGTCACGATCGGCGCGCTGCTCGAGCAGAGCCGCGAGCTCGTCATCCAACCGGGCATTGACGGTGGGT